>WBXI01000021.1 GCA_008933025.1 Verrucomicrobiota bacterium
CGGTGATTTCCAGGCAGTCGGGAATCGAATCACGCCGCGCCACCAGCGAGTGATAGCGCGTGGCGTTGAAGGGATTCGGCATGCTGGAAAAGAGCTCGGTCCCGGTGTGGAAAATGGGCGAGGTCTTCCCGTGCATCATGCGGTAATTTACCACCACCTCGGCGCCAAAGGTGTGGGCGATGCACTGGTGCCCGAGGCAGACGCCCAGGATCGGCGTGCGCCGGTCGGCGAAAGCCCGGATGAGCTCGTTCGACAGGCCGGCCTCGCGGGGCGAGCAGGGGCCCGGCGAGATGAGCACCCGTTCCGGGCGCAGTGCGAGGGCGTCCTCGACACGGATCTGGTCGTTGCGGTGCACCTGCATCTCCACGCCCATCTCGCCGAGATACTGGACGAGGTTGAAGGTGAACGAATCGTAGTTGTCGATGACCAGCAGCATGCGCGGGGGGGAGGCTAGGGCCGACAGGTTCCCAAGGGAAGCCCCCGGGCGATGCGGGCGAGCAGTCCGAGCCAGACCTTGGGCGGGACCGTGAGCAGGATGACGCCGCCCACCACCAGGGCGCCCGCGGTGCGGACGCGCGGGCCCACGGATTCGCCGAGCACGAACGCGCCGAGCAGGACGGCGATGATGGGATTCACGTAGGCATAGGTGGACACCTGCGCCGACGTGCAATGGCGCAACAGGTAGACGTAGGCCGTGTAGCCCACGAGCGACCCGAACAAGACCAGATAGACCAGGGCGAGCCACGCCGTGGCGGGGATTGCACCCGGGACAACCTGTCCGGCCTCGCCGCGGACGAGTCCGACGAGGAGCATGGCAAGTCCGCCCGCCAACATCTGGGCCGCCACGCCCATCAAGGGCGAGGCGGGGCGCGCCGAGTGGCGCGCGTACACGGAGCCGCCGGCCCAGCAAATGGTCGCGGCGAGCAACGCGAGGGACTGCGGCAGCGCAAGCGACGCGGTGTCCGCGGCATGGCCGGCGACGAGGGTGAACACGCCCGCAAACCCCAGCGCGATCCCGAGCCATGTCAACGGGTGCGGACGATTGCCGCCGGGACGCATCCACTCGAACACGGTGAACCACATCGGCGTGCTGGCAATGAAGAGTGCCGCCTGGCTGGAGTTGGCGGTTTGTTCCGCCCACACGACCAGTCCATTGCCGCCGAGCATGAGGAGGCATCCGACGATGGTGGCGTCGCGCCATTGGCGGGTGGTGGGGGCCGCGTCGCCCCGCCGGAGGAGAAAAGGGAAGAGCAGGGCGGCGGAGAGGGCGAAGCGGGTGCCGCCCATCAGGAACGGGGGGATGCCGGCGACGGCGACGCGGATCGCGAGGTAGGTGGAACCCCAGACGAGATAGACGGCGGCGAAGGCCAGCAGGACGCGGGCCCGCGACGCGGGCTTCTCGGTGTGGATTGGGCTCATCGGTGGCTTGCAGGGATTGCCGGTCGTCGTGGCGGGAAAGACGAAACCCGCCGGCCGAGGCTCGGCGGGTTTGGGGCAGTTTCCCGTCGGTGGATGGAACTACCGCGAAACCAGCCGCATCGGGCGGGCCCGGACAAGGGCCACGCCGGGACCCACGCGACGGTGCCATGCCACCGGGGCGATCCGGGCGCCGGGTTGGTTGGAGGCATGGGAGGCCGTCATTTCGGGGCGACGATCGGGGCAAACGGGACGGCGAGTCAAACGGGGAGTGGTTGGACGAGGGACCCGTTCGGAAACTGTCCCCCGCGCGAAGCGCTTTCGGACTGCGGTGGCAAGGCCTTCGGAAGGCCGCGACACCGTTTTGAGACACGGCTTGTGCCCGGGGTGAGGCTGCGTGGCCGTGATGGTGTCGGGTGGCGCTCGTCGCCAAGTGGCGTGGCTGATGCTCCTTCCCGTCGCGTTCCGGAGCGCTTGCGCGCGGTCGGACCGCGGCGAGTGAATTCCGCGCAAGCGTCTACGGGTGACGCAGGGTTGTCGGAAGGGTCGAAAGCCCGGCATGCCGTGTACCAGCAGCCGGGAAAACCATTCCCGCATGCCGGAATCCCGCGGGTGCCCGGGGACACGGCGGCCGGGACGTCGCCGTCGACGTGCGCGAGGCCCGTCCATGTCCGACGAAAAGGGGCCGGGTCTTGCGACCCGGCCCTTGCATGCACAACTCGGATGGAAGATGGCGGATCAGGAACAGCCGAGACTCTCGCCGCAATTGAGGCACTTGTAGCAGGCGCCATTGCGGACCGCGATGTGCCCGCAGTTCGGGCAACTCGGCGCGTCGGACTGTCCCTTGATCATGGTGGTGAGGATGTCGATCCGCGTCGGCGCGGAACGCGTGGAGGATTTGACCTCGGAACGCACGATCACCTCGGTGTTCCCCTCGTCCGCGAGCGGCAGCTCAGGGACGGGACGGTTCACTTTTTTTTTGAGCTCCTCGTTGAGGCCGGGGATCTGGAGTTCGGCTTGGCCCGCATTCGGGCCGGATGCCTCGCGGTATCCCACCAGGAACTGGTTGGCCATCCAGCGGAACACGTAGTCGATGATGGACGCCGCGTTGCGGATGTCGGGATTGCGGGTGAAGCCGCTGGGTTCGAAGCGTTGGTGGGCGAACTTCTTGACCAACTGTTCGAGCGGCACGCCGTACTGGAGTGCCATCGAGGTCAACGCGCCGATGGTGTCCATGAGGCCGCCGATCGTGCTGCCTTCCTTCGCCATGGTGACGAAGAGTTCGCCCGGTCGGCCGTCCTCGAACAGACCGACGGTGAGGTAGCCCTCGTGACCGGCGATCTCGAACTTGTGGTTGAGCGCCATGCGGGTGTCGGGCAGGCGCCGGCGCAGGGGTTGGCCGAGTTGTTCGCGGAGCGAGGCGACCTCGCCGTCGAGTTGGCGGATGCGGTTCTCGAGGGTCGCGACTTCCGGGGTCGATTGGGAAGACCTGTCCCCGCCCTCGTTGGTCTTCTTGGTATTGAGCGGTTGCGAGCGCTTCGAGCCGTCGCGGTAGATGGCCACGCACTTGAGGCCCATGCGCCACGCCTGGACGTACGCGTCCCGGATCTCCTTGGTGGTCGCCTCGTTCGGGAAATTGACCGTCTTCGAGATCGCGCCGGAGATGAACGGTTGGGCCGCGGCCATCATGCTGAGATGCGCCATGTAGTGAATGCTGCGTTGGCCGCGGTGCGGCTTGAACGCGCAGTCGAAGACGTCGAGATGCTCCGGCTTCAGGCCGCTCTGCGCGACGTCGCCCGCCTTGGCCCGGCCTTCCTTCACCAGCGCGTCGTCGGCCTCGAGGGTGATGTCCTCGATGGTGTCGTACTTCTCGATGTGGGCGATGATGCGTTCCGACTGGCTGTCCGAATAGCCGAGGTGACGCAGGCCTTCGGGCACCGTGCGGTTGACGATCTTGAGCATGCCGCCGCCGGCCAGCAGTTTGTACTTCACCAAGGCGATGTCGGGCTCGATGCCGGTGGTGTCGCAGTCCATGAGGAAGGCGATGGTGCCGGTGGGCGCGAGGACGGTGACCTGCGCGTTGCGGAACCCGACTTCCTTGCCGCGGGCGAGGGCGCGGTCCCAACAACGCCGGGCCTCTTCCTTGAGATAGGCGAACTCATGGCTCGGTTGGATCTCCTCGACGGCGGCGCGGTGGAGTTGGATGACGCCGAGGGTGGACCCGACGTTGTCCTTGCCGATGGGTTGGGGCGTGCCGCTGCAGCGGGCGTCGTTGTAGCCGGGAAACGCCCCCATGGTGGCGGCAATCTCGGCGCTCTGCTCGTACGCGTGGCCGGTCATGATCGAGGTCAGGGCGCCGGCGAGCGCGCGGCCGTCATGGGAGTCGTAAGGCAAGCCGTAGCTCATGACGAGCGATCCCAAATTGGCGAAGCCGAGGCCCAGGGTGCGGAAGATGTGCGAGTTTTCCGCGATGGCCTTGGTGGGATAGCTGGCCGGATCGACCACGATTTCCTGCGCGGTGATGAAGATGCGGACGGCGGCCTTGAAACGCTCGGCGTCGAAGGCACCGTCGGGGCGCTTGAACTTCATGAGGTTCAACGACGCGAGGTTGCACGCGGTGTCGTTGAGGAACACGTACTCCGAACACGGGTTCGTGGAGTGGATCGGCGCGGTGCCCTTGGACGTGTGCCATTTCTGGATGGCGCCGTCGTATTGGAGCCCGGGATCGCCGCAGATCCAGGTGCCTTCGGCGATGAGATCGAGGAGCTTGGACGCATCCTTCTTCTCCAGCGGCTTGCCGGTCGTGGTCGACTTCGTCCACCACTCCTTGCCTTCCACGGCGGCCTGCATGAACTCGTCGGTGACGCGGACCGACAGGTTCTCGTTCTGGTACATCACGGAGCCATAGGCCTCCCCGTTGAACGAACCGTCGTAACCCTGCTCGATGAGGGCCCACGCCTTGCGTTCCTCCTTCATCTTCGCGGTGATGAAGTCCTCGATGTCGCCGTGCCAGTCGCGCAGCGTGTTCATCTTCGCGGCCCGTCGGGTCTTCCCGCCCGATTTGACGACGTTGGCCACCTGGTCGTAGACCTTGAGGAAACTCATCGGACCCGACGGACGCCCGCCGCCGGACAACTTTTCCTTGGAGCTGCGGATCGGCGAAAGATCGGAGCCCGTGCCGGATCCGAACTTGAAGAGCATCGCCTCCGAGTAGGCGAGGTTCATGATGCTCTCCATGTTGTCGTCCACGCTCTGGATGAAGCAGGCCGAGGTCTGGGGGAACTCGTACTGGGTCGGCGCGCGTTCGGCCTCGCCGGACTTGCGGTTGTAGCACCAATTGCCCCGGCCGGACGTCTTGCCGATGCCGTACTCGTGGTACAGGCCGACATTGAACCACACGGGCGAATTGAAGGCGCCGTATTGGTTCACGCACAGCCACGTCAACTCGTTGTAGAAAATCTCGCCGTCTTCCTTCGAAAAATAGCCGTCGCGGACACCCCAGTCGGCGATCGTGCGCGTCACCCGGTGGATCAACTGCCTCACCGAATGCTCGCGCTCGGCCTTTGCCGGGTCCCCGTAGAAATATTTCGAGCACACCACCTTGGTCGCGAGCTGCGACCACGTCTTGGGCACCTCCACGTTCTCCTGCTTGAAAATCACCTTGCCCGAGTCGTCGGTGATCTCGGCCGTGCGGCGTTCCCACTCGATCTGGTCGAAGGGCGAGACTTTGGGGTCGGAGAACACCCGCGACAGCGGGCGTTTGGTCCGTGCGGCACCTTTCGGTTTGCGCGACGGGGTGGACCTCGCCGGGCGTCGCCGGGAAGCGGCAGTTTGCGAGGAAGAGACGACGGTTTCGCGGGCGTCGATCATGGCTTGGGTGGGTTTGGATCCTGAACTACGGGTGGCTTCCGGCCTTCGACGACCCCGATTGGTTCCCCAGAACCAACGAATCAATCCGCCGACCGAAAAACCGTGGAAAAATCGGACAAATCAAACGAACTAACGCGACCTTGGTTACCTCGTGTAACCCCATCCATTGGGGACGGGGGAAGACGCTACCACCATATGTTGTGGCTACAAGGGTTTTGTGAGGGATTGTTGCGTTTGCGTTAAAGCGGGGGAAATTCGATGGGTCGTGTCCCTGTGGAGGGTCGAAAACCGGTCCATAAAGTCGCCGAAAACGGACTCGGGGCGCGTGCTTGGACCGGGCTCGATGGGTGCGCCGCCATGGGGCATTCACTCCATCGCATCGCGATCCCGTTTTCCGAGTCATGGGAGGAAGCAACCGGAGGCGAGACCCCGAGGCTTCGGGGCTCCCCGTGCGCGGTGTGGATTGGTTCGGAGCGACCACCTCGGCCGCCGCAAGGCTTTCGGGTGTCGCCGAAGCGGGAGGGTTATTGGCGGACCGGGAACTTCGACGGCGTCGTTCCGGTTGGTCGCGCCGTCAGCGTGCAACCAGTCGGAAGAACGCCGTGCTGTCCGTGGGCGCGGTCACCGTGTGCAGATGGTCG
Organism: Verrucomicrobiota bacterium; assembly: GCA_008933025.1. Classification (GTDB taxonomy): domain Bacteria; phylum Verrucomicrobiota; class Verrucomicrobiia; order Limisphaerales; family UBA9464; genus UBA6176. The sequence goes on from WBXI01000021.1 coordinate 5,928, forward strand.
TCGCCAGCGATCGCGTCGCCGATGGGTTTCCAGTCCGGCACCGCCGCGATGGAGGGGGATGTCTCGAGCTGCAATGTCTTGCCGGCCGTTGCCGCGAACGTCACGTCGATCCCGCCGGCCGCCGGCGCGACGCCCGCGATGGTGAGTCCTGCCTGAAAGTTCAGGTAAAACCTTTCGGAGGGTGCGTGAATCGGTCCGCCGCCGGGGCCGTTGGCGGACGTGTCGACGAAGCGGAACCCGACTTTGTACAGACCCGGCCTGGTGGCGCTGTAAACCCGGCCATGGATGTGCCCGTAGGGATCCGCCCCGGGTTGGCCGTCGTTTTCGCTGACGGGGAAGCGGTGGGTCCCATGGGTTTCGCCGACCGCTGCCGAGAACGTGAGTTCCTCGGCGTCGAGGTCGTTGCCGGGCGTTTCCCAGAATCCAAAGCTTCCGCCGGCGGGGCCCGTCACGGATTCAAGGACGGCCTCGACACGGGAGCCCAGTGCGGCGTGCTGCGGATCGGGACCTCCGAATCCCGGGGTCGCGGGGAGGGCGACCATGATCAGTTCGCCGTGGTAGAAGCCCGCGTACCGGGCATCCGCCCCGGTCTCCAAAGTGAAGACGTAACCGGAAGCCGCCCCGAAATCGTCGTCGCTCGCGAATAGCAACGGCGTCCCCGGGTCGGTGGAAGCCGCCCCGGCGGCGACGTGTTCGTGGGCTTGGGTGGGAAGGACGACTGCCAGCAGGGCAGCCAGCAGTGACGCGGGTGTGGCGAGTTCTCTCATGTCGTTTGCCGTGCTTCTACGGGTTGGAATCCCGGCCGTCCGGACGCACGAAACGCGTCGTGGGCGGACCGAGCAAAATGCGGACGCGGATCCATCGAAGGCCTTCGACGTGGCCCTCCGCGTGGAGGTAATTGGCGGAACCGCGATGCCGCGAGACGGCGACCTGCGAGGCGAATGCGTTCGTCCCGAATCCGCCGCTGCCGGCGTCGGCAAAGTGGAAATGATCGGAACCGACGAAGTTCTCGCGGGCTTCGGCAAGGTGGACCGTCTCGGACGGCGCGGGCAGCAGGGTGGTCTTCGTGAAATCGACGTCGGCGGCCCCGTAGGGATGGGGCGTCAGGAAATCGTTGATCGCGTAGCTGGTGAGGCGCAGGCGATTGGTGTCGACCGGGCAGCGGTAGACGTTGGTGAGGCCGTAGGCGGCGAGCGAACCGAGCCACGAGGCTCCCTGATGCGAGGTCTGGGGCAGGAATTCCTGGTTGTCCGACGCGTACATCGCGCAGCCGACGCCGAGTTGCCGGAGGTCGGAAACGCAGGCGATGGCCCGCGCTCGCGCCCGGGCATTGGCGAGCGCCGGCAGGAGCATGCCGGCGAGGACCGCGATGATGGCGATCACGACGAGCAACTCGATCAGCGTGAAAGCCGACTGGGTGCGGCCCGATGGTTGGCGCAAAGACATGGATCGAACGGACGATGGACTGCTGGCTGGAAACCGGTGACGGACGACGGACGCGGACCGCGGCAAGGCCGGGTTCCGCGGGGGAATCGGGCGGGGATTGGGACGCGCCAGGCGTCCGCGATTGCCGACCTCGTTCCGCGGGCGTCGGTGCGACGCGTCGCTGGAAAAGGCCCCGCACTGGCGATCAGCAACAGGGAGGGGGCGGGAGCGGGGAGTCCGGCAACCGGGAGACCACGATCGGTTCGGCGCGAAGCGATGGTGCCGCGACCGGGGCCCGGATGGAGATCTCGGTGGCCGTGGCGTTGCACAGGTCGAGCTTGGGCACGAACTGCGAGGCCGGGGCCTGCTTCTCGGCGGCCTTGCCGGCGGCCACCGCCTTGCAAAGCGTGCAGGGATGCTGGCCGTCGAACGTGGTGCGGATCGCGGTGGACAGCGAATCCGCGTGCGCGCGCGTGACCAGCATGCCGGCCCACGCCACCGACTGCACGACGGTCCAGTGCAATCCCAGCGAAAGGGACAGCAGGACGACGGCGAGGTATCGGGCGGCAAGCGGCACGTTGGGACGAGACTTCGCGGTGGTCGTGGATTTGTCAATCCGGCCATCGTTCGATGGGTGCATCGCGTGTGTCCGGGTACCGCCATGACCGCCCTTGTTCGCGCGCCGCGCCGCCGGTCTTCGGGGATCTGGCGACGCGAAGAAGGGGTTCCCGGTCCCGGCAGGCGTCGCAACCCGTCTGCGGACTCTTTGGCCGGGTATCTTTGTGGCGCGTCAGTTCCTCGCTCCGGGGCCCATCGACGGCGACGGCGACGTCACGAGGCGCCGATGCCCATATCGGGACTGCGCGCTTGAGCGGTCACGGTCGGGGCACGATGGTGGCCGCATGTTCACGGGCATCGTGGAGGAAATGGGCGCGATCGTGGCGATCCGTCCGGGCGATGGATCGATCCGTCTCGTGGTGCGGGCCCGCGTGGCGGCGGATGGCGTGCGCCTGGGGGACAGCATCGCGATCAATGGTTGTTGTTTGACGGTGGTGCGGCGCCGCCGTGCGGGGAAGGAGGCATTGCTCGAGTTCGACTTGCTGCGGGAAACCTGGGATCGCACCAGCCTTTCGACCTCCCGGGTCGGTTCCCGGGTGAACCTCGAGCGCGCGCTCGCCGCGGGCGACCGGTTCGGTGGGCACTTCGTGACGGGTCACGTCGACGGGACCGGCACCATTACCCGCTGGGAAAGGGTGGGCGAAGACCACGTGCTGGAGGTGGCGGCCCCGAAGGAAGTGAAGCCCTACCTCGTGTTCAAGGGGTCGGTGGCGGTGGATGGCATCAGCCTGACCGTGGCGGCGGTGACGGCACGCGGATTCCGGGCCATGATCATCCCGCACACGCGGGAAGTGACGGTTTTGGGGGAGCGGAAGGCGGGGGACCCGGTGAATCTCGAGGCCGACATGCTGGGCAAGTACGTGGCGCGTTTCGTGGAGAACGCCGCCGTGCGGCCGCCGGCGCGAAAACGTCGCCCCGGAAAAGCGCCGTAGGATCGGGAACCGGTTCCGGGGCGGGAGAAACAGGGACTCGGGATTTCCCGGCCATGCCGGGCCGCGCCGTGGAAGGCGCCTCCGGTCGGTTTACTTGTCCTCGGGTTTCGACGGCGTTTCGGCCGCGTGTCGCTTCCGTTCCTTCTTGTTGGCGTCGTTGACCTGCTTGTCCGCCTTGCGGCCTTCCTCGCGTTCGGCCTGCTCGAATTCGTTTTCGGCGACCCGCACGCCGGGGAGTCGGGCCCGCTCCTGATTGGCCATCGCGGCCGCCTCGATCGGCGTCGCGAGAATGGTGGGACGCATCATCACCAAGAGTTCCGTCCGGCTGGCGTCTTTGGACTTGCTGGAGAAGAGCCCGCCGATCAGCGGGATGTCCATGAGGTAGGGGACGCCGGACTTCCCGCGCGTGATGCTCGAATTGATGTAGCTGCCGAGGATGATCGAGTCCTTGTTGCGCACGGTCACGGTCGACGTCGCCGACCGCGTCTGCGTGGTCGGGACCTTGTTGTTGTCGATGACAACCGGGGCGCCGAGTTGGTCGATCTGCTGGTTGATCTCCATCACCACGAGGTTGTCGGGCGTGATGAAGGGAATCACGTCGAGTCCGACGCCGACGAACTGGCGCTGGATCTGTGTGGAACTGCCGAAGCTGCCGCCGTTGTACGAACCGGTGATGAAAGGGACCTCGGAACCCACCTCGAAGCGTCCCGGAGTGGCGTGGGACGTGAGGACGCGGGGACGCTGGACGACATTGACGCGGCCGTCGGCCTGGATGGCGTTCACGGCCACGTCCCAGCTTTGGCCGAGTTGCGCGAAATAGTTGAATCCGGAGCCCGTGGGGAAGGCGCTGAGGGCATTGGTGGACGACGAGACGCCGCTGAGGAACTTTTGCCCGGTGCCGAGACCGTCGCCGCTGTTGTTGATGGTGCCTCCACCCTTGATGTTTGGATCCTTACTGAACTGTCGACCGGCCTGTCCGGCGGTGACGCCGAAGCTGAGCGAGTTGTTGAGCGACACCTCCATGATGATCGCCTCGATCAGGACCTGGGCGAGGAGGGTGTCGACCTTCTCGACGACCTCCTTGATCTTCTTCATCTCCTTCTTGCGGGCATAGACGATGAGGGAATTGGAGCGGAGATCGGGGGTGATGTTGGCGTTCTGGAGCAATTCGGCGAAGGCGCCGAGTCCGGCGCCGCCGGCACGGCCACTCCCGCCCAGACGCTGGCTGAACGTCGTCCCACCACCGGCAGTGGGCGTGGTGAGACGGGTCGGGGGCGCGGCTTGGTTGGGGGAGTAGGTGTTGTAGCCGGAACCCCCGTAGCCGCCGCCATACCCGCCGCCGTAGCCGGAACTGCCTCCCATTCCCGAACGGCCCATGCCACCGCCCCCGCGACGGGCTCCGCCGCCGCCGCTCCCTTGCGTGCCGAATCCGCCGGATCCGGTCCCCGAGCCCGCTCCAAGTCCACCGCCGCCCTGGCCGCTGATGACGCTCTGCAGGGTGGTATAGATGTCGGCGACCTTGCCGTACTTGATGGGAAGGACCTCGAGGAGGAAATCGTCGGCGTTCTCGACGTCGATCTTCGCGAGGACCTCGAGCATGCGTTTCACGTTGATGGCGAAATCGCGGAGAATGAGCGTCTTGGAGGTCTCGAGGGTGACGATGCCGTTGGCGCCCTGGGCGCTGGCGAAGGTCTTGACGAGGTCGGTCGCCTCCTTGGGATCGGCGAATTTGAGGGTGACCACGTGGGTCACGAACTGGGCGGCCTCGTTGTAGGCCGAGCCGGGAAGATCGCTGAACCTGGCGCCCTGCTGGTTGGCTTGGGCCGAGGGCACGATCACCACGAAATTGTCGCCGGTGGGGATGGTGGTGATCTGGTTGAGGGCGAGGATGGTGTCGAGCGCCTGGATGGTTTGCTCGACGCTCAGGTCGGTCTCGGGGGAATAGGTGATCTGGGTGTTGACCGTGAGATTTTGGCCGCGGAGGACGGTCTTGCCGGTGAGATGGCCGTAGATCTCGAGAACCTGGCCGAGTTCCATGTTCTTGAACTTGACCGCGCCCACCATGGCTTCCGGGGTCTCGGCATTCTTGACGGCGGCGAGGGTGGCGTCGTTGGCCTCCTGTTCGGCGGTGGCCTGGGCGTTGGCGGCGGGCTTTTGTCCGCCCGGGGTCGAGATGCCGGGGCGACCCAGGACGCCGCCGGGGCCGGGAAGTCCGGGACGTGGGATCGGACCGGCCGCGGTTGGATTGGCCGGCGTGACGACGGGGCGGGGAAACGTGCGGGGAACGGCGACGCGATTGGTGGCCGGGGCGGGGGTGGCTGCGGTGGCCGCGGGCGAGGCGCCGGGTTTGCCGGGCGTCGGGATTGCCGCGGGCGAGGCGGCGGCGGGCTGGGTGCCGGCTGCGACCGGGTTGGCCGGCGTCTGGGCCATCGCGTCCGCGGCGGCGATGACGGCGGCGAGCCACAAAGGGGCAAGGGGATTCGGTTTCACGGCAAAGCTACTTCTTGGTCTTGTTGGTCGACACCGTGGGCGATGCCTTGGGTTGAACCACGGAACCCTGCAAAGGTTTCCGGGGAGGCGCCGACGCCGGGGGGGTGCGACGCGGGAAACTCGCCACGAGGGTGAGGGAACACGTCAACTTCGTCTGCGACGGGTCCAGCTTCAGGTTGTTCACGTCCCGGACCCGCACCATCGAGTCGCCGCTGCCCATCTGGTAAAGGAAATCCACCAACTCGCGCTCGCCCGCGACGACGTCGGCGGTGACTTGGTACTCCTCGAAAAACTGGTTGGTCTGGCTGTTCGCGCCGAGGCGGGCGGGCTGGGTGATGGGGATGAGCCGGTTCACCTGCACGCCGGTGGCGTTGGCGTTGGTGAGGATGGCGACCTGCAACCGGGTGGGGGCATCTTCCGGGGCCACCTGGGCGCCCTTGCTGCGCAGGCTGGCGAGGAGGGTGTTGTATTCGTTGGTCTTGGAAGTCTCCGCGGTGTAGCGGCCCTTCATCCGGTTCAACTCCTCCAGTTCCCGGTTGACCTTCGGCCAGTCCTGAAAGAAGGGCCAGACGATCCAATAATTCAGCAGGAGCGCGATGACCACGATCGCCGCGAGGACGAGTCGGCGTTCCTGCGGTGCCAGATTGAGGCGGTCGAACCAACGCGTCATGGGGCCTCCCCGACGTTGAGTTCCATCTCGAACGACCAACCGACGTTGCCGCCGGGACGCGTGTCGATGCGCGGGGCGCGGACCTTCGAAAACAACGGCGTGTCCCGGACCATGACCTTGCCCAGGTCCGAGTTGAACCGCAGGACGTCGCCCCGGGCCTGCTCGGCGGCGGTGCCGTCGATGCGCAGCGTGCGGCCCCGGATGAAATTGAGGGTCGAGAGCGTCATGGTTTCGGGCAACCGGTCCACGACGGCCTTCCAGGAATCCAGTGCCGCGAAGCGCAGGTTGACCTGCTCCTGGAGCACCGCGACCTGCGCCTTGAGCGCGAGGGCATTGGTGTACTGCAAGGCCAGACCCTTCAGGTTGACCTTCTCGTCGTCCCGTTGGCTCTCGAGATAGGTCAGCCGGGCCATGTAGCCCAGGACCACGACGAGATAGAGGATGCCGATCGTGCCGAGCCCGCTCAACCAGAGGCGGTCGACGTATTTCTGGCGGTTGCGGGCGACGCGGGCGACGGGAACCAGGGACCCGGCGGTGCCCCGGAGTTGGCAGGCGGCGGTGCGGGCGGCGACTGCCTCGCGGCGGAGGCAGGGCAGGGTCTCGACCGGCTGCCCGCTCCATTCCTCGAGGGTGGGAACCCACGCCAATGCCAGTGCCGCCGGCGAGACGATCCGCACGCGGGGCGTGTGGTCGAGCCAGCCGTCGAGTTCCGCTGCCCATGCCGTCTGGGTCAAAGTTTTCCCGAGGAAATCCGCGGCCGCGACGGGATCGGCCGGCAGGTGGAGGAGATCGACGCGACGCCAGCGGTCCCCGAGGTTCCATGCGGCGATGGCCACGTTCGGGGCAAGGTCCGGGTCGGCCAGCAACCAGAGTCCGTCGCCCTTGGCCACTTCGGCCAGTTCGCGCACCAGCGCCACCTCGAGGCGGTCGGTCACGAAGCCGTGTTCCTCGAGTTCGACGAGGCGGCGATCCACGTCCGAGTGCGGGGCGAGGACCACGATGACGGCGGTGGACGTGCTGCCGGCGGGGCCGAGGGGTTCGGCGCTCCAGGCGACCTGGTTGATCGGCAGCGGCGAAAGCTTCTCGAGTTGCAGTTCGACCATCGATGCCATCTCGGCGTGATCGGTGGTGGGAAGCTCGAGCAGGTGGAGAAACACCGAGGACGCGTCGAACCAGGCGACGTCGAGGCGGGGTCGGACGAGCTGTTGCCAATCCCGGACCCCGCTGCCCTTGGGGACGGGGGCGCCGGGTTGGAGGACGACGGGAGCCTGCGGTTTCGGGGTGTCGCCGGCCGCGTCGAACGGCCAGAGGGTGGTTCCTTCCGCCCCGGTTGCCAGCACCCGGCAAGTCTTGAAGCGCTTCGGGCGGTTGCTCATTTGCCGGTCACCTTGTCGTCGCCGATCAGTCCCTTGACGTGTTCCTCGGTCTGGGTCACGCGCAGGACTTCCTCGATGGTGGTTTGCCCGAGCTTCACCTTGCGCCAGCCATCCTCGCGCAGCGTCCGCATGCCCTGCACCTTCGCCGTGTGTGCGATCGTCGTGGCCGGGGCGCGGTTCATGACGAGCGGCCGGATCGCCTCCGTCATCACCAGCAACTCGTGGATGCCGGTCCGCCCCTGGTAGCCGAGTTGCCGGCAGTCCTCGCAGCCCGTCCCCTTCCAGAAGGTCGCCGTCGCGATTTCCTTCGCCGGAAAGCCCACCTTGGCCAGGTATTCCGCGTCCACACGCTGCGGCGTCTTGCACGACGGGCAGATGGTGCGGACGAGCCGCTGGGCCATCACCGCCTCGAGCGAGGACGCCACGAGGAACGGTTCGATCCCCATGTCGATCAACCGGGTGAAGGCGCTCGGCGCGTCGTTGGTGTGCAGCGTGCTGAAGACCAGGTGGCCGGTGAGCGAGGCGCGGATCGCGATCTCCGCCGTCTCGAGGTCGCGGATTTCGCCGACCATGATCACGTTCGGGTCCTGGCGGAGGATGTGGCGCAGGCCCACCGCGAAGGTCAGGCCGATGTCCGAGCGCACCGGGATCTGGTTGATGCCCTTCAGTTCGTATTCGACGGGTTCCTCGATCGTGATGATCCGCTTGGTGACCGAGTTGATCGTCGAGAGAAACGCGTAGAGCGACGTCGATTTTCCCGAGCCGGTCGGGCCCGTCACGAGGAAGATCCCGTGCGGCTTCACGATGATGTCGCGGATCTGCGCTTCCTCCTCGCCGCCGAATCCCAGTCGGTCCAGGCCGAAGAAGATCTTTCCGCGGGTCAGCAACCGCAACGAGACCGACTCGCCCCAGACCGTCGGCACCGTCGAGACGCGGATGTCGATTTCCTCGCCCTTGATGCGGACGTTGATGCGTCCGTCCTGGGGCAGGCGTTTCTCGGCGATGTTCATCCCGCTCATCACCTTGATGCGCGAGATCAAGGCCGCCTGGTACCGCTTGATCTGCGGCGGCAACGGCGTCTGGTGCAGGATGCCGTCGATCCGGTACCGGATCCGCAGTTCGTCCTCGGACGGTTCGAAATGGATGTCCGTCGAACGGTCCTTGTACGCCTCCCAGATGACCTGGTTGACGAACTTGATGACCGAGGCGTCCTGATCGTCGCCGGTGATCTCGCGGTTGTCCGCGAGTTCGAGTTCGATCGGCTCGTCCTCGGACATCTCGTCGAGGGTCTCGGCGCCGACGCCGTAGTATTTCTTCAGCGCCTTCTCGATTTCCGAGCGGGGCGCGAGGCAGAACTCGACGGCGCCGCGGGCGTCGAACTGGACCGCGCTGAGCATGGAGGCGTCGAAGGGATCGCTGACCGCGACGCGCAGGACCCCGGCCTCCACCGACACGGGGATGACCATGTGCTGGAACGCGACCTTGGTGGAAATGCGTTTGCGGACCTCGTTCTCGAGGGTGATGCCCTTCAATTCCACGAACGACCACCCCAGGGCCTGGCCCAGGCGCTGCAGGAAAGCGTCCTCGGCGAGGCCCGATTCCCGCGCGAAAAACGCGAGGCGTGGCTCCGTCGAGCCGTTCGCCGCGGCGGCACCCCAGGCCCGCGACCAGGTATCGATCTGGTCCGCGCTCCCGAGGTTCGCCTGCGCGAACACGGATTTCAGCGAAAGAAATGCCATGACAATGGAACCCCTCGCGGTGGAACCGCGGGAGTCCCGGAAAGTTGCGCGGCGAGTGAAGTTTTTCCGGACGTCGATGCCAAGGGGAATCCCTCGGTTTCGGCGGGTCCCCGCAATTGGGGTTCGCCTCCGGCCCGCGATCCTGTTCAATCGTCCCCCGACATGACGCGCATCCTGATCAATGGTTCCAAGGGCCGCATGGGCCAAGCCCTCCTCGCCTGCGCCGCACGCATCCCGGCCATCGAGATCGTCGCCGGCGTGGACATGGGGGACGACCTCGCGGCGCCGCTGTCCCGCGCCGACGTGACGATCGATTTCACCCTGCACGAAGTGACCGCCGGCGTGGCCGAGCTCAGCGCCTCGCGGGGCAAGGCCCTGGTGATCGGCACGACGGGCCACAGCGAGGCCGAGAAGGCCTCGATCCGCGCCGCGGCGGCCCGCATACCCATCGTGTGGGCCTCGAACTACTCGACCGGGGTCAACACGCTGTTCTGGCTGACCCGAAAGGCAGCCGAGATCCTCGGGCCGGGTTTCGACCTCGAGGTGGTGGAGATGCACCACCGCCACAAGAAGGATGCCCCGAGCGGCACCGCGACGACGTTGCTCGAGATCCTGGCCGACGTCCGCAAGGTCCACCTCGCGGAAGCGCTGCGGCATGGGCGCCAGGGGATCACCGGCGCCCGCACGGAGACCGAGATCGGCATCCACGCCCTGCGCGGGGGCGACGTGGTGGGCGACCACACGGTGATGTTCGCCGCCGACGGCGAACGGGTGGAGTTGACCCACAAGGCGAGCAGCCGCGACACCTTCGCCAACGGCGCGCTGCGCGCCGCCCAGTGGGTCGTCGGTCGTCCGCCCGGCATCTACGACATGCAGGACGTCCTCGGGCTCAAGTGAGCGGGCCAGGACCAACCGCGCCGGTGGTGGTGTTGGTGGCCTTGGGCTCCAACCTCGGCGACCCGTCGGCACGGATCCGCGAGGCTTTCGACCGTCTGGAATCGTTGTCCGCGGTGCCGATCCTCCGGTCGTCGCACTGGAGTTCGACGCCGGTCGATTGCCCGCCGGGTTCGCCGATGTTCGTGAACGCGGCGGCGCGGCTCGAGGCACGGCCGGGCGACACGCCGGCATCCTTGCTCGCGGCGCTCCAGTCGATCGAGCGTGGGTTCGGCCGTCGGCCGAAACAGGTGGTCAACGAGGCGCGCCCGCTGGATCTGGACCTGATCGCGTGGGGTGGAGAGCGGGTGGCGACGGCGGAATTGACGGTGCCGCACCCGCGCGCGCACCTGCGACGGTTCGTGTTGGCGCCGTTGTCGGAAATCGCGCCGGACTTCGTCCTGCCAGGCCAAGGGGCGACCATCCGGGAACTGGCGGCGGGATTGGAATCCGGCGGGGAAGTGCGGCGCTTGTAGGCGGGGTCGCCGCGCCCGGCGGTTGTTGAGCGGGTTGCCCGCCGGGCAACGCATGCAAGGCGACCCGGAGGTTGGCCTCCCAGCCATCCCCAGACCGCCTCGCACCCGCGCGGCCATCCGCGCGGACCGGACTGCACCGAAACTTGCAGCCCGGGTGGGTTCCCCACCCTCGGGTCGGGCGGAAGCGCCCGATCGCCGCCACCTCCAGCGGCGTTGTGTGTCGGACCGGGCGCCCGCCTGGGGCAACCGATCCACCAACCAATCACGGAAGGTCCCGGGAAGAGTTGCAAAGAATCTTTGGAAGCCGTTCCCGGATGGAAAACGCCGGAAAACCCGGGAGTTCCCGTGGTTTTCCGGCGTTCGCCGACCCCGCGTCCCGCGGACTATTCGTCCGGGTTCGACAATTTCGCCAACACCGAGAGGTCCTCGAGCGTGGTGGTGTCGCCCTTGATCTCCATGCCGCTGGCGATCTGCTTGAGCAGGCGGCGCATGATTTTGCCGGATCGGGTTTTCGGCAGGGCGTCGGCGAACCGGACGTCGTCGGGTTTCGCGACGGGCCCGATCTCCTTGCCCACGTGGTTGCGCAGTTCGTTCTTCAGGTCCTGCGTCGCGGCCTGTCCGGTCTTCAGGGTGACGAAGCACACCAGCGCCTGTCCCTTCAGTTCGTCCGGTCGTCCCACCACGGCGGCCTCCGCCACCGAGGGGTGGCTCACCAGCGCGCTCTCGACCTCCGCCGTCCCGATGCGGTGGCCGGCCACGTTGAGCACGTCGTCGATGCGTCCCACGATCCAGAAATACCCGTCCTCGTCCTGCCGGCAGCCGTCGCCCGTGAAATACGAGTGTTTCACCTCGCTCCAATAGGTTTCCTTGTAGCGCGCGGGGTCTCCCCAGATGCCCCGCAGCATCCACGGCCATGGTTTGCGGACGACCAACTTGCCGCCGGTGTTCTTCGGCACCGGTTTGCCCGAGTCGTCCACGACTTCCGGCAGGATCCCGAAAAACGGCAGGGTCGCGGTGCCCGGCTTGGTGGGGGTCGCCCCCGGCAACGGCGTGATCATGATCGCGCCCGTTTCCGTCTGCCACCAGGTGTCCACGATCGGGCATCGCCCGCCCCCGACCACGTTGTGGTACCACATCCACGCCTCCGGATTGATGGGTTCGCCGACCGATCCCAGCAGTCGCAGCGAGGAGAGGTCGTGCTTTTTCACCCAGTCGTCGCCCCACTTCATGAAGGCGCGGATCGCGGTGGGGGCGGTGTAGAGGATGCTGACGCGGTACTTCTCGATGATGCGCCAGAACCGGTCGGGTTCCGGCCAGTTGGGCGCGCCCTCGTACATCACGCAGGTGGTGCCGTTGGCGAGCGGTCCGTACACGATGTAGCTGTGCCCGGTCACCCAACCCACGTCCGCGGTGCACCAAAAGACGTCCTCGTCGCGCACGTCGAAGACGTACTTGTGGGTCATCTTCGCCCCGAGAAGATAGCCGGCCGTCGTGTGCAGGATGCCCTTGGGTTTCCCGGTGGACCCGCTGGTGTAGAGGATGAACAGGGGTGCTTCGGAATCGAGGGGCACCGCCGGGCAATTCGCGTCCACGTAGTCCAGTTCCCGGTGCCACCAGAAATCGCGGCCCTCGGCGAGGTGGATCTCGTGGCCGGTCCGGCGCACCACGATGACCTTCTCGCAGGACTTGGCGGGACGATCGCCGTTCGCGTCGGTGATCGCGAGCGCCTCGTCGACGTTCTTCTTCAGCGCGACGATGGCGCCGCGACGGTAGCCGCCGTCGGAGGTGATGATCATCCGGGCGCCGGAATCCTGGACGCGGTCGGCGACGGATTGGGCGCTGAAACCGCCGAACACCACGCTGTGCACGGCACCGATGCGGGCGCAGGCGAGCATGGCCACGACGGCCTCCGGGACCATGGGCAGGTAGATGATGATGCGGTCGCCGCGCTTGATGCCATGGCGCTTGAGGACGTTGGCGAAGCGGCAGACCTCGCGGTGGAGTTGGCGGAAGGTGAGGACGCGTTCCTCGCCGGCCCGGCCGTCGGTGGCGGGTTCGCCTTCCCAGATGATGGCGGCCTTGTTGGCGTGGGCGGTTTCCAGCCACTTGTCGAGGCAGTTGGCGGAGGCATTGAGTCGTCCGCCGACGAACCATTTGGCGAACGGTTCCTTCCACTGGAGGACCTTCGCGAACGGCTTTTGCCAGACCAATTCCGCCTTCGCCTGCTTCCGCCAGAAGGCATCCGGCTTGCGCACGGACTCGAGCCAGAGCTTGCGGTATTGGGCGAAGGTCTTGACGTGCGCGCGGGCCGAAAACTCGGCGGCGGGCTTGAAAACACGTTTTTCCTGGAGCAGCGCCGAGATGTTGGCGCGCGGTGCTGGTTTTTTGCTCATGTTCCGAAGTGAGACCGGGCGACGTTGCGGAACGCGGCGTCCGGAGTCAACCGGGAGGCGGCCCGTCCATCCCGCGGAGTTCGGGGATTCCCGCGCGATCCCCTTTCGTGGCAGGTTTCCATCCGGATGTCCGCGTTGCATCGATGGTCGCGTTGCCTTGCGCCCGGCCTTTGGGCCGTCGCGCTGGCCGGACGCGTCGTTGCGGCACCGGAAGTCGCCCCCGGGGACGAGGCTTTTTTCGAGTCGCGGGTCCGTCCCGTCCTCGCGGAGCACTGCGCCGAATGCCATCTCGGCGGGAAGTCCAAGGGCGGGCTTCGGCTCGATTCCCGCGCATCGACGCTCGCCGGGGGCGACTCCGGGCCCGCGGCGATCCCGGGGGATGCCGACGCCAGCCGGTTGGTGCGCGCGATCCGCTACGGCGATCCCGATCTCCGCATGCCGCCCCGGACCCGGCTTCCGCCCGACGCCATTGCCGCGCTCGAGGCATGGGTGCGGCGCGGTCTTCCGGACCCGCGGACCGCGGACGCCGCGTTGCCGACGGTATCGGCCGCCAAACCACCGGACGGCGCGGGCTCCCGAAAGCACTGGGCATTCCAACCCGTGCGGCGCATCGCCGCTCCCGCGGTGCACGGCGCGTCGGATCCGGTCGATGGCTTCTTGCTGGCCCGGTTGCAGGCGGCCGGACTCGGGTTCTCCTCCGCCGCGGACCGCCGGACCTGGATCCGGCGGGTGACGATGGATTTGACCGGTCTTCCGGCGACCGAGGCGGCGGTGCACGCGTTCGCGTCCGACGAACGGCCCGATGCCCGCGAGCGTTGGGTCGATGCCTTGCTGTCGGATCCGGCCTACGGCGAGCGCTGGGGCCGTTGGTGGCTGGACGTGGCGCGGTACGCCGACACCAACGGTCAGGACGAGAACAAGGTGATGGCCAACGCGTGGCGTTACCGCGACTGGGTGGTGTCCGCGATGAACGCCGACCTGCCCATGGACCGGTTCCTGGTCGAGCAGTTGGCGGGCGATTTGTTGCCGACGGCAGGCGTCGACGAGCACGTGGCGGCGGCGCGCCGGACGGCGACCGGATTCCTCGTGCTGGGTCCGAAGCTGTTGGCCGAGCAGGACAAGCCGAAACTGGTGCTGGACGTAATCGACGAGCAGATCGACACGATCGGACGGTCGATGCTGGGTCTGACGCTGGGGTGCGCGCGGTGCCACGACCACAAGTTCGATCCCGTGTCGCAGCGCGAGTACTACGCGTTGGCGGGAATCTTCCGCAGCACCCGGACCATGGAGAACCTGGCCTTCGTCTCGAAGTTCAACGAGTGCGGGATCTCCACCCGCGCGGAACTCGAGGCGATCGCGGCGCATGCCGGGGAAGTGAAGGGCCTCGCGGCGCGTTTGGCGGCGGTGGAGCGCGAGGCCGACGATGCCCTGCGGGCGTCCTGGAGCGGGGCCTTGCCCCGGGTCCTGGTTGCCCCGGACGACGCGTCGTTGCCCGCGGGCCTCCGCGAACGCGTCGCGGCCGCGCGCCGGGGCACGAACGCGTTGGCCTCGGCATTGCGCGGGCTCGCGGACGAACCCGACGCGCCGGCGACGGTGGCACGGTGGCAGGCGTCGTTGGCGTCGGACGGTCCGGTGCCGGGTTGGCGCGGGGCCGGGTTTGGCTGTCGCGCGACCAACGCGCTGGAGATCCCGGTTGCCCGCGAATCGGGGCCCCGTGACTGGACGCTGTCGGCCTGGGTGCGGATGGACGCGGTGGAGACGGGCGGGGACACCCGGCGGTGGTTGGTGAGCCGGGGCGCGAACGAATGGGAAGACGGACACCTCGCCCTGGTGATCGACAAGGATCGGCCGGGGGCGCTCGCGAACGCGGGCGGTGGCCCGGAACACGTGGTGGCGGCGTTCGGAAAAGCCGGAATCCTGAAGGCGCGCGAATGGCGCCATCTCGCCGCCGTGTGCGACGCCCGGCACCTCCGGGTGTATCTCGACGGCACGGAGGTCGCCGCGGTGCCCATGCCCGGCCGGGTGCCCGCGGGCAAGGGTCCGTTCGTTCTCGGCCGGAGGCCCGACGGTTACATCGGATTCCGGGGTCGATTGGACTCGGTGCGTCTGGACCAAACCGGGTTGGCGGCGGAGGCGGTGGGCCGGTTGTAGCGCGGCGAAGCGTTGCCCGGCGCGCTGGTGGAACTTGATTTCGACGGGTTGTCGGACGCCGGAAAGCGGCGTTTGGCGGACCGCGTGGCGGCGGAGGCGATCTGGGAACCGGGCGGATTGCTCGAATTGCCGGTGGGCGCGGAACGGCGCGCGCTGTACCCGCCGGGCCCGCGGGCCCGGGTCGGGGAAATGGACGCGGCCCTCTCGCTGCTGAAAGCCCGGGCCCCGGCGCCGGCGGCGCGGGCGCTCGCGGTGTCGGACGACGTGGTGACGAACCTTCCCGTGCTGGCGCGGGGCTCGCATCTCAACCCGGGCAAGGAAGCGGTACCGCGCGGATTCCCGGCCTGCGCCGGCCCGGTGCCGGTTCGGCCGCCCACGGCGGGCCAGAGCGGTCGCCTCGAGTTGGCACGGTGGATCGTGGATCCGTCGAACCCACTCACGGCACGGGTGCTCGCGAACCGTGTCTGGCAGGCCCACTTCGGCGAGGGCTTGGTCCGGACGCCCGACAACTTCGGCCTGCGCGGCGACGCGCCGTCGCATCCGGAATTGCTGGATTGGCTGGCGTCGGAATGGATCCGGACGGGCTGGAGCCTGAAGGCGCTGCACCGGCGGATCGTGCTGACGCGGGCGTATGGGCAGAGCTCGGTCGCGTCGGAGCCGGGGTCGGATCCGGAGAACCGGTTGCTCCACGCGTACCCGCGGCAACGGCTCGAGGCGGAGATGCTGCGGGACGCGCTGATGGCGGTGGGCGGCCGGTTGGAGCGGACGCTGGGCGGGACGTTGGTGGCATGGAAGAACGACGAGTACACGCCGGCGGACGACGCGCCGTTCCGATCGCCGAGGCGCGCGTTGTACCTGCCGTTGGTGCGGGACCGGGGGATCGACCTGTTCGCGGCGTTCGACGGGGCGAATCCGAGCGTCTCGGTGGCGCGTCGCGGCAGCACGGTGGTGAGCCCGCAGGCGTTGTACCTGATGAACTCGCCGGTGATGCGCGAGGCGGCGGAAGGCGTGGCGTCGCGGGTCCTGGCCCACGAAGCCCCCGCACGGACGGGCCGACTCTACGGGATCGTGCTGGCCCGGCCGCCCCGGGCCGCGGAGGAAGAGCGGGCCCGGCGGTTCCTCGCGGACGGGCGGTTGGCGGCGCTCGACGAAAAACAGCGGTGGACGGCGCTGGCGCAGGCGTTGTTGGCTTCGAACGAATTCACCCACCGCGAATGAACCGCCGGAATCCATGGACGGCCCCGGGGACCCGCCGCGCGATGCTGCGCGACACGGCGCTCGGGTTCGGGCAACTCGCGCTGGCGACGCTGATGGCGGGACGGGCGATGTCCGCCCCGCCGTCCCCGTTGGCGGGACATCCGCCGCATTTCGCGCCGCGGGCGCGGCGGATCATCTTCCTCTTCATGCACGGCGGGCCGTCGCACGTGGACACCTTCGACCACAAGCCGCTGCTGGAACGCGACACCGGCAAGCCGCTGCCGTTCGCGAAGCCGCGCGTGCAGTTCGCGAAGACCGGCAACCTGCGGCGGTCGCCTTGGGAATTCCGGCGCCGCGGGCAGAGCGGCGCGACGGTGAGCGAGTTGTTCCCGCTGGTGGGCGGGTGCGCGGACGACCTGTGCTTCCTCAAGGCGGTGCACGGGACCAACGAGGCGCACGGCGGCGCGCTGCTCAAACTCCACACCGGATCCGACGTGTCGGTGCGGCCCAGCATGGGTTCGTGGATCTCCTATGGACTGGGCACCGAGAACGCCAACTTGCCGTCGTTCCTCACCATCAATCCCACGCTGGGCCACGGCGGCGTGGGCAACTGGTCGAGCGCCTTCCTCCCGGCGGCGCACCAGGGAACGCCGCTGGGCGCCAGCGGCATCCCGGTGGAACGCGCCACCATCGCCAATCTCAAGGGCGCGTGGGATCCCGAGGTCCAGCGCGCGCAACTCGACCTGCTCGGCGAATCGCAACGCGACCACCTCGCCCTGGCCGGGCACGACCCGGCCCTGGAGGCGCGGATCCAGTCCTTCGAACTCGCGTTCCGGATGCAGACCGAGGCGCCGGAAATCCTCGGGTTGGACGGCGAAACCGAGGCGACCCGACGCCTCTACGGTCTCGACGATCCGAGGACGGCGTCGTTCGCGCGGCAATGCCTGCTGGCACGGCGGTTCAGCGAGCGCGGCGTGCGGTTCGTGCAGGCGTCGCACGGTTACTGGGACCAGCACGAGGACCTTACCCGGGACCACGGGCGGCTGGCGGGCGAGGTGGACCGGCCGATCGCGGGATTGCTGCGGGACCTGAAGGCACGGGGACTCCTCGACGAGACGCTGGTGCTTTGGGGCGGGGAATTCGGACGCACGCCGACGGGACAGGGCACGGACGGGCGCGACCACCATCCGCATGCGTTCACGATGTGGATGGCCGGCGGCGGGGTGCGGCCGGGGATGAGTTTCGGGCAGACGGACGACTACGGGTTCTACGGGGTGGCGGACAAGGTGCATGTGCACGACCTGCACGCGACGATCCTCGCGTTGCTCGGGCTCGACCACGAGCGGTTGACCTACCGCCACGCGGGCCGTGATTACCGCCTGACCGACGTCGCGGGCCGCGTGGTGCGCGAGATCATGCGCGACGCGTGAAAGTCCCGGGACCGAAGGGGCCATTGCCGGCGGGGCGAAGGGTCCGGGCCGTCGGCCTTTCCACGGCCGCCGGCGGTGGTCAGACCATCGACTGCCCGCCGCCGTCGTAGCCCTCGCCGTCGAGGTCGAGCAGGATGTCGCGGGGTTCCGCGCCCTTGCTCGGGCCGACGACCCCGCGGTCCTCGAGTTCGTCCATCAGGCGTGCCGCGCGCCCATAGCCCAGCTTCAGCCGCCGTTGCAGCAACGACACGCTCGCCTTCTTCTCGGTCCGGATCACCTCGATGCACTTCTGCACCAGTTGCTCGTCCGCGTCGTCCATCTGGGCGTCGGGATCGAGCGGCATGGAGCCCACGCTGCTGGGCGCTTTCTGCAGCGCGTTGTGGATCTCCAGTTCGTAGCTGGGTTTCCCCTGCCGCGAGATGTGGCCCACCACGGCCTCGATCTCCTGGTCGGTGATCAGCGCGCCCTGCGCCCGGATGAGTTTCCCGGACCCGGGCGGCAGGTACAACATGTCGCCCTTGCCCAGCAATTTGTCCGCGCCCATCTGGTCGAGGATCGTCCGCGAATCCACCTTTGCCGCGACCTGGAACGCGATCCGCGCCGGGATGTTCGCCTTGATCACGCCCGTGATCACGTCGACCGAGGGCCGTTGGGTGGCGACGATGCAATGGATGCCGGCCGCCCGGGCCATCTGGGTGATGCGGGCGATGGCCATCTCGACGTCGGCGGGCGCGACGAGCATGAGGTCGGCGAGCTCGTCGATGATCACCACGATGTAGGAGAGCTTCTCGGGGATGACGATGTCCTCGTCGCGGGGAACGACGATCTGCTCGTCGACCTCGACGGCGAATCCGTCGGCGCCGGCCTCGACCTTGTCCTTTTTCTGGACCAGCGGGAGTTCGGGTTCCTGGGGCGGCAGCGGCTTGTCCTTCGGGCGTTCGTTGAAGGCCTTGATGTTCCGGACGCCGACGCGGGCGAAGATCTGGTAGCGTTTCTCCATCTCGTTCACGACCCAGCGCAGCGCGAGGATGACTTTCTTGGGATCGGTGACGACGGGGACGACGAGGTGGGGCAGGGCGTTGTAGGTCTGCAGTTCGACGACCTTGGGATCGATCATCACGAACCGCAGTTGGTCCGGGGTGAACTTGAAGAGCAGGGAGGCGATGATGGTGTTGATGCAGACCGATTTTCCGGAGCCGGTGGAGCCGGCGATCAACACGTGCGGCATCTCGGCGAGGTCGGCGATGATCGGTTGGCCGTAGACGTCCTTGCCGAGCGCGAGGGGGATGCGGGCCTTGGACGACGCCCATTCGGGCGATTCCAGAAGGTCGCGCATGATGACCTTGGTCTTGACGAGGTTGGGAACCTCGACGCCGACGGAGCTCTTGCCGGGGATGGGCGCGAGGACGTTGAGACGTTCGGCCTTGAGCGCGGCGGCGATGTTGTTGGTCAGGCCGGCGATCTTCTCGAGCTTCACGCCGGGCGACGGATGCAGCTCGTAACGGGTGATGGTCGGGCCCTTGGTGATGTCGCCCGGGGCGACCTCGATGCCGAACTGGGCGAGGGTCTGCACCATCAACCGCGCGTTCGCCATCAGCTCTTCCTTGGTTTCGGAAGGTTTGATGGTGAGGTCGGGATAATGGAGCAGCGCGAGCGACGGGAGTTGGTAATTCCCGATCATGGGTGTGCTGGCGACGGTGATCGGGCGCGGCTTCCGGGTCTGCATCGTGCCGCGGGGACGTGCCGGCGCCGCGTCGACGGGCAACGCGGCCGGGTTCTCGACGGGAATGGCGTCCGCGGCGGGCAGGTCGATGGGGTTCTCGGGATCGTCCGCCGGGGCGATCGAAACCGCATGGGGCAAGGCCGGGGAAGCCGGGGATGGTTCGGCGGGTTTCGGCGGCGTCACGGCGGGTTCGCGGCCGAGGATGACGTCGGTGATGGAACGGGGTTTCCGGGGCTTGCCGGCCGGCGTGGGAGCGTCGGTGCCCGGGGGTGCCGCGATCTCGTCGCCGCGTATGGTCTCGCCGGGTTGCAGGACCTGTCCGGGCCGCGGGACGGGCACGGAGAGGTCGCGGACGGTGGGCTCGGGATAGATTCTCGGGGCGGCAACGGGTTCCGGCGGTTCGTCGGCCTCGGGTTCCGCTTCCTCCTCCGGCTCCGGGCCGCGGGCCTTGGACTTGGCGCGGGATGCCGGACGGGCATCGGCTTCCTCCTCCGCTTCGGCCGCCGCGGCGGCGGCCGTCTGGCGGGCGAGTTCCTTCTGCTGCTTTTCCAGTTCGCGGGTCTGCTTCTTCAGGCTGGCCTCGCGGGCCGCGAACTTCTCCTCCTCGGTCCGCGGCGTGCGCACGAACAGCGAGCGCACCCACGACACGACGTGGAAGTCGGTGAGGAAAAGCAGGCTGACCACATAGATGACGACGTAGAAGAGCGTGGCGCCGGTGCGATTGAAGAAGGTCTCGAAGCAGTAGTGGTTCAGCGTGAACCCGACGAGGCCGCCGGCGGACATCGACGCCCCCTTCACGCCGAGCGGCGGCAGGGACGAGGAATAGAGATCGAGGAGTCCGGTGGCGGCGGCGATGAGCCCAACGACGCCGATGGAGGAGCGCCACCCGCGGAGGTAGCGGAGCGCTCCCATGAACCCGGCCAACCCGAAGGCGACGGCAAGGACCGGCAACGTGTAGGCGGCGGCGCCGATGAGCAGGAACAGGCTGTCGGCAAGATGCGCACCGAAGACCCCCATGAAATTGTGGATCGTCGGGTTGGGCGGGACGGAATTGGACGCGAGGTCGTGGCGGTCGTAGGTGGCGAGGGCGATCAGCACGATGACCGCGAGCAGGACCAGACACCAGCCGAGCAAGTCGCCCCAGACATGCCGTTGTTTATCGGACGCGGAATCAACACGAGCCACGGGTGACACTGTAGGAACCGTGTTTTTCGGGGGGCAAGAGGCAAAGCGGGGGGCAGGAGAGCGGGTTTTGCGGCTTTCGTGGGGAAAGGGAGGGTTTCAAGTTTTCAGTTTCAAGTTTCAAGAGGCCCACCGTGCGCTGGCCGACCGGGGGACCTTGGGTCAGTCCGGATGATTTGTACCGCGCGGCAGCGTGGCGTGGCTGCCCGGAGTGAACAACGAAGGTCCGGTGGCAAAAGCGCCGCCGCCCTCCGGGTTGCGTGGGAACCGGCCCGCTGGCGTTGTTGCTCGTCGGTCAACCCGCATTCGCGGGACTTCCTCGATGCTGTCTCCGCGCCGTCGGGCCATTTTCCCCGCAACCTCAAGCAAAGGAATTGGCGGTCAGCACACTAGGGCTTCGGGGGTTGCGCGGGCGTGGGCTTGGCCTCCTCCGTGGCCGGTGCCGGGTTGGGACGCGGCACGAGGCCGTAGCGCTTCATGAGGATCGGATCCATCCGGAATAGGCTCGGATTCGACGGGGTCCGCGGCGCGGGCGGGGGGTTGACGACGCGGAAGGCTTCGTCGCCATGCTCGCGGAGCAGCGCTGCCGCGATCTCGCGCGGCGACATGCCGGCCCCGGCTGCAGCGGCTTCGCGGACGCCGGGCGGCAGCGTGCCATTCGCCAGCCCCTGCCGGACGGCCGCTTCGAGTTGGTCCCATTGCTGGTTCAGCGCCGCAGCCCGTTCCGCCGCGGCAATGCGCCGGACGGCCAGGCTGGCGTTGCCGTAGGGGATGCAAGTCACCAGGGCGGTGGTCGCGGCGACCGCCAGCCAGTTCCGGACAACGCTTCCGGAAGGAACGGAGGACCGGCGATGGTTGCGGCGGGCAAATTCCAGCAACGCAGCGAGCCAGAGGACGACGGCCACGCCGATCATGTAGAGGGTGCGGATGATGGTCGCGGCGAAGACCACCGTCCCGGGGCGGATGCCGACGGTCAGACGGTCGAAGGCGTCGATGGCGAACGCGACGAAGGTTCCGACCGCGATGGCCGCGCCGATGGCGGCGACGCCGGCCTTGAGCGTGGTGCGGGAGAGCGAGGAGGCGAGAATGGAAAGGGCCAGCAACCCGAGCGCGGCCCCTGAGTAGGCAGCCAACGCTCCGGGCGGCGCGCCCTCCAGCAACTTCGCGAAGCGCCCGCTTCCAAGTGCCACGCGAACCAACAGCACGGGCCAAACGCAGCCGACCAAAAGGGCCACGCCGACGGTGACGGCCAGTTTGACCCACCATTGGCGGCGCAGGGTGGCGGGTTGCGTGAGTTGCCAGTCGTGCGTGCCGATCTGTCGTTCCTCGGCGACGCAGGCGGCGCCGGTTCCCAGCAGGCATACCACGGCGGCCATCCCCATGAAGACGACGGCGGCGAGCAGCGGGAGTTCTTTCTCGTTGCCGGGCCGTTCGGTGAATCGCCAACCGGCGGCGAGCAAGGCGATGCCGGCCATCAGCAGCGCGGTGACCCACGGGATGGACTGGAGGCGGAGTTCCTTGCGGACGAGATGGCCGGTCGGGCCGGTGCCGAACGCCCGGGCGAGCCATGCCGCAGGGCGGCCGAGTGACACCAGGCCCGCGCCTGCGTTGGCTTGAGCGCCGTCGGTGGCGTCGAGGCGCGCGAACGTCCGCCATCCCAGCACGGCGCAAGCGACGGCATAGACCCATGCGGTGGACGCGACCACGGACCATTCGGCGTCCGGCGGGAGTTCCGGAAGATCGAGAAGCCAACGGCAGAACCGGACGGATTCCGTCAGTGCCGCGTACGCCATCAGGGGAATGGCCACGGTGAACGTCGCCGCCGCGATGGTCGTGCGCGTCAGCAGCGCGTAGAGCGGTGCCGACGCGAGGACCAGGAGTCCCAGGGCGGCGCCGATCCCGCAGGTCCCGAGGAAATTCCTCGGGGTGGCGACCTGAACGTCGGTGGCCAAGAACGAGAGGACCATGTTGGCGATCGCGATCCCGAGCAGCACGGCGAGCACGGCGTGTTTGCGTCGGTAGATGGCGGCGCGGGAGCGGGGTTGCACGAGCAGGGTGGCCAGCGTCCGGTTCTCGAACTCGGATGCGAAAAGTCCCGCGCCCATCAGGAGGCAACCGATCGGGAAGCCCCACAGGAGGGCCGGCGCTTCGTCCGCCGCGAGGGCGGCGCACGCGGGACCGATCATGGCGATCAGGAACCCGGGCATGAGTCCGCGGCATTCCTTCATCCATTGGAGGACCGGTGCGGGCGCGGTGCCCGACCGCCACCAAACCCACGGCGCGACGAGCGCGAGCGCCAGGACGAATTGCAGCACCTGGGCCGCATTCAAAGGCGACCCCGACGGTTGGGCCGCCACGCAGATCCGGGCAAGGGCCGGCAGGGGCAACAACAGCCATGCGGGGTGGAAGCTGTTCCGGCGGGATGGTTGGCCGAGGGTCTGGGCGTCCATGGGATTCCTTGGGTCGCGGATGCGTTCAAACCACCGGGTCGCCCACGGTCGCGACGACGATCTCCTCGAGCGACAGGGACTCGGTCTCGATGGAGGCGGGGCGATGGGAACGGAGCCGTTCGAGGATGGCGTCGCCGTCGCCGTTCACCACCAATTCGAGATCGCGGCCTTCGCGCCGGAACGATTTGGCGCCGGAGAACGCGGAAGCAGGCGGGGGGTCGCCCTCGAACCGGGCCCGGAACCGACGGAACTTCGTGCGCGCCTCGTCGGCATCGGCGGTGAGCACCGCGCGGCCCTGGTCGAGAATGGTGAAACGGTCGATGAGCCCCTCGAACTCGGCGATGAGGTGGGTGGAGACGAAAACCGTGCGCCGGCCGGGTGCGACCTCCTGATAGGCGCCGATGATGGTCCGGATGAACTCCCGTCGCACGAGGGGGTCGAGACCCGAGGTGGGTTCGTCGAGGACGAGGAGTTCGGGTTCGGAGGCGATCGCGCCCGCCAAGGCAAGCTGGGTGCGCTGGCCCTTGCTGAGTCCCGAGGTGGGTGCGGCGGGATCGAGTTGGAACCGCGCGAGCAGACGGGCCTCGATGTCGCGGTTCCAGCGTGGCCGGAAGCTGGCCTGGTAATCGAGGGTCTCGCGCACCGACATCCAGGGGTAGAACGCGACGAAATCGGGGACATAGGCGAGGCGCGACTTGACCTCGGCCTCGTCGCGTCGCGGGTCGAGACCGAAGACGCGCACGCTGCCGGCCTGGGGGCGCAGCAGGTTGAGCAGGCACTTGAGGGTCGTCGTCTTGCCGGCCCCGTTGCGACCGAAGAATCCGTAGCAGCAGCCCGGCTCGACGGTGAGCGAGAGTCCGTGGAGCGCTTCGTGCCGACCGTAGCGGTGGACGAGGTCCTGGATCTGGATGGCGGGAGGGATCATGGCGATGGAGTCGTGGGTTGGACCGGGAATCGGGCGTGGCGTGGCGTGGAAAAGGATCAGGGGGTGCGGTCGTTTCCGGATTGGCGTCCGCGGAACGCGGCGAGGCGTTCGCGGAGAAGCGAAAGGAGTTCGGCGTCGGGAATCTGGAGGTGGTGGGCCTGGACGATGACGGCGTCGAGTTCGGAGGCGAGGCGTTCGGACCGGACGGCGTGACGGAGGGGCGACGCGGTCTGGGCGCGGAGGTAGCAACCGGCACCGTGCCGGTTTTCGACGACGCCTTCCGACTCGAGTTCGGCGTAGGCCCGGGCGGCGGTGTTGCGATTGATGCGGAGTTCCTCGGCGAGGGCTCGGACGGACGGAAGGGCCTCGCCGGGCCGGAGCGTGCCGGCGGCCGCCGCGGCCTTCACCTGCTGGACGATCTGCAGGTAAACCGGGACCCCCGACTTGAAATTGATGTGCAGCATCATCGGAACCGTTTCAGACTGTCATAGGACACTATGACAGTCAAGGGTCGTGTTTCGGGGGTTGGCGGGGGGCGCCGGGCGGCGATGGGTGGACAACGGATGCCCGGTTCTACCCCGTTGCCGAGAGGGAACCGGCTTGACGATGCGAGGGGCTTATCGGGCAGACTCCGCCCGTCCCATGAAACGATTCGCCGCCATCCTCATCCTACTGGCCACCGCCACCCTCGTCCGTGGCGCCGACGCGACCAACGAGGTTTCTGTTTTTGCCGACAAGCATCTGGAGGCGGCCGTGCGCCAGCAGGTGTTCGCGAAGCGCGACACGGACAAGCCGTTGACGGCGGCCGACGTGGCCACGGTGGCGGTGATCGAGGGCAATGGACGCGGCATCACGAATCTGGCCGGGCTCGAGCATTGCAAGGCGGTCGCGTCGATCGACCTCGCCGGGAACCGGATCGCGGATCTTGGGCCGCTCAAGGGCCTGAAAAGCCTCCAATACCTGAACATCGCCTCGAATCTGGTGCGCGACGTGAAGCCGTTGGCGACCGTGGGCGCGCTGCAGTACGTGCAACTCGAGGCCAACCAGGTCGCCGATGCCGCTCCCTTGGCCGCCTGCACGAACCTGGCTTCGCTCTATCTTTCCAAGAACCAACTCAAGTCCATCGCGTCCCTCACCAACCTGCCCAAGCTGGTGACGCTGTACGTCGACGGCAACCAATTGAAGTCGGTGGCCGGACTGGAAAACCTGAAGTGGCTCACCACGCTGTCGCTGAGCCGCAACCGGATCTCGGACGTTTCGCCGGTCGCGGGGTTGCGGGCGCCGAGTCTGGTGATGGCCGAGCAGAATCGGATCAAGGATCTCGAACCGCTGCTCAAGGCGGCCCGGGCGGATCTGGCCGGCGGCAAGAACTGGGCCCCGTTCCTCCGCCTCTACCTCAAGGGCAACCCGCTCTCGTCGAAGTCGAAAAAGGGCCTCGAGGAACTCGGCAAGGAAGGCCTGCGCGCCGACCGCTGATTCAAAGCAGGCCCCGCTCCTCGATGTCCTGCTCGCCCAGCCCGAGATAGTGCCCGAGTTCGTGGAGATAGGTGATCCGGATTTCGTCCCGGTACACCGCCTCGTTGCCTTCGGCGAAGTCCCACAGGTTCTCGTAGAACAGCAGGATCTGCGGCGGCAACGGCCCGCGATCGCCCGCGGGCACGTCGATCCCGTCGCCGACGAACATCCCGAGGAGATCCTCGTCCCAGCCGTCCTCCACCAAGGCGTCGTTCGGCCAGGGTTCGTGCAGTACCGGGAGTTTCTCGGCGAACCCTCGGAGGTCCGGCGGGAGTTCGGCGATGGTTTTGCGGACCACCTCGTCGGCGGTCTTCACGAGGCGTTTGGCTGTCGCGTCCATGGGGGAGTCGTCCGTCTTCACGGGTCGGTGTGTCGTCCTCGGGGCGCAAGTGCACCCGGTGCCCGCGCCATCGTGCGCCCCCCGGCGGATTGAAAACCCAAAACCGTCGGCTGAACACCGTCTATTGCGATCGCGAGCGCTCGATGGCCTCGAGTTGGGCCTTGGCTTTGGCGTCCCCGGCATCGGCGCGGCGGGCAAGGTCCGCGGTGATGGACTGGGCGGCTTCCTCCAGGGTGGCCAACTGGGCCGCGGTGAGGCCGGGTGTCGTCTTGGCGGCCTGCATGGCGATCACC
>WBXI01000022.1 GCA_008933025.1 Verrucomicrobiota bacterium
CACCGCATCCAGCCGCGGCCGGATCGTGCTGCTCTGCCGCCGCACGATCCCGTGCACCTCGTATCCTTTCTCCAGCAACAGTTCCGCCAGATACGATCCGTCTTGTCCCGTGATCCCGGTGATTAAGGCGCGTTTGCCCATGGACCGAAAGGCTCCGCCAGAAGGCGGACGGGACGCAAGCGGGCGATTCATTGGGTCGACAACGGATTGTTTGGGGTATTCTTCTTATTCCCTACTGTGTTGATTGACATATACCGGTTTGCGGGCATTGTAGCCGAAACAACGTCGCAATCAACGCCTCCGCCATTTCCGCTACCGCCGGTTCAGTCACGGCGACCGCCCCCACCCGGCGCACGGTGCAGCGTCTCCTCGAACCCCTCGACCGCTTCGCCCGGCAATCGAGCCGCATGGTGGGGTTCTCCCATGGCCAGTTCGAGATGGGGGGACAATCCCATGCGCTGCCCCGGTACCTCTACGTGGGACGGAAAGGCGGCGACGATCGCTTGCGAATCGGGATTTTCGCGACCATCCACGGCGACGAACCGGAAGGCGCGCTGGCCTTGCCCCGGTTCTTGCAAACCCTCGAGGACCAACCCGAGATCGCCGAGGGCTACGCCCTCTTCCTCTATCCGGTCTGCAATCCGACCGGATTCGAGGACAATACCCGGCACTCCCGCCGCGGGCGCGACCTCAACCGGGAATTCTGGCGCCAGACAGAGGAACCCGAGGTGCGCTTCCTCGAGTCGGAGATCTGGATGCAGGGTTTCGACGGCATCGTGACCCTCCACGCGGACGACACCAGCGACGGCCTCTACGGTTTCGTGCGAGGCGCGGTCCTGTCCGAGCACCTTCTGTCGCCCGCGTTGCTGGAGGCGGGGCGATACCTGCCGCGCAACCACCGCGGGGTGATCGACGGCTTCAACGCGCGGTCGGGAGTCATCCACGATGGGTATCCGGGCATGCTGCAGTCCATCCCCGGCCTCCCGCGGCCGCCGTTCGAGATCACGCTCGAGACGCCGCAACGCGCGCCGTTGCACCGGCAGGTCAACGCCTTGGTCGCCGCCTTGCAGACGATTCTCGTCGAGTACCGTTATCTTCAGGCCATCGCCCAGAACATCTGAATGCCAAGGGGTAGCGCTTGACCCACCTGCAAGGGGTCGGCGAGCCTGACCCAGCTTTGTTTCCGGCGCGTTGTTTCCTGATTCCATGGGCCTTGGCCGTCCTGCTGGGCGGCCGTCTGGTTGGCGCGCCCGCCGCCACGCTTGGTTCTGGCACCAATGCGGCGTCGGTCGGCCGGTGGTATGGCCCGGCGTTCAGCGAATTCGGTCTCACGCTGCAACCGGGGAGCGCCACCGAGGGAATCGGGCCGCTTCTAGCAACGCGGGAGGTCGACGGCGAACATCTCGTGCGGTTCTCGCCCTTCTTCGTGAGCGTGAAGGAACCCGCGTTGGAGAAGGTGGAGGTGAACGTCCTTTACCCCGCGATCGCGTACCGCCGGTACGGGACGGAATGGAAGATGCACTTCTTCCAGTTCTTCGAATTCGCGGGCGGCAACACGGTGGACGACGAGACCAAGAAGCGGACCACGGTTTTCCCCTTCTATTTCCGCCAGAAATCCACGGTCCCCACCAACGATTACATCGCGGTCCTGCCTTTTTACGGCCACCTGAAGAACCGATTGTTCCGTTCGGAGGTGAAATTCATCCTCGCGCCCCTCTACGTCCAAAGCACGAAGCGCGACTGGGTGACCGACAACTACCTGATGCCGTTTTTCCACCGCCGGCACGGACCGCACGTCGACGGTTGGCAGTTCTGGCCCCTCGTCGGGGCCGAGCATCGCCGCGTGTCGTGGGTCACCAATTCCCTCGACGAACTCGAGGTGGTCCCGGGCCACGACAAGCGATTCCTCCTCTGGCCATTCGGCTTCTCGGATCACCTCGAGGTCGGTGGCGCCAACCCCACCACGAACTTCTTCATGTTTCCGTGGTACCTCAAAACCCGATCGGTGGAACAGGACCACGATTGGATCGCGTTCTTCAGCCACCGGACCAACCGGGTCGCCAAGTTCGAGGAGTGGTCGTACCCGTGGCCATTCTTCGGTCGGGCGCGCGGGCCGGGAAAGACCGCCGACCGCTATTGGCCGGTCTGGGGACATGCGGAGGGCGGGGCCCAGACCAGCGACTTCGCGCTGTGGCCGCTCTACACGCACAAGCGACTGCATGCCGACCCCCTCGACCGCGAGCGCCACCGCTTCCTGTACTTCGCCTACGACGACCTGCGGCAGTCCGACACCTCGACCGGGC
This sequence comes from Verrucomicrobiota bacterium, assembly GCA_008933025.1. Taxonomy (GTDB): domain Bacteria; phylum Verrucomicrobiota; class Verrucomicrobiia; order Limisphaerales; family UBA9464; genus UBA6176. The sequence goes on from WBXI01000022.1 coordinate 2,304, forward strand.
GAAGCTTCCGGCGCCGCAGTTTGTGGCCGTTTTTCCTGTGGCGCCACGAACCGGATGGCCGCGAGCGACTCCAGGTCCTCGCCCCCCTCGAACCGTTGGTCAGCGGCAACGTGAACGTCGAAAGGCTCTACAGCCCGCTCTGGTCGGTCTGGCGCAGCGAGTCCAACCCGGCGACACACCGGACCTCCCAGTCGCTCCTTTGGAACCTATGGCAACGCGAGCAAAACCAGGACGGGAGCCGCGCGGCCCTGTTCTTCGGCGCGTTGCAGACGGAAGCGAACGCCCGGGGGCGGCGTTGGTCGTTCTTCGGGCTGGGCCGCGGCAAGGACCACCCACCGATGCAGACCGCCCGCACGACGGTCCGCACGGATTCCCCTTTTGCCCACCGGGGCCCGGAATGGCGGGCGATCCGGCGCCCGGACGAAACGGTCGCGGTGGCCGATGCCCCCGCCAATTGAGGCGTGCTCGCCCGCCAGTCCCATGATCTTCTTGTCGCGGTACTAGACGACGATGTTCCGAGAACTTGGCCAGATGCTGCTGTTGCTGGGCGCCACGCTCAAGGCGTTGCCGCAGGCGTTTCGACGCATTCGGGCGATCGGCGAGCAGTTGTTCGAGATTGGCAACGCCAGTCTCTTCATGGCCTGCATGCTGTCGTTCTTCATCGGTGGGGTCCTCTCCCTCCAAGCCGGATCGGTTCTGGTCCAACGCGGCCTCGGGACGCAGCTCGGCGGGTTGGTCGGGCTCTCGATGTGCAAGGAACTCGCGCCCGTGATGATGGCGATCCTCATCGCCGGCCGGATCGGATCGGCCATGGCCGCCGAGCTTGGCTCGATGTGCGCCTACCAGGAGGTCGACGCACTCCGGACCCTGAACATCAACCCGGTCCACTATCTGGTGCTCCCCCGCATCGTCGCCATCACCATCGCCCTTCCCTGCCTTGCCGTTTTTTCCAATCTGGTCGGCTGGATGGGCGGGGCCCTGATCGCGGCCTACAACCAGGACATCGGGGTCGAGACCTCCACCTTTTTCGCCAACCTCCGCGACGTGGTCCGGACCCGCGACGTCATTCATGGCCTCCTGAAAGCACTCGCCTTCGCCGTCGTCATCGGGACCGTCTCCTGCCAGCAGGGGCTCGCGACCATCGGGGGGCCGCGCGGCGTGGGTCGCTCGGTCACCAAGGCCGTCGTGAATTCCATCGTCCTGATCCTGATCCTCGACTACGTGATCACGCGCGTCCTGCTTCCCTTCGACAAGTAACGAGATGCCCACGCCCGCCATGTCCGATCCCGTCCCGGTCAACGGCCTCGAGGTCACGGTGCGCAACCTCCACAAGCGCTTCGGCGACCACGAGGTCTTGCGGGGATTCGACCTGTCGATCGGTGCCGGCGAGTTGTTCGTGCTGATGGGGCCCTCGGGTTGCGGGAAATCGGTGTTCCTCCGCCATCTCATCGGGCTCGAGACCCCGACCGAAGGCGAGGTCCGGATCGACGGCCAACCCTTCGTCGAGGACACCCGCTCGCGCTTCCGGCTCGCCATGGTTTTCCAGAGCGGCGGACTGCTGAATTCGCTGACCGTCGCCGAGAACGTCGGGCTCTATCTGGCCGAACACCGCCTGCGCAAGCCCGGCGAGATCGCCCGCCTCGTCGCCGAGAAACTCGCCCTCGTCCAACTCGATCCCGAGGTCGGCGGCAAATACCCGACCGAATTGTCCGGCGGCATGCGCAAACGCGTCGCCATCGCCCGCGCCCTGATCACCGAGCCGCAGCTCGTGCTTTTCGACGAGCCGACCAGCGAACTCGACCCCATCGTCGCCCTCACCATCGGCCGCGAGATCCTCGATCTGAACCGACGGACGGGCGTGACCAGCGTGGTCGTGACCCATGACCGAGACCTCGCGTTCGGCATCGCCGACCGCGTCGGGTTCATGGGCGACGGAACCATCCTCGCGATCGGCACGCCGGACGAAATCCGCGCGAACCCGCTCCCGTTGATCCGCGACTTCCTCGCCGCCGATTTCAAACCCGCCTGAAGCCCGCCTGCCCACGGTCCAATCCTTTCCTGCCATGAGAAACTCGCTCGAAACCCGACTCGGCATCTTCTTCGCCCTCGTGGTCATCGCCGCCTTCCTCCTGCTCGAACTCGCGGGGGGCGCCAACTGGTTCAGGCCCGGGCGCACGGTCCGCGCCGCGTTCCGGACGGTCCAGGACCTCAAGGTCGGCGATCCCGTCCGCCTCGGCGGCGTCCCCGTGGGACGCGTGAGCCGGATCTACATCAGCGGCGACAAGGTCGAGGTGGCCATGCGGATCGACACGGACGCGCAGGTGCGCACGGACAGCATCGCGACCATCCGTTTCACGGGATTGATGGGACAGAACTTCATCTCCCTGGATTTCGGCGCTCCCACCTCGCCTCTGGTCGCCGACGACACTTTGATCAAATCGAAGGACCAACCGGACCTCTCGACGCTGATGGAAAAACTCGAGGGGGTCGCCACGGGGGTCCAAACGATGACCAAAACCTTCAGCGGCCAGGATTTCAGCAAGTTGCTGGGCCCGCTCACCGAACTCGTGAAGGACAGCCAACCGCGCATCACCGCGATCCTTTCGAACGTCCAGACGATTTCCGGGAACATCGTCGGGGGCAAGGGCACGGTGGGGCGCCTCATCAACGAGGACACGCTCTACGCCCAGGCGCTGACCCTGGGCACCAACGCCAACACCCTGGCGGTCGATGCCAAGGACGTGATGGCCGATGCCCGCGGCGCCTTGGCGGACACCCGCAAAGTGGTCGCCGGAATCCAGAAGGGCGAGGGCACCGTCGGCAAGTTGCTGAAGGACGAAACCCTCGCCAAGGAACTCACGATTGCCTCCACCAACCTCAAGGAGATCCTCCAGAAGATCAACGGCGGGCAGGGAACCGTGGGCAAACTCGTCAACGACGACTCGTTCCTGAAAAACATCAAGATGACCCTCCAGAAGGTGGACAAGGCCACCGAGGGACTCGAGGACACCGGACCGCTCAGCGTCATCGGGACCATGATGCAAACACTGTTCTAGCGATGCGACCGGTGTCGGTCCGGGGGTGATTCCCCGAAAGGCGACCCATGACGACCCCCATTCATCCTTTGGCGTTCCATCGCCTGCGCGGGTTGCTGGTTCCCATCGTCGCGGATCTCCATGGCGGGCTCAATACCGTCGGCCGCAATCCGACCAACGACGTGGTCATCCACGAAGCCTCGGTGTCGAGTTTCCATGCGGAAGTGACCATCGACGAGAACGGGGTACGGGTGCGCGACCTGCAATCCACCAACGGGACCTTCGTCGACGACGAACCGATCGACGAGGCGGGGATTCGGCCGGGGCAGGTGGTCCAGTTCGGCACGGTTGCTTTCCGGCTCGAAGCCGAGGAGCAGACCGCGGCCGGAGCGGGCCCAACCCGGGCTCCCGCGGCCACGAAGGCCCCGGAGGCGATTTCCCGGCCCCTGCCGGCTGGAACCTTGGCATGCTCCGTGGACGCGTCGATCCCGGCCACGCATCGCTGCACCAAGTGCGGGCGCGTGTTCCACCACGACAAACTGCGCGTTCTCCGATTGTCGGGCGGTGCCGCCACGCTGCTGTTTTGTCCGTCGTGCAGCGCGCGGGTGGAGGCCATCCCAGGGATCGATCCGGCCAAGGTCGGCCGCCCGAACCTGCTCGCGCGACTCACGCAAACCATCCGACTCGGGTTCCACCGGCCGAAATGAACGGGCCAACGTCCGGTTTGAATTCCGTCGGCGGCCCCCTCAGCCTTTCGCGAATGCGTCGTCCGCGCCCATTTCCCGCCGGCCTCGCCGTCCTCGGTCTCCTCGCCTTGTTGACGGGCGGGTGCGATTGGCTGGCCAAACCGGCGGGTGACCCGCGCCGCGAGGGCAATTACCAGGACGGCCTCCGATGGGTCGACCAAGGGCGGCCCGAAAACGCGCGGGAAAGTTTCTACCACGCGCTCGAGGCCAACCCGCAGAATCTCCACGCCCACCTCGCGCTCGGCGACCTCTACCGGTCCAGCCGGACCAACCAGGCGCTCGCCTACTTCCACTACTCGCGCTACCTGGAGATCGGCCGCCTTCTCAACCGCGGCGAATTCCACGACCAATCCGCCATCGACGGACGGCGCAATGCCGAGATCGAACTCGCCCGCACGTTCGCCGAACGCATGTTCCGCGACCAACAGCAGTTCGAACTCGATGGCCTCCGGCGGACCAACGCATTGCTCCTCGAACGCATCGATGTCCTCAACCGCCAGGTGGCGATGCTGACCCAGCGTGTGGTGGCGGGAACCAACGCCGCGGTCGCGGGGTCCGGCGCGCCCCCCCCGGTCGGGACCGGACCCGGCGCTGGCACGACCGGTCCGGCCGCCACCAACCACGCCCCGCCGGCCTTCGCGCCCGCCCAGCCCCCGCGCGGCCCGACGAAAAAGACCGAGGCCGAGGCCACGCCCCCGACGCGTGCCCATCGAGTCCAATCCGGCGAAACCCTCGCCATCATCGCGCGCCGGTATGGTGTCCGGTTGGCCGCGTTGCAGGCGGCAAATCCCGGCGTGAACCCGCGCGCGCTCAAGGCCGGTCAATCCCTCGTCATCCCGTCCCACTGACGCCGGTCATCCCATGCGCGGTCGTCTCATCACCGTTGGATTTGCCGCGTTTTGGGCGCTGATGACCGGCTTGCTCTGGCGCGCCGAGTTCGGGGGCGGCCGTCCGACCGTCGACGACGTCCCGCTCGATGCCGTCCTCGGCCGCGTGTTGTCCGCGGCCGACCCGTCGCAACTTCGCTTCCGCCACCACGGCGACGACATCGGCGTGCTGCGATGGATGCCGTCCGTGGTCGAGGCGGCGCCCTCGACCAACGCGTCGGCACCCGAAGGCATGCTCGAAAAACTCGGCGGCTACCACCTCGACATCGACTTCAACCTTACCGGCGAGGCGCCCGACCGACGCTGGCGCCTGCTCGCGCAACTCGACTTTTCCACCAACCAGACATGGCGCGAGTTCCACGCGCGCCTCATCCAGCGACCCGTCGCGTTCGAGATCGCCACGCGGGCGGGCGACAGCCAGGTGACGGTTCGGTTCGAGGACGGACGAACCACGCGCTTCGAGCAAAAGGTCGCCATGCAGGAGTTGCAGCAGATTCCCTCGATGCTCGGGAGCTATCTCCAACTATTGCCGGGAAGCCTCGATGCCGCGTCGTTCCATGCCGCCGGCGACGGCACTTCCGGTGCCGTCTGGACGGCCCGGAACGACACCCTGCGGATCGGACCGCACCGGGTGCGGGTCTACCGCGTTGCCGCGCGGCTCCTGCGGCGCTACGAGGTGGTCGCCTACTTCAGCCGGGCAGGCGAATTGCTCCGCGTCTCGTTGCCGGACCACTATTCGCTGACCAGCGAGGCCGTCACGGTTCGGTGATCCCGGACTCGCGCATCCGATTGCCCAGGGTCCGCGCCACCACGTCCCAAGAGTATTCGGCGTCGTGGTGCACCTTGCCGGCCGCACCGACCGTCTTCCGACGCGCCTCGTCCGACAGCAGGGCGAGCACGTTGTCCACGAAGGCGCCGCGTTCCGTGACATCGCTGGCCACGAGCCAATCCGCCTTCGACATCGTGGGACCCGAGTTGGACCCGAGGGTGGTGGCGATGGGGACGCCATGGGCAAGGCCGGCCATCAGGGTCGTTCGGCGTTCGCTGGCGCCGTCGACATAGGGCAGCGCGAGGACGTCGGCCGCGTGCAGGCAGGCCGAAACCTCCCCCGGCTTGAGGTAGCCAAGGATCCGGGACCACGAGCGCAGTGCGCCCGGAAGCGGCAACGCGGGGTGGCCGCCGGCGATGCAGAGCGCCACCGGTCCCCACCGGCGGCATGCCGCTTGCCATGCCTCGAGCACCCACTCCAGTTGCTTGCTGGCCTCGACGGAACCCCACCAGGCGAGGATCCGGATGTCGGCCGGCAAACCGTGGGCGACGCGCCAGCGTTCGCGGTGTCCGGGGTCCACGGCGACGGGTTCGATGCTGGTGGGCGACGCCATGGCGAACATCTTCCCGGCCGCATCCGGCCTGCGCCGCCGCCATTCCAGCGTCCACGCCTCGGTCGAGATGGGCAGCAGATCGGCGACCTTCATCGCGGCGTTCCATTGGCGCCGGTGGTTCCACGCGTACCACCACTGGTTGGGACGTCGGCCCCATGGGGCCGCGATTTCGTGCGTCAGGATCACCTGCCGGCGTCCGTCCGCCTCCAACGACCGCCACAGTTCCGGCAACCCACGGTTCACGCCCCCGCGGCCGTACATGTGCGGCACGTATTGCCACAACAACACGGAATCCCGGGGCGTCGCCGACAGTTCGATCTCCAACTCCGAGACGTCTTCCCAGTCGTGCACCGCGGCACGGATCGGCACGGGGCCATCGGTGTACACATCGCGGGACGACAACACGCTGACTTTGAAGTCACCCGAAAGATGCCGGGCCAGCCCCAAGGTATGGTCGGCCAATCCGCCTTGCATCGGCGGAAGCAGCGGCGAGACGATGACGATGGGACGTTGCACCGGCGCGGACTCTGCAAATTGCCGTGCCGCGAGGCAACACCGCGCGTGCCACGCCGCCGATCCGGGTTCCTCCGGGTGCTTTTGTCATCGGCCATGCTCGGGATTGCCGCTACGACCGCGCGACGGTTTCGGGACAGGACAAGAAGCACTGGATGGGAACCAAGACATGGACGGCGGCACGGCGGCCGTCCGACCGTGGACGGGTCACCGGCGGACGATGGGTCGGCGATCGAGCACCGGACCGGGTCGTCGGGGCACCACGTTTCGGGCGCGATGAACGGCGGGTCACGGGATGGGGCAACCGCGTCCGGGCCCGGGCTGCGTCGCCGGTCGATCCCTCAGCACCGGACAAACATCGCGCGGACACCGTCCCGGAAGGGCCGGGGTTCGAACCCGAACTCGCGGATCATGGGCTCCGGGTCGCCGGTGTTTCCCTCGGCCAGCATCAACAGTTGGTCCCGGTTCAACGGAGGTGCCTTCCGGAGCAGCGCCGGGAAGGCCCACTCGAACGCCATCGCCTGCAGCCGTGCCGCCCACCATGGCACCGTCACCATCAACCGGCGTCGACCCGTCGCCTCCAACATCGCCCCGACGATTCCGCGCAGCGTCACGCGCTCCCGACCGCAGACCGCGAACGCCGTGCCGCGGCCCAATCCCCCGACCGCTGCCACGAAACAACGGGCGACTTCCTCCACCGCTATCGGTTGGAATTCCATGGTCCCGCCCCCGATCAACGGCATCACCGGGGACCATCGGGCAATTCTCGCGAACAGGTTCAGGAATCCGTCGCCGGGCCCGAAAACCAAGGACGGGCGGAGAATGGTCGCGTCGAGCGCGGACGCCCGCACCCGTTCCTCGCCCGCCCATTTCGTCCGGTGGTAACGGGACGGGGCGCCGGGACGCGAGCCAAGCGCGCTCATGTGGACCCAGCGGCGAATGCCGGCGGCCCGGGCCGCGGCCAGCATGTGGACCGTTCCATCGACATGGATCCGTTCGTAGGTCTGGTCGCCGACTTCGGCGATGATGCCCGCGAGGTAGACCACCGCCTCGCAGCCGGCACAGGCCGCATCCAAGCCTTCCGGCTCCAGCACCGAACCGGTCACCGCCTCGACGCCGGGCATCGCCCCGCGAGTCCCGCGCGCCAGCACCCGGGGCCGATGCCCGGCCGCGACGAGTTGGCGGACGACTTCGCGCCCGATGAAACCGCTGCCGCCGACAACCAGGACTTTCACGGGCCCACCGTAGCACCGTTCGCCGGGGCCGCCTCCCGCGGTCGCGCGATCTTCCGTGCCCAATCGTCGAGCCGGTTCCATGCCGGGCCCAAAGGCAGGCGCCACACCGTGGCCCAAAGCATGGCCCGCACCTCCGGGCGACCGACCTTGATCCGGGCCGACGGGTCGAGGACACGTCCGCGTTTGAGTTTCTCGAGCGTCAGTATCCCGAGCAAAACCGGCCAGGCACACGCGAGGCGCACGCGCACCTGCCCGCGCGGCAACGTGGTCGTGTAGCGCCATCCCGCCGCCAGATGCTCTTCCGCGACCCGCAGCCATGCGTCGTACAGTGGCTTCACGCGCGGCTCGTTCGCGGGATCCAGAAGATCGCCGGGAGCCAAACCCAGCGCCGCCAATCCGTCCGCCGGCAGGTAACACCGGCCGCCCCGGAGATCGCGTGGGATGTCCCGAAGGATGTTCACCAACTGCAGCCCTTTCCCGAACCGCACGCCGTCCGCCAGCAACCGCGCCTCGTCCAACCGCGCCCGCGGAAAAAGCCGGACCCGGCAGATGCGCGTCCAGAATTCGCCCACGCAACCGGCGACGCGGTAAGTGTAGTCGTCCAACTCCGCGCCGTTCGCGAGCGAGCGCACCACCCCGGGGGTCACGGTTCCAAAACGCAACAGGTCGAGTTCCTGCCCCGCGGCGATCGTCGACAGCACCTCGCGCACGAGCGCCAGATCCGCTGGATCGAGCACGCGCAGGACCGAAACCGCCTCTTCCACCCGGAGCAACAGCGTGCGCTCGGCCGCCGTCGCGGTCGGACACTGCGCGGAAGCCAGCGACGCGAAATCCAGGGGCAGGGTCCCTTTCCCAAGGATCCGCGCGCGCAGGGCATCCAACGCCTCCAGTCGCTCCGGGACCGGCACCAAGTCGGTGTCCGCGATGGTGTCCGTGGCGCGGGCCAGCAAATAGGCCAAGCCAATGGGCCGCCGCACGCCGCGCGGCAACACCGACAGCGTGAGGTAAAACGACCGAGAGACATCCCGGAGTAGCGATGTCAGCAAATCGGCGGGGGCAACGTCCGGCACGGGGAAGAGCTTGCCCGGAAACGGTGCCCCGCTGGAAGCACGACCCGGCTTGCCTTCGTCACCCCGGGGAAAACATTCTCTGGCCATGTCCCTCCTGGCCTCGGTCTCGACCCGCGTGGTTTCGGTCTCTCGTGGCAAGGTGCTCCGCGCCGCCGTGATCGGAACCCTCGCGTGGGCGTCCCTCGCCCAGGGCATTGCCGAGCCATCCAAACCAACCGCCGCGGCCCCGACCGTCGAATCGCTCCAGCGGCAGGTCGACGAACTGGGGGAAGGACAAAAACTCCTGCTCGAGGAGATCGCCGCCCTGCGGCGGCTCTTGCAGGAAACCCAGGGCCGCGGCGAAGTCGCCGCACATCCGGAACCGCCCCCCTTCTTCACCCTGAACGTCCGCGGCGAACCGTTCCGCGGCGGCACCAACGCCCGCGTCGCCGTCGTCGCTTTCTCGGATTTCAACTGCTCTTTCTGCGCCCAGTTCGAAAAGGAGACCTTTCCCCGGATCGACGAACGCTACGTCCGCACCGGCCGGATCAAGTACCTCTTCCGCGATCTGCCCGACCGCGCCGACGCCGACGCGCTCGCCAAGGCCGAGGCGGCCCGCTGCGCCGGCGAGCAGGGCCGGTTTTGGGAAATGCACGACCAACTCTTCGCGGACCCGCTGCAATTCGCGGGCGAGAACGTCGCTCGGCACATCCTGAAGCTCGGCATCGACGCGCCGAAATTCGCCGCGTGCCTCGAAAGCCACCGCTATCGCGAACCAATCCGGCGCAGCACGGCGATCGCCAGCCGGATGGGCATCCACGGCACGCCGGCATTCCTCGTCGGGACGATCGATGCCTCGGGCGACGTGATCCAGTCGGTGAAAGTTTTCACCGGCGCCGAATCTTTCGAGACCTTCCGGGCGCTGCTGGACGGCATGCTCCAGCCTTCGGGCAAGGCGGAAAAGTAAGACCCCCGGCGGGAGGTTCCGCACGGGGGTCGAACAAGGCTGCAGACCGTGGAAGGACGCCTACTGCAGCACGCAGTAGTTGAGGCCCCCGACGATCTTCAGGTTCCGTTGGATCAGGTAATTCCGGGTGGCGGCGCCGGTGCCGAGGGTGAGGTTGTAGAACGAACCGTTGGGGAGGGCCGTGGTGGTCCCAAAGGTCCACGCGCACTTGTCGGCGTTTTCCGCGCCGTTGCTGTCGTACCAAGCGTTGAGATCGGGATCGGTGGTCGCTTCCTCGAGTTCGTGGGCGATGACCGAAACCATGCCGTCGACGCCGGCATTGTCGTTGGGCCCGACGGTCTGGGCGGCGCACGAGGTGATGCACCGCGCCGCGTTGCCGACGAAGGAATAGCGCACCCGGCCTTTGCCGGAGACGTTGCCATAGGTGTGCCATCCGCAATAGCGGCTGCAAAACCCGGACGTGGCGGTGACGTCGGAGGAAGTCAGGACGAAGTAAATCCCGTTCGCGTTGTACTGGAGCCGGCCACCGGTGATCGCACCGGAGACAATGCTCTGGATCGCGCTGTCACTGAGCTTGGTTCCCTTCGATCCGGTATCGGTGGTCTGTTTACCCCAGACCACGCCGCCGGTGATCACCGACGAAGACGGCGTGTAGGTGGTGTTGACGGCGAAATAGGGCGAGCCACCCACGCTCTGGAGGAAGTCGCGGACGATCTGTTGGCCGGCCGCCGTGTCGCTGCCGGTAGCCCGCGTCCAATTGCCGTACCAGATCACGTAAACGGTCGGCGTGCCGATGACCGCGCCGCCATGATTCGAAATCAACGGCGTGATCGCGCCGGTGTTCCCAACCGGCGGTGCCCCCCCCGAGAAATGGGGGTTCTTGCCATACGAACTCTTCAGGATGTCACCACCACCACCACGCTCTGCACGAAGTGCGACGGGCAGGGCGACGGCGATCAGCAACGCCAAGGACAGCCATTGTTTCTGGAAGATTTTCATCGGGGGATCTCTTGGGTTTTTAAGATCCGCAGCCCGGCAATCGGGACGGCCCGAAACCATGGATGCCTCGGGGACAATGCCTGTCCCCTCGACACTGCGGATTATTGCCCCGGATAATTCACAAACAGCCCTGAGAGTCAATGGGCCCATCTCGCCCCCCTCCGGCTGCGGTGCCGGGCCCCGCGTGCGAACGACCTTGGGGGCATGGCATTGGTGCCTCCGGAAGGCACCGCGCCGCTCTGCCCACCCTGTAGGGATGTCCGCCACGCACGTATTCCGGAGTTCCCGACTCCCGCATCGAGCCCAAACGTCCCAACCTCGGAACATCCCGCCAAGGAGGTGGGTACCGGTCCGTTGAGGGCCTCCCAAGGGAAACCGCGGGAGGGGATGGGCCGGGCAAGGGAAAAGAATCGGTCGGACGCCATGGGTCGGGGCAACGGGGAACCCAGCGGCGGCCGGCCGATTCCTGTTTCGGGGAACGGCGCGGGCAGCGGGGCCGCCGCGCCCCCAAGGAAATCGCTGAACACGCCGGGGTTCCGCGCTACGGTTCCGGGCGTGAACTTCGTGCTGCAACGCGGCGAACTGCGCGACATCGCCGCCAAAGTGGCGGACAACGTCCGACTCACCGAGGACGACGCGTTGCACCTGTTTGCCACCCGCGACCTCCCGGCGCTCGGCTTGTTGGCCGATCTCGCCAACCGCCGGCGCAACGGCACCCGCGCGTCGTACATCCTCAACCGCTACATCAACTACTCGAACTACTGCATCCTGAGCTGCCAGTTCTGCGCGTTTTCCCGCAAGAAGCGCGACGCCGATGGGTTTGAGCTGGATGCCGCCCAGATCGTCGCCAAGGCCCGCGAGGCCCTTGCCCTCGGCATCACCGAACTCCACATCGTCGGCGGGCTCCATCCCTCGTTGCCGTTCTCGTACTACACCGGATTCCTGCGCGCCCTCCGCGCCCTCGACCCGCGGCTCCAGTTGAAATGTTTCACCGCCATCGAGGTGCTCCATCTCGCCTGGCTCGCCAAGAAAACCGTTCCCGAAACCCTCGCCGAGCTTCGCGATGCCGGTCTCGCCTCGCTGACCGGCGGTGGTGCCGAGATTTTCCGCAAGGAAGTCCGCTCCCGCATCGCCAAGGGCAAGGAGTCCGCCGCGGAATATCTGGATGTGCACCGCCAGTGGCACCGGTTGGGCGGAAAGAGCACCTGCACCATGCTGTTCGGCCACGTCGAGTCGCAGGCCGACCGCGTCGACCACCTGCGGCAACTCCGCGCCCTGCAGGACGAGACCGGCGGTTTCACCGGGTTCATCCCGTTGCCTTACCAACCGGAAAACAACGCCATCCCCGTGGAACATCCACCCACGGGACAGGACTTGCTCCGCACCATCGCCGTCTCCCGCCTCTACCTCGACAACTTCGACCACCTCACCGCGTACTGGGTCGGCATGGGACTCCGCATGGCCCAACTCGCCTTGTCCCACGGCGCCGACGACATCCACGGCACCATCGTCGAGGAGCATATTTTCCACATGGCCGGCGCGCATTCGCCCCAACTGCAGGCCGAACACGATCTCGTCCGCGCCATCCGCGACGCCGGGCGCGTGCCGGTCCAGCGCGACACGTTCTACCGACCCATCCGGGTCTGGGACGACACACCGACGGATGCCGCGCCCCCCGAGGCCGGCGGCGACGCATCCCGGGATCGGATCGCGGAAACGGAATCCGCCGTCGCCACGCTTCCGGCCCGCTGACCGCAACCGCAGGATTTCGGTCACCCACGACTCCCATGGACGCCATCGAACCACGGCCGCTGTACGAACGCCTCGGCGGGCGCGCCGGACTGGAACGCCTGCTGGCCCGGTTCTACGAGCGGGCCCACCAGGACGCGCTGCTGGGCCCCATTTTTGCAGCCCACATCCACGACTGGGACGCGCATCTTCAGACCGTGGCGAACTTTTGGTCGAACCACACGGGCGGCCCCGTTTGCTATCGGGGAGGCATGGGCAAACACCTCCGACTGGGCCTTGCCCCCGAGCATTTCGAACGTTGGCTCGGCCTTTGGGAGCAAAACGCCCGGGCAGAAACGGATGCCGACACCGCCAACGAGTTGCTCGTTATCGCCCGGCAAATCGCCCGAAACCTGATGGCCATGGCGTCTCAAGTCTCGGCGTTGCGGATCGAGCCACGCGCCGATTGAGGTGTCGTTGGGCGCCAAACCGGGCCCACGCCCCGCCGGGCGACCCGTGGTCCGTCTAATGCAAAAGCCCGGTTGGTTAAGCGGGGATTATCAGCACGCCTACTTGACCCACCCAACGACCCCGGTAGTCTGTTAACTGAACTAATCGCCCCGGGCGCGGCCGTTCTCCCAGTACGAGGCCTGCCGGGTCCGCGGCGGAACTTTTGACAGGACTATCGATGAGCGACGCAGCAGTAGCCCCGGCGACCGGTGCGGGCCCGACCCAGGTTTCGAAAATCAACGAGGCGATCATCCGTATCGCCGGCAATTCACAGGACGGCATCCAGGCGATCGGCGGCTTCCTCGCCCGGCTCGCCGGACGCAGCGAGCAGGAGGTCATGACCTTCATGACCATCCCCTCGACCATCTCCGGGGGACCCTCGATCTTCCAGGTGCGCATCGGCTCCGGCGAGGTGTTGTCGGCCGGCGACGACGCGGACATGTTGCTGTGCTTCTACCAGCATAGCTACGAGGGCCACGTCAACTCCCTCAAGCTCGGTGGCATCGTCCTCTACGATTCCGACCACGTCACGCCGAAGCCCGAGTGGCTGGACAACTACCGCCATGTCGGCGTTCCCATCTCCAGCCTCACCGTCGAGGCCATCGGTGGCACCGGCCGCGACAAGGGCAAGAACATCTATTCGCTGGGTCTGCTGGCGAAGATCTACGATCTCGACGTCGCGAAACTGAAGCGGTTGATCGGCGAACGTTTCGGCGGCAAGGACGCCAGCGTCCTCAACAATGCCAATGCCTGCTTCGACGCGGGATACGGCCATTGCCTCGAAAACCTGCTCAAGAGTTACCAATTCCTCGCGCCCCAAGCCAAGATCGGCACCCAGGTGGTCATGAACGGCAACGAGGCCATCGCCTACGGTCTGATTGCCGCCGGCGTCCGCTTCGGCGCCGGATACCCGATCACCCCGTGGTCGGACATCATGGAACTGCTCCGCAAGGAACTGCCCAAGTACGGCGGCAGCTTCATCCAGTGCGAGGACGAGATCGCCTCCGTCTCCATGGCCCTCGGCGGCAGTTGGGGCGGCCGCGTCGCCGTCACCGGTTCGTCCGGTCCCGGCATCTCCCTCAAGACCGAGGCCATCGGCTGGGCTTCCATGGCCGAGATGCCGCTCGTGGTGATCGACGTCCAACGCGGTGGCCCGTCCACCGGCATGCCCACCAACATCGAGCAGTCGGACCTCAACACCGCGTGCTTCGGCGGCCACGGCGACAGCCCGCGCGTCGTCATCGCCCCTTCCAGCGTCGAGGATTGCTTCTACACCGCCATCGAGGCGGTCAACATCGCCCGCAAATACAGCACGCCGGTCATTCTTCTCTCCGACCAGGGCATCGCGACGCGGATCGAGGCCTTCCGCATGCCGGAACTCGAGAAGATCTGCCAGGACATCTCCCCCGACTTCACGGCGGTTGCGGAGCACAAGCCCTACGACCTGACGGCGCCGGACGGCGTCACCCGGCACATCGCGCCGGGCACGCGCGTGGCCAGCGGCAAGTACCCGGTCGTCACCGGCCTCGAGCACGACGAACTCGGCCATCCGACGGGCTCGCCCAAGCTGCACGTCACCATGACGGCCAAGCGCCGCAACAAGCTCCGCAAGCTCGGGACGGAAATCCCGGTCCCCAAGGTCTACGGGGCGTCCGAAGGCCATGTCCTGCTCGTCGGCTGGGGCTCCTCCGAAGGTCCCATCCGCGAGGCCGTCGACAAGGCGCGCTCCGTGGGCGAACCGTTCTCGTCCCTCCACCTGAAGTACATCAATCCCCTCCCCAACGGCCTCGAGGAGATCTTCAAGGGTTTCCACCGCATCTTCGTGGTCGAACTCAACGACGAGGGCCTCTACGGCTACGGCCAACTCGCCCAAGTCCTGCGCGCCCGCTACAGCGACCCGCGCATCCAAGGCATCACCAAGGTCGATGGCTTGACCTGGAAGGTGAAGGAAATCCTCGATCGCTCCCGCGCACTCGCCTCCAACACGTAATCGGAACCCGCGCCCCTCCACCGCTCTCCACAACGATCATCCCAGTCATGAACCATATCGCTTTCCCGTTTGCGACGTTGCCGCGCACCGCGATCGTCGACACGACCCCGGTCCCGCCCCTGCAGGACGCCGACCGCAAGCCGCTCACCAAGAAGGAAGTCTCGGCCGATCACCCGACGTGGTGCCCCGGCTGCGGCGACTTCTCGGTCCTCGCGCTGTACTTCAAGCTCATCGAGCGCCGCCGCATGCACCACGAGAAGATCACGACCGTCGCGGGCATCGGTTGCTCGAGTCGCTTCCCGTACTTCGTGCAGGCCCACGGCGCCCACTTCATCCACGGCCGCGCCCTGCCCTTCGCTTCCGGCGTGAGCCTTTCCCGCCCCGATCTGCACGTGTTCGTGTTCGGCGGCGACGGCGACGCCTTCTCGATCGGCGGCAACCACTTCACGCACACCGCGCGCAAGAACGTGAAGTTGACGTACGTGGTCATGGACAACCAGGTCTACGGACTCACCAAGAACCAGACCTCCCCGACATCGCCGCTCGGCTACAAGTCGAAGACCGATGCCTGGGGTTCGGGCGACCGCCCCATCAATCCGGTCAAGCAGGCGATTGCCGCCGGTGCCACGTTCGTCGCGCGCACCTCGCACACCAACCCGAACCACGTCCTCGAGATGATGGAAAAGGCGATGGACCACGATGGCTTCGCCTTCATCCAGTGCCTCAGCGAGTGCGTCGAGTTCTTCCCCGGCGCCTTCGACGGCGCGAACCCGCGCAAGGGCGGCAAGTTCGAGACCGTTCCGTCCACCCACGACGTCACGGACGAGTACGCCGCCTATCGGTTGGCGGATCAGGATTGGCCGGGCCATTTCGGCGTATTCTATCAGGCCCAGCGCCCGACGAAGAACCAGAACGAGGCCAAGATCATCGCCGATCACCAGGCGAAAGTGCCGGGCCTCGAGTCTTGGCAGATCCTCCAGAAGAACTTCGACCGCATGAAGTAAGGCCTGCGCCGTCGGCGCCCCGAATGGGCCCGGCCTCCCCGGCGATCCGCCGCGGGTCGCCGGGCTTTTGCTTTTGAAACGCAACCGGCCGCCGATCCGGGGAAACCGGGGCGGCGGCCGGGCGATGACTCGGGCCCAGGCCCGAAAGCTCCTCAGTTCGAGGTGGGCGGCAGCAGCGAGAGGTCGGCGGCGGCCACGGAATCAACCCGCAAGCGACGCTTGCTCACGCCGCTGACCAACTCCGTCTCGGTCCCCGGCGCGCGGTTCATCACCGCCTGCGCGAGCGGCGACAGGTAGCTCAGGATGTTCCGGTCCGGATCGCCGTCCCACGCCCCGAAGACATGGACGCTCTCGGCCTTGCCGCTGTCGAGGTCGGTCAGGGTGACGAAGGTGCCCGGCGAAACCACGTCGGTCCGCGGGTTCGCGAAGTCCGTGCCGCGCGCCCGGGCCAACTGCAGCTCGAGCTCGTGCTTCCGGCGATGCAACACCTTCTGCATTTCCTTCGCCGCCTTGAACTCGTGGTTCTCGCGCAGATCCCCGTAGCTCTTCGCGATCGCAATGTCCTTCACGTTCGCCGGGATCGCCTTGTTCACCAACTCGTCGTACTCGTGCTTCCGGCGCTCGAGGCTCCCCCAGCTCACCAGAAACGTCTTGTCGTCCTTCGATTGCTCGCCGGAGATCAGGCTCTGGATCGCCGGGTAAACCTTCACGATGCGGCCCAACAGCGACCGCTTGTCCATGTCGTCGAATGCCGGCGACAATTGCAGCGTGCGGACGAGGTCCTTGATGATCTCGACGTCGGCCGCCTCGATCAACTCCGGCAGCAACTGCTGGTCCTCGAGGATGAAATCGTGCAGGCGGTTGGTCTTCTTCTCGTTGAAGGCATCCCGCTCCATCGCCGTGATCATGGCCCGGAACACCTCGGGTCCGAGGATGTCGGCGAAATGATCGCTGCGTTCCTTGCCGATCCACAACAGCAACTCGCTGGATGCCGAATGCTGGCTGATGAGGCGCGCGAGGGTGTCCTTCAGCAACTGGCCGCGGCCCTCGACGATCAGGAGCCGCGCACACTCGCCGGCCAACTTGGCCGACACGCGGTTGATGATCAGGACCAACTGCGCGCCCCAATCCGGCACCGTCTCCTTGAAGGCCTCCAGGGCGCGGCGGTGCTTGGCCGCGGGCAATTCCTCGAAAAACGCCACCAATCGCTCGATCAGACGCTCCAACTGGCCCTCTTGGCTCAGGGGCGCGAAGATGTCCCGCGGCACGTTCTCGCCTTCCGGCGCGGGCGCGCCGACCGACTGCCGCAGGTCGTCGCGCATGAAAATGCCTTCCAGCGCGAGCGACGGCATCGTCTGGATGTGGGACTGCACGTCGGCCGCCAGGGCGTGGATCGACTCGAGGACGACCGGATGGTCGCGGAGGTCGGCAACGTTCTTGAAGACCTCGGCGGCGACGGCCACCTTGGCTTTCAGACCCTTGGCCGCCCGGAATTCCGACAGCAAACGGTCGCCCAGCGTGATCTCGCGCTCCTCGTACAGGATCGGCTCGGTCTTCTTCAACGGCACCGTGAAGTGGCCGTCCTTCTTCATCTCGGCCCGCGCGACTTCCCACCACTTCTTCCAGTCGCTCGTGACCACGTCGCTCAGCAACTGCTGGACTTGGTCGACGGTCGCCCGGCCATTCATGCCCCGGAGCACCATCTTCACCACCTCGAGGTGGTGCAGGGCGGCCTCGCGCTTGAGGCCTTCCAGATCGGTGTGCTTGCGGGCGAGGATGTGGGCTTTGTCCAGCGGCTTCAGCGACTCGGCGGCAAACGCAAGGTCCAGCGAATGGCCGGCCTTGGTGGCGAAATCGATGTTCAAACGCCCCAGATTGGCGTCCAGCGCCGTGATGCGGCCGAAGCCCCAGCTCCGGTGTTGGCAGAACCCTGCCTGCACCAACGCCAGCAGCGGTGGCACTTGTTTCGCGTGAATTTTTCCACCGGCAACGAGCTTCTCGAGTTCTTCTTTCATGGCCTGCTCCAAAACCAAAAAACGGGACATCGCGGCAAGACGGCCGCGACGGCACGGCCATCCACCGCGGTTCCGCGGTGTTTCCCCGTCCCCCGCCCCCCGGGCGAGAATTGCGGGCTGGCCGTTTCTTGATTGACCGTCAGTATGGCCGCGTGGAGGAAGCCAGACCAAGACAAATTGCCTATCGTGCCATCGGGCACGCCGACATCGCCGGTGATTTCCTAGAGCATCGCCTCGAGGCCGATCCCGATTTCGGCCGCCTCCAGCCCGCCGATCGCCGCCTCGCCCAGGAACTCGTCTACGGCATCCTCCGCCAACGCTCCGCCCTCGACTGGATCATCGCCCGGCGCACCGACGGACGCCCCCAGAAGCCCGCGCTCCAGAACCTTCTCCGCCTCGGCATCTACCAACTGTTCTTTCTCGACCGCGTCCCGCCCCACGCCGCCGTCAACGAAACGGTCAAACTCGCCCGCGAGGCCGGTTTCGTCCCGCAATGCGGCTTCCTCAATGCCGTGCTCCGGGGCTGCGACCGCGATCGCGAACGCATCCGCGCCGAACTCGCCGCCCTCCGCGACTCCGATCCCGCCGTCGCCTGGTCCCATCCCCGTTGGCTGGTCGACCGCTGGCGCCAGCGCCTCGGCGACGCCGACCTCCGCCGTCTGCTCGACTGGGACAATTCCCCGCCGCCCACCTACGCCCGCGTCAACACCCTCAAGACCGACGTCGAAAGCGTCCGCGCCCGCTGGTCCGCGGAGGGCGTGACCGCCGTGCCGTTCGAACGCGATTGGACCCGCGGACTCTGCTTCGAGCTCGCCGCGCATCCCCCCCTCGGCTCCCTGGCTTCGTTCCGCGACGGCGATTTCTACGTCCAGGATCCCAGCACGTTGCTCGCCGTCCATTTGCTCGATCCCCGTCCGGGCGAGCGGATCCTCGACCTCTGCGCCGCCCCGGGCGGCAAAGCCACACTCGTCGCCCAATTCCTCGGCAACCAGGGTGCCGTCGTCGCCTTCGACTCCCAACCCGCCCGGCTCCGCCTCGTCGAGGAAAACGCCGCCCGGCTCGGCGCCACCTGTATCCAGGCCCTGCCTCTCGGCGACATCAACTCGGCCGTCGGCTTCTTCGACCGCATCCTCGTCGACGCCCCGTGTTCGAACACCGGCGTCCTGCGCCGGCGCCTCGAGCTCCGATGGCGCCTTCACGCGTCCGAGATCCCGCGCCTGCAGGCCGCCCAGATCGCGCTCCTCGACCAGATTGTCCCCCTGCTGCGCCCCGGCGGCACGCTGGTCTACTCGACCTGCAGCTTCGAACCGGAGGAAAACGCCGGCGTGGTCGAGGCTTTCCTCGCCCGCCATCCCGAATTCACCGCGGGCCCCTGGCGCGAAACCGGACCACTGAAGGACGGTGTCGACGGCGCGTATGTCGCCGTCCTCGCGAAACAGCCCGCGGCCACGGGATAGCCCTCGGGGGCACCTTGGCACCCGGGGCTTCCGCGACGGAACGCGGAGGCAGGAAGCGTCATCCGGGCCGCGTCATTCGCCGTCGCATCGTCCGGAACGTCGCGGCATGGACGCACGGGACGAGCGGGATGTTTCCGGACTCCCCGGCTCGGTCCGGCCGCAGCGGTTCCCTTCTTTCACGGATCGAAACAAAGGGAACCAAGGCTAGCCGACCGAATGGTGCCCGGCTTGCGGGGCGCCCGGCACCCATCGGCGGGTGACCGGTGGCGAGCGTTCCCACCCCCGCTTCGGTTCCCGGGGTGCTTCGCGTTCTTCCGTGCAGCCGCTGCCGGGATTCGGCCTAGGGCACTTCGGTAGCGGGCGGGGGCTCGGGTTGCGGCTCCGCGGGGGCCTCCGCCGCGGTCGCGCCTTCCGCGTTGCCCGATTCCACCACGTCCAGCGCCAGCGATGGCGCCGTCGCATCCTCCGGCGCCGTCGCCAAATGGGGATCCACCGTCAGCAACGCCTCCGGCTTCTGCACCGGGATCCGCCGCAATTCGTCCGCCGACGGCAATCCGTCCAGACCGGGCAATCCGAAATACTCGAGGAACGCCGACGACGTCGCGTATTGCATCGGGCGCCCCAGTACCTCCGCGCGGCCGGCATCGTCGATCAGGCCGCGCTCGCGCAGCGTCGCGATCACGCCATCCACCGCCACGCCGCGGATCTGCTCGATCTCGGCGCGCGTGATCGGCTGCCGGTAGGCGATGATCGCGAGCGTTTCCAAGGCGGGTTGGGAGAGCCGCGCCGGACGGTTCTTCACCCCGACGAAGACCCGCAGCCAAGGGGCGAATTCAGATTGGGTCACGAACTGCCACGCACCGGCGACGCAAACCAAGCGGTAGCTTCGCTGCGCCGCCTCGTGCTCGGCCGCCAGGGTCTGCAACGCCGCGTCGATTTGTTCCGGGGGCATCTTTCGGAACGCACGCGCCACCTCGCCCGAACCCTCCTCGTCGGCGGTCCGGTTCAGGACGTCCCGCAATTCCGAGGTCGACAGGGGCTTCTGCGACGTGAACAGCAACGATTCGAGGATGAACTTGAGTTCCATGGGGGAAGACGGGGGGCGATTCACGCGGGCATCGGGCCGCCGGGATCGGCCAGCGGCATGGCATCCGGCAAGGTGCCGGGCGGGGGCGGTGCCAAGGGCACCACGAAATCCGCGGGCGGCGTTGCCCCCGGCGGCAACCCTGGATCCGGCGTCGGTTCGCCGGCCGCCGGCAGTTCGACGTCCGCCGGGGGCATCGGCCCGGGCTCGGACACGGGCGGTGCCGGCAGGACCTCGATCTCGCCGAAATCCTCCGCCTGCACGCACACGAGGATCCGCATCCGGATCAACTCCAGCATGGCGAGGAAAGTCACCACCACTTCCAACCGCGACCGCGCCGCCGAAAACAACTCGCTGAACAGGAACCGCGGCCGCGCCGCGACCATCTGCCGCAGGTGGTCGATCTTCTCGCTGACCGTGTAGGGATCCGCCTGGATCTCCCGCACGTCGGTGCGCTCGGTGTACCGCTTGAGGATGGCGCTGACCGCGTTCACGAGGTCGAAGACGGACACGGTGCCCCGCTCGGTTGCCTCCACCGGCGCCATTTCCACCCGTCCGGGCCGGCGCTGGTAAATCCCGTCCATCAGCGTTTCCCGCTCCTGCAATTGCGCCGCCGCATCCTTGAACTTCTTGTACTCCACCAACCGCCGGATGAGTTCCCACCGGGGATCGTCCTCGTCCTCGTCCTCGCCCTCCGGCACCACCTGCTGCTCCACCGGCAGCAACTCGCGGCTCTTGATGTACAACAACGTCGCCGCCATCACCACGAACTCGCCCGCGACCTCCACGTCCAGCGACCGCATCGCGTCGATGTATGCCACGAATTCCGTCGCGATCTTCGTGAGGTTGACCTGATAGATGTCGACCTCCTGCTTCTTGACGAGGTGCAGGAGCAGGTCGAGGGGACCCTGAAAGACTTCGAATTGGACGCGGTATTCCGACATGGACACCCCGGCCAAAGCCATGGGCCGGGACGGGCGAAGCTACGGCGTCGGCCCGGACCTTGGCAACGGCGGGTTGTCCACAGTCGCCGACCCGCGCCCGGCGCCGCCGGGCGGCCTGCCTCCGCGACGAATCAAAGCACCCCTTCCTCACCGCAGGCACGCCCGGGCCAGCAGGATGCCGGCGAAGCCCGCGATCGCGATGGTGTAAAACCACGGGAACAGCCACCGGAACTTCGGGTAGCGCAGCGGCGCCCCCGTCAGGTCGATGGCCGGCATGAACGCCTGCAGTGTCGTCGCCGTCACGATCGCGTCGATCTGCCGCAGGCAATGCTCGAGCTCGAACTTGAGCCGCAGGCTGGTCAGGAGCCCGATGACCGAGAACGCCACCATGAACGTCAGGACCGCGAACTCGAGCAGGGTCTCGCCCCGGACGGAATGCAGCAGCGACAGCGTGCCGGCCGCGACGAGGCAGTAGATGTTGGTGAAGGAAAGGCGCTCGTTCTTGATGTGCCGGGCGTTCTCCCAGTGCTGGGCGAACATCGCGAGCACCACGCGCTTTTCCGACGGGGTGAACGTGGGAGTGGCCATGCCCCAGTCTCCGCGCCGATCCGCGGGCCGTTTCAAGTTTCAAGTTTCGGGCGAACGCATCGGCGGGAAGCCCGGCGCCGGGCGCGTCCTTTCGCCCCGGATCCGCCGTCCCGGCGCGTCGGCCACGGGAAACGCGCCCGCCCACGAGGCCACGGGGCGCCGCGGCTCCCGCCGGTTTCACTGCTCTCTGGCCACTGGTGACTGCCCTCCGCTAGCGTCGCCCCCGCTTATGGCTCTGAGGCTCCACAACACCCTGGCTCGCGCCACGGAGGATTTCGTCCCCATCGCGCCCCCGCGCGTCGGCCTCTATTGCTGCGGCCCCACCGTGTACGACTACGGCCACATCGGGAATTTCCGCACCTTCGTCTTCGCCGATCTCGTCCGGCGCCACCTCGAGTTCCGCGGCCATGCCGTCAACCACGTCATGAACATCACCGACGTGGAGGACAAAATCATCCGGCGCGTCCGCGAGACCGGCCTGCCGCTCCGCGAATACACCGGCCGCTTCACCGACGCCTTCCTGCAGGACCTCGACGCCCTCGGGTGCCACCGGCCCCACCACCTGCCGCGGGCCACCGACCACATCGACGGCATGCTGCGGCTCATCGCCCGCCTCGTCGAACGCGGCATCGCCTATCGCACCCCCGACGGTTCGGTCTATTTCAGCATCGAGAAATACCGCGGCGCCGAGCGCTGGCCCGGTTGCGCCTGCCGCTACGGCCAGTTGGTGAACCTCAACCTCGACGAACAACGTGTCACCGAACGCGTCGCCTCCGACGAATACGACAAGGACAACGTCGCCGATTTCGCCCTCTGGAAAGCCCGCGTGCCCGACGATGGCGACGTGTTCTGGGAAAGCCCCTGGGGCCAGGGCCGACCCGGATGGCACATCGAGTGTTCGGCCATGAGCCTCGCGTTGCTGGGCGATGGCTTCGACCTCCATCTCGGGGGCGAGGACCTCGCGTTCCCGCACCACGAGGACGAGATCGCCCAGAGCGAGGGCGCCGGCGGTCTCCACGGCGGCCTGTGGAACGAGCATCGCCCGTTCGTCAAATACTGGCTCCACGCGGCCCACCTGCTGGTCGAGGGCAAGAAGATGTCCAAGTCCCTGGGCAACTTCCACACCCTCCGCGACCTGCTCGCGCGCGGCTGGACCGGACGCGAGGTGCGGCAACTGCTCCTCGCCGCGCATTACCGCGACACCTTCAACTTCACGATGGACGGCCTCGATGGTGCCCGCGCCGCGCTCGCGCGCATCGACGAATGCACCGGCAAGCTGCGCGAGGCCGCCGGCACCACCGCGGCCACGGCGCCCGCGCCGGCGTTGGTCGATGCCTTCGGCGCCGCCCTCGACGACGATTTCAACATCTCGCGCGGCTGGGCCGCCGTCTTCGACTGGGTCCGCGACACCAACCGGGCGATGGCCGCCGGCGAGCTCGACGCCACCCGCGCCGCCGGCGAACTGGCGGCCTGGGAACGCGTCGACACCGTGCTCGGTCTCGGCGCCAAACCTCAGGCCGAGGCCCCGCCGGAAGCGCTCGCCCTGCTCGACGCGCGCGCTGCCGCGAAGAAAGCCCGCGACTTTGCCCGCGCCGACGCCATCCGCGGCGAACTCAAGGCCATCGGCTGGGCCGTCGAGGACACCCCGAAGGGTCCGAAACTCAAGAAACTCTGAGGGACCGATGTTCCACGTCGAACCGATCGCCGACTTCGATGACCCGCGCCTCGCGCCCTACCGCAACCTGCGCGCGCAGCACGACCAACCCGGCGGCGGGATCTTCGTCGCCGAGGGGGAAAAAGTCGTCCGCCGTCTCCTCGAATCGCCGCATGGCGTGGTGTCGGTGCTGGCACCCCCGGCGTGGCAGGCACAATACGAGACGCTGTTGGCGGCGCGACCCGAGGATGTCCCCCTGTTCGTCGCGCCCAAGGCCGTGCTCGGCCAGTTGACCGGGTTCGTGATCTTCCAGGGCGTGATGGCATTGGGCCGGGTCCCGGCGCCGTCGACGATCGATTCCTTGCTCGACTTGCCGCGGCCACGGTTGTTCGCGGCGGTCGATGCCGTGGTCAACTCGGTGAACGTGGGCTTGGTGCTGCGCAATGCCGTGGCCATGGGCGTGCAGGCCCTCGTGGTCGGCGAGACCAGCGCCCACCCCTACCTCCGTCGCTCCGTGCGCAGCTGCATGGGCACGGTGTTCAAGGTCCCCTACCACCTCTCCGCCGACCTCGTCGCAAACATCCACGGCCTGCGTGCCGCCGGCATCCGCTGTCTCGCCGCGCATCCGCACGCCGACCGCCGCCTCCTTCCCGAGGCCGATCTCGCGGGGGATTGCTGCATCGTGCTCGGATCGGAGGGCGAGGGCATCCGTCCGGCGGTGCTCGAGGCCTGCGACGAGCAGGTGGCGATCCCGATGCAGTCCGGCGTGGATTCCCTCAACGTGGGCAACGCGTCCGCCGTGTTCTTCTACGAGGCCTGGCGCCAAAGGGCGGGGGGATTTCCCGGTTCCAGGATCCCGGTTTGAAGTTTCAAGTGCCCCGGCCCCCGCCGGCGCGGAGCCCATGCCGGGAAGCACCCGGGGCCGACGGCGTGGACCCAAGGCGGTGGTCCGCGGGATCCCGCGCGGCACCGGCGGGCTTCCAACCCCTCAACGCTGCAAGGTGTGGAACCGGTCCGGCTGCCGCGCCTTGCTCACCGCGGTGTCGAAGGTGATCTGCGCCTTGCCGTAGAGGTCCATGAGGCTGTTGTCCATCAGCACCATCCCGTCGCGCTGGCTCGTCTGCATCACGTTGTGCAGATGGTGCAGTTCGTTCTGGCGGATGACCGTCCGGATCGCCGTGTTGGCCAGGAGCAATTCGTAGGCGAGCACCCGCCGAAGCCGGTCGGTCGACGGCAACAACTCCTGCGCGATGACGCCCTGGAGGGTGTTGGCCAACTGCAGGATCACCTGCCGCTGCGCGCTGCCTTCGAAAACCCCGATGATGCGTTCCATGGCGTGGGCCACCCCGGGGGAATGCATCGTCGCCAAAACCAGATGCCCCGTCTCCGCCGCCGTCAGTGCCGTCGCGATCGCCTCGTGGTCCCGCACCTCGCCGATCACCATCACGTCGGGGTCCTGTCGCAACGCGTGGATCAACGCCCGGTTGAACGACCGCACGTCGGTCAACACCTCCTGCTGCACCACGATCGCCCGCCGGTTCTCGTGCACGAACTCGATGGGATCCTCCACCATGAGGATCTTGCAGCGACGCTCGCTGTTGATGAGGTCGACGAGGTAGTTGAGCGTGGTCGTCTTCCCCGAACCGGTGGGGCCGGTGATGAGGATCAACCCGTTCGGCCGACGCGCGAGGTCGTCGAGGGAGGGCGGCAATCCGAGCTGTTCCCGGGTGGCGACGCTCTCGCCGCAGAAGCGCAGGCTGAGTTCGGCCCCGCCGTTGCGCCGGTAGAGCGTCACCCGGATCCGGCCCGCGCGCGGATGCCGCACCGACACGCAGAGTTCCCACTCCTGCTCGAACTTCTGCCGCTGCGCCTCGCTGAGCAACGAGTACGCCATCGCCGTGAGGTCCTCGGATTCGAATGGATCCTCGTCCGCCAGGATCACCTCGCCGTTCACCCGGAATGCCGGCGGCACGCCCGCGATGAGATGCAGGTCGGACGCGCCCAGTTCCGCACCGCCGACAAGCAACCGGTCGATCTGGGGGTGAGTCATCGGTGCCGGAGGGTCGCGGGAAACCCGGGTTTCGGGCAACACGCTTCTGCCGGTCCGCCTCGGGACCGCGGCGGCTATGGGCCGCGTACCGGCCGCCGCACCGCCAGGAACGCCGCGCCGCCGACCACGACGAACGCCAGCAATCCCTTCGCCGCCCAAAGCTTCCCGGCCGACCATCGCGGCCGAGCCGATTCGTCCGCCGCGTCGCCGGCGACCAACGCGGCCAATCCGTAGGGCGCCACCTTGTCTTTGCCCGCCTCGAAATCCGCGTAGCGATGCCCCGGTTCGAAATCCACCAAACCCAGGATCTTCGGCATCGCCGCCTCGATCTCCGAAAACCGGGACATCGGCGCGACGGCGTTCATCACCAGCATCCCACGGCGCCCGAGCACCCGGATGTTGTAGTTGAGGACGCGGTCGCTGCCGCCAAACCGGAGTTCTTTCGCCCAATGGAACTTGTGCGAAATCCCGTCGTAGCGCGGCGGCGAGGCCCACCGCGTGACCTCGATCGACGGAAACCCATCCCGAACCCGATCCTTGCTCGCCTCGCCGGCAGCGCGCTTCAGGTCCACGAGGACTTTCGCGAAGTCGATCGCGTCCGCCCCGGTGTCGGCCACGTGTCCCACCGCGTCGTAATGCAGGACCACCGCCCACAGGTTCGACGTCGCGACGCCTGCGGACGAAGGAAAGAGCATGCCCAGCGGCGCGTCTTTCGGCGGGGGATTGCCCCACAGTTTCACCAAAACCGTCGTGGCGTCGTCGGCATCGAGAAACGAATAGCCCTCCGGCACCCGAACTTTCGCCGTGCCCGACCGGAGGTCGATCTCGCCCCGGCGCGGCTTCAGTCCCGCGATCAAGGCCGCCGTCCCGGCCCGCGCCGCGTCCGTGGCGGGAACCGCCGGTGGGTTGGTCTTGTCCGCGGCCAACCCCGCGCCGGCCATCCAAAACGACAGGAGCAACGGCGGGATTCTTCGAAGGGAATTCATGGGCTCGGAAAAATGGCGGGCGCGAACCCCGCGGCTTCGAACCGTGCCCCCGATCGACCCTCGAGGCCAGCCGCAAGGCGGCGGCGCAGCGAGCCGGGGCGCCAGCGAAGCGGCCTTTGTCCACCGGTCGCACCTGCTCCCCGCTCCCTGCCGCCCGGTTCCGAGCCGCGCAAAACTTCGCCCTTTTGGTCGGGGGCTTCCGGTGCATGTTCCCACCATGCGTTTGCTGATCGCCATCACCGGGGCCAGCGGATCGATCTACGCCCAGCGGTTGCTCGACAATCTCGACCCCGCCGCGCACGAGGTCCACGTCATGCTCAGCCAGTACGCCCCGCAGGTCATCGCCGAGGAACTTCCCGACGGCCTGCGTCTCCGCGACGGCGTCGCGTCCCACGGCGTGCGCTCGATGAACCTGCCGTTTGCCAGCGGCTCGAATCCGCCGGACGCGATGGTGGTGATCCCCTGCAGCATGGGCACGATGGGCCGGATCGCGCACGGTCTGAGCTCGGACTCGTTGCTGCGGTGCGCCGACGTGATGCTGAAAGAACGGCGCAAATTGCTGTTGGTGCCACGCGAGACGCCGTGGTCGCTGGTGCACGTGAAGAACGTGGAACTGCTGTTGCTGGCGGGCGCGACGGTCCTGCCGGCAAACCCGGTCTTCTACACGCGGCCGCGGACCATCGAGGATTTGGCCGACACGGTGGTGGCGCGGGTGCTCGATCACCTCGGCGTGCCGCACCGATTGGTGCATCGCTGGCAGGACGAGCCGGAGTGACGGATGCGCCGCGGCCGCCGGGCCGTCCCGCCGCTTTCGCGCTTTTCCGGCGATCGGGTTCCCTGTCAGGGTAACCCCGACGCAACCGGCGACACCGGTTTACGCACACCCATGGGCCCCTACGACCTCTCCCAAATCCACGACGTTTCGCGGGAATTCCAGATCTACGGGGATCTCCGTCAGGTCGAGCCCTGCAAGATCGGGCACATCAACGAAACCTACGTCGCGACCTACAACCAGGGCGGCGCGGTCGTCCGCTACGTCCACCAGAAGGTCAACACCGAGGTGTTCCGCGATCCGGCCGGCGTGATGGACAACATCGGCCGCGTCACCCGGCACCAACGCGCGCGGTTGGAAGGAATCGGCACCACCGACGTGACCCGCCGGGTGCTGACGGTGGTTCCGACGCGCGACGGCGAGACCTTTCACCAGACCGCGAAGGGGCAATGCTGGCGCACGTTCGTTTTCATCGAGAACGTGCGGACGTACGAATCGGTGACCAGCCCGGCCCTTGCCCAGGAAGCGGGACGCGCGTTCGGCGAGTTCCAGCGATTGCTCAGCGATCTCCCCGGCAAGCGCCTCGTCGAGACCATCCCGGACTTCCACAACTCCCGCCGGCGCTTCGATTCCCTGGTCGGCATGGTCGGGGCCGACCAGTTCAACCGTGCGAAATCCGCGGCACCCGAGGTGAAGTTCGCGATGTCCCGCGAGAAGATCGTCGACGTCATCCTGAAGGCGATGGCCCGGAAGCAAATCCCGGAACGCGCGACCCACAACGACACCAAGTTCAACAACGTCATGGTCGACTGCACCACGGGCAAGGCGACGTGCGTGGTGGACCTCGACACGGTGATGCCGGGATGCGCGTTGTACGATTTCGGCGACATGGTGCGAACCACGACGAGCCCGACCCTGGAGGACGAGCTGGACCTGTCGAAGGTGCACGCGCGGATGCCGTTGTTCCGGGCGTTGTGCCGGGGCTACCTCGAGGCGACGGAAGGCATGCTCAACAAACACGAGCGCGCGCTGATCGCGTTCGCCGGCCAAGTGCTGACCTTCACGATCGGGCTGCGTTTCCTGACCGATTACCTCGCGGGCGACACCTATTTCCGCGTGCATCGGCCCGGCCACAACCTCGAGCGGGCGAGGACCCAGTTCCGGTTGGTCGAGAGTCTGGAGCGTCAGGCGGAGGAAATGCAGAAGTACGCCGACTCGATCTGAACGCCGGGGCCCCGAGCACGAAAAGGGGCAAGGGGACGGATGCCTTCGGCTCGGCCGCGCGAAGCGCCTTCGGACTGCGGTGGCAAGGCCTTCGCAAGGCCGCGACACCGCTTTCGAAACCAGGTCCAACCGCGGGGTTGCCGGACCTCGTCGCAAAGCGGAGTGGGTGTCGCTGACGCTCCTACCCTCCGCACTCCACGGCGCTCCGCGCGGGGAAC
>WBXI01000023.1 GCA_008933025.1 Verrucomicrobiota bacterium
AGGTGATTCATCGCCGCGACGAACCCCGTTGGGAGTCCCCGCGGCAATGAGCTTGTTCACCTCAGATCCCTGGCTGGTTTTGAAGTGCCCTTTGCTGGCTGGTTTTGAGTGCCCGCTGACAACTACGGCATCATCGCCATGGGACCGACCGTGGAATCGGTGCTGCGCACGGTGCTCGTGGCCGAGAAGGCGGCCACGGTGTTCGTGGGTTCCACCCGGTTGGGTGGGCCGTTGTTCCTCGCGCCGCAGCAGGTCGCCCGGTTGGAGTCCTCGTCCGGGAACGTGCCGCGCGCGAGCCTGATCAAACCCTGATCCGGCGCGGGAACGCCCGGACCACCGCGTGGCCGCCGCCCGTCGCTGTGCTCGCGGGATGGAAGATCAGGTCCGTCGGGGTTGGGTCGAGAGCATCGGGGCGAACTTGCGGATGACTTCCTCCGCGTTGCGCCACGGCACCTCGTAGACGACCACGGGTTGGCGGAATCCCTTCACGGCGATGGCGGGAAGCTCGATGCACAGCGCCGCGAGCGAAGGCTCGTCGCGCTCGATCAACCGGTACGTGGTTTCGCCGACGAGAATGCGGGCGTGTCCGGACGCACTCTCTAGGCGGGCGGCAAGGTTCACCTCGCGGCCAAAGACAGTGCAATTGACGATATGGGCGTCGGAGCCCATGAGACCGAAGGTGACCTTTCCCGAATTGAGGCCGCTGCCGAGATTCAGGAGGTGCCGCAGCGGCAGCGGGGTCTGGCCGCGGGCGACCCGGGCCTCGTTTTCGACGCGGATGCGGTCGTTTTCTTCCTGTCGCTCGCGGTTGAGTCGCTCCACCGCCAACTGCGCGTCCACGGCGGCCACGACGGCATCCACCGCGTGGCGCGAGTTCATGATGGGCGCGCCCCAGAAGGCCATGACGCAATCGCCGATGTACTTGTCGAGGGTGCCCCTGTGGAACTTGATGACATCGGAAATGGCGGCGAGGTACTCGTTGACGGTGCGGAGGACGATGCCGGCCTGTTGTTCGTAGTACTCCTCCGCTTCGGATTCCGACATGCCGGTGACGCGCACGTGTTCGGAGGCGACCTGCTGGCAATTGTCGGTCATCTCGGTGAAGCCGCGGATGTCCGCGAAGAAGACCGTGACTTGCCGGAGGGTGCCATCGAGGCCGAGATGTCCCTTCCGAAGGACCTCCTGAACGATGTCGGGCGAGACCATCCGGTTGAAGACGGAGCGGATGCGTTGCTGCTCACGTTGTTCGAAGACGGCGCGGAAGCTGACCATCCCCGCGTAGTGCAGGACGAGCCCGCCGAACAAGGGGTGGGCCATGGGCAGCCAGTAGCGGTGCTCCAGGTACAGCCAGAGGGCAAGGCCGATCCAAAGGGCAGCCAGACTGGCGATGACCAACGGCAGGACGGTGCCGCGGAGCCGCCAGGTAAGGCTCGCGGCGATCAAGCCGAGCAGTGCGACGCAGGCCACCTCGCCGAAGCCGGACATGCGGCGGAGGTAACGGTCGTGAAGGACCATGTCCGCCACGTTGAGGTAGGTGGCGACCAGGAAGTCCGACTTGTCGAGAGGTGTGGCACCGCGATCGGAGAGGTTGCTGCCGGAGGCCGTGGACCCAATCACGACCAAGCGGTTTGTCCAAAGGGGACGGGGCACGACATCCCCGTACACGCGTGCCGCGTGCGATTGCAGGACCTCGGTGAGGTTTTGCTGGAGGAAAAGGTCGGTCCGGTTGACGGCGAGACGCCAGTCGACGGAGAGGTAGCCGGCCTCGTCGATGGGGATGAACCGGGCGACCCCGTTGGTCGCCCGAAGCCAGACGCCGCCGTCGACAAACTCCGGCTTCTTGAGGTCGAGACCCAGTCCATGCGCGGCGAGCGTGATCCCGAGGTGCCAGACGACCTCCTCGCTGTACACCGGGTCGAGGAGCTTCGGCGACACCAGCGGGATCCGGCCGTTGGCATCGGGATGCAGCACGGCATTGGTCTTGCCGGTCTGTTTGTCGATGACCTCGAGCGTGCCTTGGGCATCGAGCAAACGAAGGTCGAGGCCCCGTCTTTCGGCGAACAATTCGAGCCGCGGATTGATGCGCCGCAGTTTGGTGAAAGCCCGGATGCGTCTGGCCACGGAATCGGCGTCGCGTGGCGACGAGGCGTCCCCCATCGAGGCGGCCTTGGTGCGGAACATCGCGATGGGGATGCTGTCGGGTTCGAGGGCGAGGATCGCGGGGGCTCCCGGCAACCCGAGTTCCATGGCGAACTCCGCGTCCGACTTGATGATGGTCCTACCGAGTTCGCGGACGACGTTGGTGTTTTGGAACTCCAGATGATCGTCGCCGTAGCGGCGGTCCGGGAACAAGACATCGAAGGCAACGGCGCGGACTCCCTGGGCGCGGAGTTCCCGGAGGACGCGTCCATAGACCGGCCACCGTGGCCAAAAGAGGTCGTAATGTTCGTCCTCGATCGCCTCGCCGTGTCCCAGCGCAAAGACAGTTTCGTTGTCGGCAAGCACGAGGCCGATGTCGGGGCTGGCGATTCCGTCGCCGGCGGCGCGCTGGACGCGCCAGTCGAAGGACGTCCACTCGAGGCGCTGGAGGATGTCGAGTTTCTGCAGTTGGTCGAGCCGCAGGGACTCGCGTTCGGCGCGCCGAACATCCTGTTCCTCTCCGGGGAGTCCGACCGCCTTGGCCTTCAGGTCGGTGACATGCGCTTGGGAGACACGGGCGGCATGGTCGAGGTATCTGGAGCAACTCGACATCCCGACGGCCGCCCCGAGAAGGGTGGCGGCGACCAAAAAATGGGTCCAGTAGCGGCGCCAGAATGGATGCGGACCGGACACGTGCGACGGAAGGATTGGCAGTTCGCAAAAAAAACCCAGAGCGGAGATCCGCTCTGGGTTCTGAAAATGGATTCCGCGCCGGATTACTTGCCCTCGTTTTTGGAGGGCGGCGGCACCACCACCGGGGTGCCGGGCTTGCTCGGCGAGATGTTGATCACGGGACCAACCGGCGAGACGGGGGGACGAACCTGCGGCGGGTGCGGGTTCGGCAATTCGTTCACGACCACGCCGGGAACTTTCGGGTCGAAACGTTGACCGGCGCACACATTGAACCGGGTATCGGACCCCGTGGACGGATCGTGAAAGACAACGTCGACGCAGCCATCCCAAACCCAGACATTGCCGTCTGCATCCACCAGATAGGTGGTGCCGCGGATTGCCGCGGTGGTGGTCGGCGTGGTGACCGTGTACGTCGACTGGCTGCTGCTCTTCTTGACGTACCCGGCGATCTTGCCCTTCTCGAGCTTCACCTTGGTGGTCACGACCGTGTCGGGACCGCTATCGTCGAAAGAAAGCTCCTCGAAGGAGAGCTTGGCATTCTCCTGGACCTGCACCGAAGGCCCATTGATGCCGAGAAACAGGTCCGCCGCGGAACGGGGGCCCGTGGTGATGGTCGAGCCGGGGCCGGCCAAATCGCCGACGTGGGCTTCCTTGTCATTGAGGGTTACCGTGCCTCTCACGAGCGTCACCTCCGCCTTGCCGGGCTGGGGAGCCGCGCTGACGAGATTGCTGGTCAGGGCGAGAGCGGAGCCGAACACGGCCAACCGGGAAATCAGTCCAAAAATCTTCATGGTCAAAAACCCTTCGGGGACGGTTTTATAACGCGGCCAGACTAGGTAGGTGAGGTTCGATGTCAATCGGATATTCCTCCAAATTGCTCGTTCGCAGCACTCTGTCGATCCCGCGCCGCCCGACTGCGATTCAAAGCGGTCCAATCACTTGGCGTCCAACCCAAGTTTCAGTTCCGAGGCTCCCACCGACACCTCCATCCCGCCTTCCGGCACCTCCACCCCGGCCGTCCAGAGCACGGCGTTCAGCACCAGTTTCCGGAAGTTCGCGTCGCCCCAGTTGCGGTGGTAGTGCCCGCCCGTGAAGCCGAATCCTCGTCCCCCGCCCGGACGTTCGTACGCCCACATCAGGGTCTGGGGTATTCCCCGAGCCACTTCGGACCGGACCCAGGGGTTGCCACTGTGCGGTCCATCGGGCCGATCCAGCGTTTCGGCTGGCGGCACCGTCGCGAGGATCGGCGTCACTCCCTTTGCATCCGGAACGAACCGCATGTGGTAGTACCATTCGTCGTCGATCGCGAACGGCTTCACGCCGCGGGCGATCGGGTGCGCGGGGAATGTCCGGAACGTGGCCTTCCATGTCGGGTTCACCGACCAGTACTTTTCGAAGTATCCGCCCGTCCACCGGAGCATCGCGAAAGCCGGGTCGCCCACGGGCACCTCGACCCCGTAGTGCATGGCGCCGATGCCGACGCCGCGGGCGGCGAGTTGGTCGAGGATCCGCAGGCGCGCGGGTTGGATGGCCGGATGCCCGTCCCCGCCGTCGGCGTAGATCACGACGGCCGCCGCGTTGTCGAGGATCTTGGGATCCGCGGGCCACCCGTTCGTCACCACGATGGCCTCGATTCCGGGCATGGTGCCGAGGCAACGGGCGAGCACGAGCGCGCCCGCGCGGAATTCATGCTCGCCGTTCCCGTGCGATG
Organism: Verrucomicrobiota bacterium; assembly: GCA_008933025.1. Classification (GTDB taxonomy): domain Bacteria; phylum Verrucomicrobiota; class Verrucomicrobiia; order Limisphaerales; family UBA9464; genus UBA6176. The sequence goes on from WBXI01000023.1 coordinate 4,544, forward strand.
GTCTGCCCGAAAGCAGCACGATGCGCCGGGTCTCCGCCGCCCGGGCGGGGGCCGCGAGCGTTTGGAAAATCGCCAGGACGACGAGGAAAAAGGGGAATCGGGATCGCATGGAGTTTGTTTCCCGGAACCGACGCCCGCACGCGAGCCTTTGTTCGCGCCAGATTGGCATGGCCCCGGACGCCCCGCGTGGCAAGAGTCCGCCTTGGGTCATGGATTGGATTCTGGGTACGATCGTGCGCGGCTTGATCGCGTTGCTGCAGGCGCTCCCGTTGGAATGGGCGGCGCGGGTGGGACGTTGCCTCGGTGCGACGGCTTGGGTCGTCGACGGTCGTCACCGCGGGGTCGCGATCGCCAACATCACGGCGACCCTGGGTCCCGAACTCGGCCCGGACGGCGTTCTCCGCGTGGCCCGCGAGAATTTCCGGCGGATCGGCGAGAACTATGTCTGCGCCCTGCGCACGGCGGTGATGGACGACGCGGAATTGGTCGGGCGCCTCGAAGTCACCGGTTTCGGGGAGGTGTTGCCGTCGGACGGTTCAAGCCTCGTGGTGGCGATCCCTCATTGCGGCAATTTCGAGTTGTTCGCCCGGGTGGGGCGCCTTGCCCCGTCGTGGACCCTCGCGGCGACCTACCGGCAACTCCGGCAACCCGTCCTGAACGGGTTGATGCTGTCGCTGCGGGCAATGTCCGGCGTCCGATTCTTCGAGCGGACGCGGGACGGGCGGTTGCTGCGCGAGGCCATGGGGAGGGGCAAACTCGTGCTCGGGTTGCTGTCCGACCAGCACGCGGGCGACAAAGGCCTCTGGATTCCATTCCTTGGGCGGGACTGTTCGACCATCGTGGCGCCCGCGGTGTACGCGTTGCGCTATGGCACGCCCCTGTGCACGGCGGTCTGTTTCAGGACCGGTCTCGCGCGGTGGCGGATCGAGTTCGGCCCGCGGATCCCGACGCACGGGCCGGATGGGTCTCCCCGGGATCCGGCGGCCATCATGATGGACGTGAACCGGGCGCTGGAAGTCGCGGTGCGGCGCGATCCGGCCAATTGGTTCTGGGTTCACCGGCGTTGGAAACCCCGAAGCAGCCGCCAGCGGCAGGCCCATCCCGACGACGCCCAGCCCACGCCCACCCCGTAGGTTCAGGTCCCGCGAAGGACGTGCTCGATCTTCCGCTTCAAGTCCTCGCTGATGGCATCCGGGGCGCATTCGCCGTCGACGATCTGGAATCCATAGATGCGCTGGAGACGCCGGAAGGTGTCCCGCATGAGTCCCTGGTACTTGAGGAAGCTGTCGAACATGTCCCGCGACAGCCCGAGGTCGAGACCGCTCTCCCAGAAGTCGAGGGCCTGGTTCTTCTCGCACACCCGCTGCACCAGGAGTTCCGGCCGGACCTCGAGGTAGAAGACGGCGTCCGGGGCGAGGGCGATGCCATACAGGTTGCGCAACCAGGATTCGTCCATGCCGCGCACCAGATCGCGGGCCATCAGCGTGTAGATGTAACGGTCGGCCAGCACGATGGACCCGGCGCGCAGTGCCGGAAGGATCGTGTTCTCGAGTTGGTCGGCGAAATCGGTCGCGTAGAACAAAGAGAGCGTCGTCCGGCTGAGGATGTTGCCCTGCTGGGCCTGCTCGAGTTCCTCGCTGACCAACGTCGAGCGTTTCAGCCCGACCTGCACCGTGTGGTGGCCGGACGCCTCGAGCCATTCGACGAGACGCGCGATCTGCGTTGAACGTCCCGAACCGTCGGCCCCCTCGACCACCACCAGTTTGCCGGTGAGCGCCTGGACATCGATCCGTGGCAGTCCATGGCCGTAGAAGCGTTTGGGCGTGACCTTGGGGACCAAGACCGACGGCGCCGTGGACTTGACGGCCTGGGATTTCGCGGTGCGACGGGGCATGGGGAAAAGTGGGATGGGCCGTGCTAGCCGCGCTGGAAGGACGCGAGGTTGACCTGTGCCGCAAGCAGGCGTCGCACGATGCCCTGTTGTTCCTCGATCCTCAGGTTCGCGTCCATCACCATGAAACGGAACTCGGTGCTCATCGCGAGGTATTGCTCGAAGATGCGGCCCTGGAAGATCCGGAAGCTTTCGTAGGGATCGGGCGAGAGATCGAGGTCCATGCCCGCCTCGTGGTGCTTGAGGGTCGGTCGGTTGTCGAGGATCCGGGAGAGCGACACCTCGAGGCTGGCCTTGAAAAAAAACGTGAGGTCGGGCAACGCGGCGAAGCTGTAGACGCCGCGGACCCATTCGGGCGGGCAACCCCGCACCACGTCGCGCGCGAACGCCGTGAAGATATAGCGGTCGCACAGCACCAGATAACCCGCCTTGAGCAACGGCACCAACTGTCGTTCGTACCGGTCGGCGAAGTCGGTCGCGTGGATCAGGCTGAAGGTCGTCGGCGTGAGCAGGTTCTGCTTCTTGCCCTTGCTCGTGGCGCTCTTGACCAGCGCCGACGAGTTCCATTCGCTGAAGAAGACCTTGAGTCCCTGCATCTCCAACCAGCGTTTGAGCAGGTAGATCTGGGTGGATTTGCCCGAACCGTCGAGTCCCTCGACCGCCACCAGGCGGCCGGGGTAACCGAGTTCGGCGAATGTCTGCTTCACGACCCGGAAATTAGGGATGGCGTTCCGCCTGACAACGGGAAAGTCCCTCGAGCCACGCTCGCCTTCGCGGCGGATCCGCGACACCCTGAACCCCATGATCGGCCGTCGCACGCGGTGGTTCCTTGGGTTCGCGGCCCTGCTCGCCGGGTTGGCCGGGCTTTTTCGGGGCCACGCCGCTGCGCCCTCCGCGCCCCCGGTGCCTTTGGCGTTCGCCGTCGCCGCGCCCCCCGGCCGCTCCTGGCCCGCATGGCCGACGCGCCTGCTCGTCGCCGTAGCGCCCGGATCGTCCGATGGCGAACCCTGGGCCGCCATCGAGAAGGTTGGCCCCGGCGAGATCACCGTCCTGGGCATCGACGTGCCCGCCTCCGGCAAGCCCGGCCCCGTGGTGCTGGACCATGCCGCCGCCATTTCCCCCTGGAATTCCCTCGGCGAATTGCCTCCGGGCAAATACCGGGCGCAGGCACTCCTCATGACCAATCGCGACCTTTGGCGGCCCGACGCGCCCGGCAATTGGATCGGGGAACCCCGTGGGTTCACCGTCGATCGCCGCCGCGCCGGTACCCTCCGTCTCCCGCTCGACGGCATGTTGCCGGCGGAAGTCCTGCCGCCGGAATCGGATCTGGTGCGCTTCCGCAAGATCCGTTCGGAAAAGCTCTCGGCATTCTGGGGCCGCGAGATGTTCGTGCGCGTGGGCATCGTGTTGCCCCGCGGTTTCGACGCGGAGGCCGAACGCAGGTATCCCCTCGTCGTCCACGTGGGTGGCTACGGGGCGCGTTTCGACCGCGTGGCCCAATGGGCCCGGGAAGGGAATGCCTTCCGTCGCGACTGGATGGCGTACGACACGCCGCGGATGGTGCTGGTGGCCCTCGATGGCGCGGGCCCGCTCGGAGACCCGTACCAGGTGGACTCCGAAAACCACGGTCCGTGGGGAGCCGCCCTCGTGGAGGAAATCCTGCCCGCTCTCGAGCGCGAGTTCCGCGGCATGGGCCGGCCCTGGGCACGGTTCACGATGGGGGGATCCACCGGCGGTTGGGTGTCCTTCGCATTGCAGGTGTTGTACCCGGACCGATTCGGCGGGTGCTGGAGCGGGTATCCGGACCCGGTTGATTTCCGGGATTTCCAGCGGGTGAACCTCCATGCGGACGCCAACGCATTCGTGGAGTCCGACGGCAGGGAAAGGGCTTCGGCGCGTCTGCCGGACGGACGGACGCAGTTCACGATGCGGCACGAGGTGCGGCACGAGAACGTGCTGGGGCTCGGCGACAGTTACACCCGGGGCGGCGGGCAGTGGGGCGCGTGGAATGCCACTTTCGGACCCAGGGCCGCCGACGGGACGCCGGCCGCGGTCTGGGATCCACGCACCGGCCGGATCGATCCGGCCGTGGTCCGCGCGTGGTCCCGGTACGATCTCGTGCCCCTGCTGGCCGCGCATTGGGCGACCTTGGGGCCGAAGCTGCGCGGCAAGATCCACGTCTGGGTCGGCGAGGACGACGCGTATTTCCTGAACCACGCGGTCCACCGTCTCGATGTGTTCCTCCGCGAGGCCCAACCGCCGGCGGACGCGCGGATCCTGTTTGGCCCGGGCCGGGGGCATGGCTGGGAACCGGTCGGTTGGGCGGGGCGCCTCAAGGAAATGCAGGCGGTCGTGGACCGCGGTGCGGTGGATCCGGGCGAGTCGGCTCGGGAGGCCTATTTCCGGGGGCGGTTCCCGCACCCGGCGAACTGTCCGCACTGCAAGGGCGGGCCTTAGTCCTCCACCGCCGCGCGCATCGCCGCGAAGAAATCCTCGCCCTTTCCGGCGCCGACGGGGTCGCCGCTCCCGTCGCCCGCATGCTGGATGCATTCCTCCGGCAATTCCTTCAGGAAGGGCGACGGGTGGCACGGCAGCAACTGGCCGTACTTCTTCCGCGAACCGCAATGGGTGATCCGCAACGTCTCCTGGGCGCGCGTGATCGCCACGTAGAACAACCGGCGTTCCTCGTCCATCGTTCCCTCCAGTTTGCTGCGCGCGTGGGGGATCAGGCCATCCTCGACCCCGACGATGTGGACGTGGGGGAACTCGAGTCCCTTGGCGGCATGCATGGTGATCAGGGTCACGGCATCCCCGGCCTCTTCCTTTTCCTCGCGTTCCGAATCGAGGGTCAGGTCCTCGAGGAAATCGTTCAAACGGTCCATCGGGCTGCCGTCGTATTCCGGCCGGGACTCGATGGGCGCGGGTGCTTCCGCGGCGGCGACCGGGACCGGTGCCTCGACGAGCCCGGCCTCGACGGCGATCGACCGCGCGGGTGGCCTCCGGGCCGCGGCCACCGCGGCGCGGCGCGGGCCACCGTCGAGGTCGGCCACCATCTCGCACACGTTGCGCACGCGTCCGTCGGCGGTTTCCGGATCCTTTTCCATGCGGCGCAGGTCGTCGAGATACCGGGTCTCCCTGAGCCAGGCGTCCGCCCATTGGGTCAGCGAGATCCGCTCGGGAAGCAGGATGGGCTCCCGGATGCGCTCGATGAACGCCACGAACCCGCGGATGGCGTCCCGCGTGCGTTCCTGGAACGACGCCAGCACGTCGGTGTGGCGCATCACGGCGAACACGCTGGTCTTGCGCTCGGCGCTGAACGCCAGCAACCGCTCCATCGTCACGTCGCTCAACCCGCGCGCCGGCGTGTTCGCGATCCGCAGCAACGCCACGTCGTCGTCCGGGTTCACGAACGTCTTCAGGTACGCCAGGAAATCGCGGATCTCGCGCCGGTCGAAAAAGCTCTGGCCGCCGATGAGGTGGTAGCGGACGTGCGCCTTGCGCAGCGCGGTCTCGAGCGTGCGCGACTGCAGGTTGGTGCGGAACAGGATGGCCTGCGAACCCCAGCCCACGCGGCGGCCCGCGCGGTCGAACTCGATGTTGTCGACCACCGTCTGCGCCTCTTCCTCGTCCGTCGCGAAGGCATGGAGGACGATGCGGTCGCCGTCGCCCTTGGCGGACCAGAGGTTCTTGCCGCGGCGCCGGGGATTGTTGCGGATGACGGCGTTGGCGGCCTTGAGGATGAGGTTGGTCGAGCGGTAGTTCTGCTCGAGCTTGATGACCTTCACCTCGGGAAAATGCTTCTCCAGATCGAGGATGTTGGCGATCTCGGCGCCGCGCCAGCCGTAGATGGACTGGTCGTCGTCGCCGACCACGCAGAGGTTGCGGGAATCCTTGGTGAGGGCGTGGACGAGTTCGAACTGGGCGGAGTTGGTGTCCTGGTATTCGTCCACCATCACGTGCGGCCAGCGGCGGCGGCACGACTCGAGGGCGTCGGGATGTTCCCGGAACAGGCGGAGCGTGAGCAGGATCAGGTCGTCGAAATCGACGGCGTTGGCGGCCCGCAGGGCGCTTTCGTAGCGCTTGGAGACATGCTCGGCGAGGGCGCGGACGCTTTCGTCGCCGAACACGGGCGAATTGGGGCCGGAATTGCGGAATTTGCTCAGCATGGCAAGCACCGCCGACGCGTCCGTCTTCTCGCCCTTCGCGGAGATCGAGCTGAGGATCTTCTTCATCGCCGCGACTTGGTCCCCCTCGTCGTAGATCACGAAGTTCCGCTTGTAGCCGAGCTTCTCGATGTGCTGGCGGAGGACGCGCACGCAGAGGGAGTGGAAGGTGCAGAGGGTGGGGCGCTGGAGGAACGGGTCCTCGGGTTCGGCGCGGTCCCGGGCCCGGTTCTTTTTCCGGTCGCGGGTGGGGAGCATCTCGCGGACGCGTTCGGCCATCTCGCGGGCGGCTTTGTTGGTGAACGTGACGGCAAGCAGGTGGCCCGGCGCGATGCCGCGCTGGATCATGTGGGCGATGCGGCAGGTCAGGGTGCGCGTCTTGCCGGTGCCGGCGCCCGCGAGGATGAGCACGGGGCCTTGGTGGGTGACCACCGCCTCGCGCTGCTGCGGGTTGAGTGAACCGAGATCGAACGCCATGCCGGGCGCGCAGTCTCCGCGCCGCATCCCGCCGGTCAAGGGGGACGATCGACCCGCGGCGGAACCGGGTGCCCCGTGCCGGCGGGCTACGGCACCCGCGCGAACCGTGGTTCCGTGAAGAAACGTTCGCCGGGAAACCGGAGGTTGTACGGCGCGTTGGCCTTCCGGAAAGCCAGGGCCGCCGGGGCGCGCCGCAGGATGTCGCCCGGCACCGCGAGGTCGTCCCAGACCCTGTCGAACCGGCCCGAAACGAGGTTCGATAGGATCGCCGCCGGCCATTGGGCCAGGGCCAGCAACACCCCGGTCCACCGGAAATACTTCATCGCGATGATCGGGATGTTGGCCCGTTGCCCGACGTAGCGGCGCCGCATGACGGATTGGCCGGTGGACGCGAGGATGTGGGCGTTGGCGGCGCTGATGGCGTGGTGGATCCGCGCGTCGGGCACCGACACGCAGCGCCACCCGCGCTGCCACGCGCGCAGGAACAGATCCACGTCCTCGTGGTCCAAAAAGAACGACGGATCCCATCCGCCGAGGGCCGCGTGGACGTCGCGGTGGATCAGGAAGGCCCCGGCGCACGGGAACGGGGTGTCGCTGCCGGCGGGAAGCGGCACGGCGAAATCCGCCGCGCGGCCCGGGTACGGGCAATTGCGCGACCAACGCGTCGGATAGAAGCGCGTGGCGCCGTGAACCCACTCGGACCCGTCGTAGGTCCAGTGCCAGCCGTCCGCCGCTCCCACCCGGGCGTCGAGGTCGATCGCGGCCGCGAGCCGCGCGAGGCAATCGGGGTCGAACCACATGTCCTCGTTGCAGAAGAAGAAAAGTTCGCCCCGGGCGCTCTCGGTGCCGCGCTGGTAGCCGGCGACGAGGCCGGTCTGCGGCGGTTCGGAAACCACCCGGACGTCGGGTTGTGCCGCGAGGTACGGGCCGGAACCGTCGGTGCTCTCGCGGTCGACGACGATGATCTCGGTCTCGACGGCCCGCTGGGAGCGGAGGGATTCGAGCAGGCGTGGCAGCCAGCGCAGACCGTTGAAACTGGAAACGATGACCGAGATCACGGCGTCATTCCCATGCGGCGGGGAGGCATTCCGGAACCTCGATGCCCGAGAAACGCAGGGGCTCGAGCGGGCCGAGGGTGCGGGCCCATTCGGCCATGCGCCGGATCCCGGTCTCGAGCGGGGTGGAAGGCTCCGGGCCGAACACCGCGCTGACCCGTGCATGGTCCGCGAAGGCGTGCACCACCTCGGGCCGCGCCTCGAGGTGCCGGATGCTGCAAGCCACCCCCATCGCCGCGGCGACTTGGGCGGCGAGGTCGATGACCCGCACCGGGGCGTCGGCACCGACGTTCAGAATCTGGTTCTTCGCGCCGGCCACGAGCGGCGCCCGGGCGAACAACGGGGCGACGTCCGCGACGTGGGAGAAGGCGCGCGTCTGCAGGCCGTCCCCGAAGACGGTCATGGGCTCGCCCCTCAGGCACTGGTTCACAAAGATCCCGACCACGTTGCGGTACCGGTCGCCGTAATGTTGCCGCTCCCCGTAGACGTTGTGGGGGCGGAGGATGGTGTAGGGCAGGCCGAAGAGCCTCCCGGCGGCGGCGAGGTCCAGTTCGAAGGCGTATTTCGCGATGCCGTACGGATCCTCGGGCCTTGGCGTTGCCTCCTCGCGCAGCGGCAACTGGCCGGTGCCATAGACGGCAATGGAGCTGGCGAAGACGAAGTGCCGCACGCCGTGGCGGACCGAGGCGTTCACCAGACCCGCGGAGGCCACGAGGTTGGTCTCGTAGTTGAAACGACGGACATGGTGCGAGAGTCCCTCGGCCGCATACGCGGCGAGGTGGTACACGTAGTCGAACGGTCCGTGGTCTTTCCACACCCGTTCCACGAAAGCCGTGTCCCGGATGTCCCCCTTCTCGAAAGTCACGCCGGCGGACACGTTACGGAGGAAACCACCGGAAAGGTCGTCGATGCCGACGACGTCGAACCCGAGCGCCCGGCACCCGTCCGCGACGTGCGAACCGATGAATCCGGCGGCTCCGGTGACCAGGACTTTGGTGGGTTTCATGCCGCGTTCCTCGTGGACTGCGCGGGCGGACCCTGACCCGAAAGCCCCGCGGAAAACAAATGCGAATCCGCCGTGTTCATTCCCCCGCCACCAACGCATCGAGCTTTCCGGCGATCCGCGACAGCAATTCCCGGTCGGTGTCCGGCCTCCGCCCGCCGCGCGGATGGGGTTCCGGCGACGCCACCAGACCCCGGAGATGCAGGAACTGCGCGCACGAGTGCTTGTACGCCGGCACGGGTTCGCGGAAAGCCAGCATGCCGAGGTATTGCAGCCAATCGTTCAATTCGTGGAACCGTCCGTCGCCCGATTCCCACGCCCGGTCGCGGGCGGCGAAGGCCTCCGGATGGAATGCCGACAATCCCAGCAGGTAGTCGCTCCCCCACATCACTTGGTCGATCGCGAGGTCGTTCCCGGTGTAGACCTTGAAGTCCGGCCGGACGGCGTCCCGCACCGCCAGTCGTTCCCACTCGATCCGGCGCGACAACGAGCTGTGCTTCGCCCCCTTCATCTGCGGGATGTCCAGGATCGCCCGGAAGGTTTCGGCATCCCAGATGCGGCCGAACGACACGAACATCTCGCCGAGTTCGAACCCGAGGAATTCGTCGCACTCGGCGGCGACGCCGCGGAAAACGTCGACCAGCGAGGGTCCCGGGAGGTCCTTGAGGGCCGAGCAGGGAAACAGGATGGGCAGGCCGCCCGAACACCCGATGGCGGCGCATTCGCGGCGGTAGAGGCGGACGGGATCGCCGTCGTCGCCCTCGATGAACACGCCCGCGACGAACCGGCGCCCGCGCGACAACCCGTTCACCAGTCCCAGGATCTCGGCGCGTTCGTCGCGCGAGAGCAGGTTGGCGTAGCCGGTGTCCATGTTCACCGCGGGCACCAGGCCCGCGGCCCAGGTCCGTTCGACGAGCCCGGCGTAAGAAGCGAGGTCGGGTTTGCCCGCGCCGTCGAACGGCAAGAGCACCGCGGAAATTCCCTCGATGCGGCGCCGGGGCCGAAGCGCCGGCACCGGGATCGGGGCCCGGGATCGGTCGTCGCCCATGGCGTGGCCCCGGTTCACGGGCGGCTCGAGATCCGGTCGAAGACGACGCCGTTGGCCTCCGCGTATTTCGCGAACGCCCGCTCGTGCAGGATCAACACCGCGCGCGCGACGCTCGAGTCGTCCGCATGTCCCAGTTGCGCCACCGAGTCGGGAATGAGGTCCGCCTTGCGGTGCGCGTAGATCAGCGCGAAGACCGCCGCCGCCAGCGCGGCGTAGGGCAGTTCCTTGTAGACGCCTTCCGCCACGTCCTCCACCACGTCCGCGAGAAACTCCAGTTGGTCCACCAGATGCGGGAAATGCGGCGCGTTGATCGCCGCGAATTCCACCTTCCACATCGGCAGGTTGCGCAACGTCTTCTCCAGCGTCGCCGGCGTCACCTGGGAAGAACCATGGACCACGTACGTGGCAATCTCGGACATGGGACGATCCTACCGATACCCCGGCCTCGCGGCAACCCTCCCGAACGAATCGCTTGCCCCGGCAAGGCGGGAGGGCCACGAATGGCGCCCGAGCGCCCGCCATCCATGCCCACCGAATCCCCAGAATCCGCCGTCCGCCTGCGTTACGCCGCCGCGGCCCGCCTGCCCGAGGCCGCGCTCTGCTGCCCCGTCGACTACGACCGGCGTTACCTCGAGGCCATTCCCGCCGAGGTGATCGAGAAAGACTACGGCTGCGGCGATCCCTCGCGATGGCTGCAACCGGGCGAAACCGTCCTCGATCTCGGCAGCGGCACCGGGAAGATCGCCTTCATCGCGTCGCAGGTCGTGGGCCCGCGCGGCCGGGTGATCGGCGTGGACATGACCGACGCGATGCTCGAGGTGGCCCGGCGCAACGCGCCCCGGGTCGCGGAGCGCATCGGCTACGCCAACGTCGAGTTCCGCAAGGGCCGGATCCAGGACCTCGGCCTCGATCTCGACGCGGTCGGGGCGGAGCTGGCCGGCCGCCCGGTGGACGGCGCCGACGCTTTCCTGCAATTGCACGAACTCGCCGAACGCCTCCGTCGCGAGCGTCCGCTCGTCGCCGATGCCTCCGTCGACGTCGTGGTCTCGAACTGCGTGCTGAACCTCGTCGACGCCCGGGAAAAGCGACGGCTGTTCGCGGAGATCCACCGCGTGTTGCGCGCGGGGGGGCGCGCGGTGATTTCCGACATCGTCTGCGGCGAGGACGTGCCGGACGCACTGCGGCGCGACGCGGAATTGTGGAGTGGTTGCGTCAGCGGGGCGCTGCGCGAGGACCGGTTCCTGCAGGCCTTCGAGGAAGCGGGATTCCGGGGCATCCGCCTGCTCAAGCGGGACGCGCAACCGTGGCGGACCGTCGAGGGAATCGAGTTTCGCGCCGTGACCGTGGAGGCATTCCGGGGCGACGACCTCCCGGACGACGGGCCGCCGGCGACCGTGGTTTACAAGGGGCCGTTCCGCGAGGTGGTCCTCGATGGGGGCACCCGGTTCCGGCGCGGCGACCGCGTGGCGGTGGGTTCCCGGACGGCCGGGGAGTTCGGGCGCCCGCCCTACGCCGGTTGTTTCGAGTGCGTGGAACCGCGGGGCGCGGAGCCGACGGTTGCCCCCGCGACCGGGCTTTCGTTTCGGGCGGTTCCCGGGACGACGACGGACGGGGGTTGTTGCGGGGGAGGGGCGTGTGGCTGACGCCCCGCCGGTCGGCGGCGACACGGCGGCCCGTTTCGATGCCACGTTGGCCGCCCGCGGGCTTTCGTTGCGCCGCACGGTCCTGCAGACGCTCCAGATCAACATCGGGCGACGCTGCAACCAGGCGTGCCGCCATTGCCACGTCGATGCCGCGCCGTGGCGGACGGAGACGATGGACGCCGCGACCTTCGAACGCATCGCGGCATGGATCGCCGCATGGCGGCCGCCCGTCGTGGACATCACCGGGGGTGCCCCGGAATTGAGCGCCTATTTCCGTCCGCTGGTGATTGCGGCGCGCGGGGCGGGATGCCGGGTCATCGATCGCAACAACCTGACGATCCTTTCCGAGCCCGGGTTCGGAGACCTCGCGGGGTTCCTCGCGGCGCACGACGTCGAGGTGATCGCTTCCCTGCCGTGTCATTCCGCCGGGAACGTGGACCGGCAGCGCGGGAACGGGGTGTTCGAGCGGAGCATCGCCGGGTTGCGGGCATTGAACGCGGTCGGTTACGGGACGCGGCTGCCGTTGAACCTGGTGTACAACCCGCTGGGTCCGCGGTTGCCGGGGCCGCAGGCGGAACTGGAGGCCGAGTACCGGGAGGTCTTGCGCCGTGAATTCGGCATCGAATTCCACGCGCTGTACACCCTCACCAACCAGCCGATCGCGCGTTTCGCCGAGGACCTGCGCGCCAAGGGGCTCCTCGCGGATTACCTCGCCTTGCTGGCCAATGCCTTCAATCCCGCCACCGTGGAAGGCCTCATGTGCCGGACCACGTTGAGCGTCGGATATCGCGGGGAACTGCATGACTGCGACTTCAACCAGATGCTGGAACTCGGCCTGGGCGATGGCGCCGCGCCACGTCGCCACCTTTGGGACCTTGTCCCGGAAGACCTCGAGGGGGCGCCGATCGCCACCGGCACGCACTGTTTCGCCTGCACGGCGAGTTGCGGGAGCAGTTGCACGGGATCGATCGGGTAGCGCGTGGGTGTCCCGCCGCGGAATGGCACCGGGATCAGGCAGCGGGGGGGCGGGGCGGGCGCGTCCTGAGGCCGAAAACCCCGAACTGAAAACTTGAAACTCCGCGAGGCGGGCGCGAAGCATCGTGGCAGAATGAATCCGCGACTGCCCGCCGCCCTGCTCCTCGGGGTCCTGCTCCTTGCCGGTTGTGCCTCCGAGGTCTCCAACCTCACCCCCCGGGCCGTCCAGATCAGCCCGACCCGCACCTATTCCGTCGAGGTGACATGGGATTCGAGGCGTCGCGGCGTGAAGAACGACGAGGTCAAGGCCTGGGTGATGGTCGACCAGACCCTTTACCCGATGAACCGCGTGCCCCACACCGTGAACCGCTGGGAAGCGCGCATCCCCGTGCCCGAGGGCAAGACCTACGTGCCCTACAAGTTCAAGTTCGAGTACATGGTTCCGGAAATCACCACCCGCACGCTCCAAAGCGAGTGGTCCCAGGAATACCGGCTCGTCGTCGCCCAACACTAGTGCCGGACGATCGCCCGTGATCGCCGTCATTTTCAACCCGACGGCCCGCGGCGACAAAGCCATCGTCTTCAAATCCCGGCTTTCGGCCCTCGCCGGTCCGATCCGCCTCCTCCCCACCCGTGGTCCCGGCGACGCCGGCATCCTCGCGGCACAAGCCGCGGCGGAGGGCATCGGCACGGTGGTCGCCGCCGGCGGTGACGGGACCGTCAACGAGGTGGCCAATGGTCTGGCCTCTGCCGGTCGTTTCCCGATCGGGCCCCGCCTTGGCGTGATCCCCCTGGGCACGGTCAACGTTTTCGCCAAGGAACTCGGGCTTCCTTCCGATCTCGGTGCGGCCTGGGAGTGCATCCGCGCCGGGCGGACCACCCGCATCGACCTGGCGGTCGCCCAACACGCCGGTGGTTCCCGGTGGTTCGTCCAGATGGCCGGGGCAGGACTTGATTCCCAGGCGATCGCCCGGGTCGATTGGGCCCTGAAAAAACGGGTGGGACCGCTGGCTTATGTCTGGGCGGGGTTCCGCGCGTTGCACGGGCCCCTGCCGCGCATCGACGTGACCGGTGGACCGGGGCCGGTGTCGGGCGAGTTGGCCTTGCTCGGGAACGGACGGTTCTACGGGGGGCGGTTCCCGGTGTTTCCCGCCGCCTGCCTTTCCGACGGCAAACTGGACCTCGCGTTGCTCGAGCATGCCAACGTCCTCTCCCTGGCGCGCGCCGCGGTGGCCGTGGCCGCGGGCCGGTTGCTGCACCTGTCCGGCATCCGCCACCAGTGTGCCGCCAGCTTCCGTTTCGAGGCTGCCGGGCGGGCCCCGTTCCAGGTCGAGGGCGACAATGTCGGCCATCTCCCGGTGGAATTCCGGGTTCAACCGGGGGCAATCGACGTGCTCGTGCCGCACGGTTGACAGCCGGGGGCATGCTGGGGGATGAAGTCGCGGCACTTCCCGCCTTCCGTCGGCCCCGGGAACCCGTGCACGACATTCTCATGACCTACGCGTTGCTCCAGACATCGATGACGCCGCCTCCCGTGGAGGCCTTGCAACGGGCCTTCCGCAGCAGCGATGCCCTTTCCGCGGCCGACGCGGTTTTGGTGGCGGACGACGCCTTCGGGATCCTTGCCCGCGACTTGCCGGAAGACGAGGCACAGAACATCGCGGCCTCGCTCGCGGCCGAGGATGTCGCGGTGGAACTGGTTGCCGAACGCGATCTTCCCCGGTTGCCGGACGCCGAGGTGTTCTCGAGCTTTCAATTCGGGGCCGAAGGGCTCCGGTTTTTCGATGCGCGCGAACACGCGACCGAAATCCCCTACCACCTGTTGCGTCTGGTCGCCGTGGGCTTCGACAAGAAGGAGGTCCGCGTCGAACTCGTGTTCGGGGACGCGGTGTTGCGCTACCACACGACGTTGGCGCACCTGCATTTCCACCACGCGCCCGAAGTCCATGGGCGCACGCCCGGCGAAAACCTCGTTCAATGGGTGCGGTTGCTGGTGCAGCGCTTGCCCAAGCTGATCCTGAATCGCGGCGCGGCCAATCTCGCGAACGGCGGCGACATCGAGCACGTCGAGGATTTCGTTGGCTATCCAAGGCTCTCTGCCTTTCACGAGGAAATCGTCTGGCTCCTCTGGCACGCGCGCCAGGATCAGGCGGACGCGGCCGGTTCGGCGGCATGACGGTTGCCGCGCGATTCAGCCCGGCGGCCAACCCAACGGGCGTCCGCCCAGAATGTGGCAGTGCAGGTGCGGCACGGTTTCCCCGCCATCCCGTCCGTTGTTGATCACCAGTCGGTACCCGCCTTCGGCAATTCCCGCGCGTCGCGCCACCTCCGGCGCCGCCAGCAACAGGTGTCCCAACAACGATTGGTCGCCGGCCGTGGCCTCTGCAATGCGGGGGACCACCCGCTTGGGAACGAGCAGCACGTGGACCGGGGCCTGGGGATTGATGTCCCTGAATGCAAGCACCTGGTCGTCCTCGTACACGATGTCTGCCGGGATCTGCCGGGCGATGATCCTCTCGAATAGCGTCATCCGCGGATTCGAGTCTCCTGCCGGGTCCGATGCAAGGCGCGAGGGGTGGCGCATCGGCGGTTGGCGACGGCGGCACAAAGGGTCTGTCCCTCTGTTGGTCTCCCTCGGGGTGTGGGCGGGAGGCACGGGAGTGTGGGGATGGCGCGAAACATGAGGGTGCGCGTTTGGAGGGATGACAAAAGACCTGTCCCTCTGTTGGGGCGGGGGCCTTCATGAGACCTGTCCCTTTGTCGGGTCCCGATTGCGGTTCGGCGATGGTTGCGGTCGGCGACGAGCGTCCCGCCGCCATCACCATGAAGGGCCGGATATCAGACCTGTCCCTCTGTTGGGTCGGAGAGCGGGTGGCCGGCAACGCGGCGCATTCCTGCGGCCATCACCATGGAAAGCTATTCCTGCTTTTTCCCGGTAACGCCGGGCAAAAAATGTTTCTGGGGTGGGTAGTGATGGAGATACTCCGATGAACACCCCCTTGAATCCTGGCGACCCATGTCCGAAGTGCGGCAAGCCGCTACCCGCCGGCGTCCTCGCCGGCCTTTGCGCCGCGTGCCTCCTCGCCCATGGCTCCGAAACGCAATCGGGCGTCGACGGTCGCGTCCGGCGGAACAATCCGCCACCCGTCGCGGTCGTTGCCGGCCTGTTCCCGCAACTGGAGATCGTCGGACTCCTGGGAGCCGGCGGCATGGGCGCGGTCTACAGGGCCCGCCAACCCGCGCTCGACCGCTGGGTCGCGCTCAAGTTGCTGCCGCCGGACGAACGGGGGCCTTCGGGGTTCTCCGAACGCTTCAACCGCGAGGCCCGAGCCCTTGCCCGGCTCAGCCATCCGAACATCGTCGCCGTCCATGAGTTTGGCCGCGTCGAGATGCCGACGGGCGCGCAGCTCGACGCCGCGTCCGTGCCCACCGGCACGTGGCATTACATCCTCATGGAATACGTCGACGGCGCGAATCTCCGGCAACTCGAGAAGGCCGCGACGCTCTCGCCCCGCGAGGCCCTGCGCATCATCCCGCAGATCTGCGATGCCCTTCAGTACGCCCACGACGAGGGTGTGGTGCACCGGGACATCAAGCCGGAGAACGTGCTCGTCGACCGGAAGGGGCGCGTGAAGATCGCGGATTTCGGGTTGGCGAAGATTCTGGGACGCGATCCCGAGTCGGCGCGCCTGACGGTCGAGGGACAGGTGATGGGCACGCCGCACTACATGGCGCCCGAACAACTCGAGCGCCCGCTTGCGGTCGATCACCGGGCCGACATCTATTCGCTGGGCGTCGTCTTCTACGAGATGCTCACCGGTGATTTGCCGTTGGGCAAATTCGCGCCGCCCTCGCGCAAGGTCAGCGTCGACGTGCGGTTCGACGAGATCGTGCTGCGCGCGCTGGAGAACGATCCCGAACTCCGTTACCAGCAGGCGAGCGAGGTGAAGTCCCGCGTCGAGACAATGTCGGGGGCTCCGGCCATCGAGGCCGGCGCCGGAGCTTCGCCGGCGCGGGATTCGCGGCAGCTCCGTTGGATGGGAATCCCGGTCGCGACGAAGGAGGGCGGTGGGTGGCGTGTACCGGGCAAATCGTTGGTGCTCGTGATGGGGTTGGTCCTCGTCCTGATGTTGTTCGTTTCGAGCCTGCCCTTGGGTTTTGCCGTGCTGTTCTGGCTCTTCTTTGTCGGGGTGGGCATGGCAATCCGGAAGCGGCCGGGACCCGGGGACCAAACTCCCGGGCCCGACGCCGCCGCAAACCGCCGACGCTGGATGGGAATCTTCCTGGCCATCGACCATGGCGACCACCGGGAAATCCTGCCGACCGGCGTGTTGCGACTCCTGTTCGTGGGCATGGCGTTGGGCGCCTGCGTGTACCAATCGATCGAGTGGTTCGTGCGCGGCGAGGGCAGGGTGATGACGCCGGCCACCGCGATCGTGGCACTCACGATCCCGGCCCTCGTGGTATTGGCGGGGTTGCTGGCTGCCTTGTGTGGGTCTCCATCGTCGGGGCGCGGCGGCAGTCGGTCGTGGGGAATCGCGTGGCCAGACACACCCGGCCGGGTGCTGGGTTTCCTCGCGGCCGCGTGCGCGTGCGTCGCCATGCTGGCGTTGGCGTGGGGATTCGGTCCGTGGCGTCGCCAGTCGCCTTGGAACGTGCTGCGTGGTGCCCCTCCGGCAGTGGATCCTTTTGACCCCTATGCATTCGCGGCGAAGGTCGCGGACCCTGGCTACCGCGAGGTTCTGGAACGGACTTTCGATCGCGCCCTCGATCTCGACACCGGCGCCCTCGGAGAACTCCCGGCCGCCGATCCGCTGGGCAAGTCGGCGGTGAGGTTCGTGGATGGGGTTCAGGACACCGAGCGCCGGCCGGAAGGGCATGGCGCCTCAACCCAAGGAAATGTCGATTCGATCGAGGTGCTGTTTGATCTCGTTGCCAAACCCGAGTCTCTGGAAGTGGTGGGCGGCACTTTCGTTCCCCTGCTGGATGCCGAGTGGGAGACACTCGGTGCGGCGCAGGTCGCGAACCGGATCGGCCAAGGGGGCGCGGGTTGGACGTCCCTTCGGCCCAAAGCCGGCCCCGGAACGATGGGGGTCTGGGCCTATCGGACCCGCGAAGGGAGCGTGGGTATTCTTCGCATCCAAAACATCGGCGTCCCGGACGGGCGCCCTTCGGCGACCGTCCAGTGGAAGGGCGTTGCTCGCGTCCGGTCGGCCGGAAGCTCAATCCCGGCCCAGTCCGCCAGTCCGCGGCCGCCGGAGACACCGGTGGCACTGCGCTTTCTGGCGTGGCAAACGGAAAGCGCGTCGCCCGGCGTCCCGCCCGCTTCGGCTCCGTTCCTTCCCGACGGATCCCAAACGACCCGTTCCGCGGACATGCAATTGGCCGTGGACATGCCGGGGACGCGGTGCGTCTCCACCCTCACCAACCAACCGGCCCCGCGGTTCCTGCATCTTTGGTTCTCTCACCCATCGTTGGATCGCGAAGCCGACGTGTCCGTGGCGTTGGTCGACACGAATGGCGTGCCCTTGCGCCCGGCCTCGCACGCCATGGAGGCGGGATATCATCCGCCGAGTGGAAAGGACCCAACCGGGGCGGGTTGGTACTTGGCGACGCTGAATCCCGCGAATGGGAACACGATCCCCGCGGTGATCGGCGTGCGCCTCGAGGCGGCGTTTGGTCCGCCGGAACACGTGCGGGAAATCCCGGTCGATTACCACGGCATGATGTCCCTCGAGGGTGGCAGCATGGTCGGGGGCATCGGGGAAAACGCCGGCGGCAAGGCGTTTGTCACGTTGTCGGTCGATACCCAGGGAACCGCCGGGCGGAAGTTTTGCGTGCGCGCGGTGACTCGCGATGGGCGGGTGTTGGCGAATGTCGGGGGCGGGACGGGTGGACCCGTGAACGGCGCGGTGCGGACGGAAACGTTCGAATTCGCCGAACCCTTGTCCGCGATCGGCAGGTTCCGCATCGGCACCCGCACGGTACGTGCCCGGGAATGGACGAACGTCGTGTTGCCGAAGCTCGCGGGCCAGTTCGAATCACGGGTCGTGAATCTGAATTACGCGCAACTCGTCCAGGGAGCGGACCTCTCGGGCCCCGAAAGCGTGGAGGCCGTGCGCCTTGACAGGGCGTTTCCCCCGGGCAATCCCGCGACGGAACGGGACCAGTCCTTCATCGGGCGCCGGCCCCGGGCGGGTTCACCCGGGGAATCCCCGACGACGAAGCGGGCGATCGAGCGCATGGTCCAGAACGTGTCCTCGGTGACCACCTACCGGCGCGATCTCGCCTGCGTGTTGGTCCGCGCCGGCGATGCCACCCCGGGCGTGAGGGCGTTGATCGTGGCGCGCATCCGGGACCAATGGAAAAGCGTCGACGAGTTGAGCCCGTCGTTGCCCTTCCGCGACGAGGCAACGGCAGAGGAATGGTTCAGGAAGAACGCCGCGCAATTCGTCGAGGCCGTCACCCGGCTCGATGCGGGTTTTTCGCCCGGGATGAATCCCTCGCCGCGCCCGGCCGGGCCCTCTTCATTGCCTCCCGGATATTCAGACGGTTCGAAGGCCGTGCCACGTCCTTCCACGCCATGACCCCGGAAGGATCGCCATCGACGCGTCCGGCCGGGGCCGGCCACGACCACTTCGTCACCACGCGATGGACGATGGTGGTGGATGCGGGGCGGCGATCGTCGCCGCATTCGGAGCGGGCACTGGCGGAGTTGTGCCAGGCGTATTGGTACCCGCTCTATGCCTACGTGCGGCGGCAGGGACACCCGCGGGAGGACGCCGAGGATTCGGTGCAATCGTTCTTCGCGCGGTTGCTCGCGCGGAACGATCTCGGCGGGTTGTCCGCCGAACGCGGCCGGTTCCGCGCGTTCCTGCTGGCGTCGATGAAGCACTTCCTTGCCAACGAATGGAATCGCGCGAACCGCCAAAAGCGCGGCGGCGGCGCGGAACATCTTTCTCTCGACTGGACCGGGGCCGACGAACGGTTCCGGTTGGATCCGGCGGATCCGGCGTCGTCGCCCGACGTGGCGTTTGACCGGGCATGGGCCTTGGCGTTGCTGGAGCGGGTGGTGGTTCGGTTGGGCGGGGAGATGACGGCTGCAGGGAAGGAATCGTTGTTCGCGGCGGGACGGGCGTTTCTGGCGATGGATCGCGCCGCGGTGCCGTACATGGAAGCGGCGCGGGGCTTGGGGATGGAAGAAAGTGCCTTGCGGGTGGCCGTGCACCGGATGCGGAAGCGTTACCGCGAACTCCTGCGGGACGAGATTGGCCAGACGCTGGTGGATCCGGCTTGGGCGGACGAGGAGTTGCGCTCGTTGCAGGCGGCGCTGGCGGGAGGGTAGGGGGTGAGAGCGGCTTTGCCCTTCGCCCCTACGACACCAGCAACAAGGCGCGGCGATCGCCTTTTTCCTGGATCCACCATTCGCGCAGGGCCTTGAGGATGCGTTCCTCGAGATCCCGGCAGCCATTGGTCCAGTGCTTGCGCCCGAGCAGTTGCTTGACCGCGCTCCGGAGGCCCCGGAACTCGACCCGCTCGGGATCGGCGGCCAGTTCCTGGCGCAGCGTCGAATGCAGGCGCGGGAAGAAATCGAGTTCGCCGAGTTTGCCCGAGGCAAAGGCCAGTTCGCGGAGGTCCGCCTGGCGAATCGCGGCGGTGGCGGCGGTCTCGGCATCGCCACCCGCGGTGACCTCGACGCAAAGCCCGAGGCCCTCGAGCACGCGGGCGAGCGCGGCGGCGAACTCTCCGAGCGTGACCTGGGTGCGTCCCAACTCGTCCTTGAAATAATGCAACACGGCGGCCGCCGCGTTGCGCAGCACGTCGGGTTCTAGTTGCGAGGCACCGCTCCCGGCGATCTCGAAGGTCAACGCCTCGAGCGAGCACGGGACCGACTCGCCGTCGGGTTGCGTGAGCCAAATGGAATCGCGGTCGAGTTCGATCATGGCGGGGTGGCCTCGCTTTCGGCGGGGAGTTCGAACGACATCTGCCGCTTGTCGGGATGCGGCAGCGACGCCAGTCGCCGGGCTTCCTCGACGAAATCGGTAACCTCCTCGAATTGCCGGTAGATGCTTGCGAAGCGGATGTAGGCGACCGCATCGAGGGCCTGCAGTTCGTGCATGACCCGGGCTCCGACCTCACGCGCGGGAACCTCCCGGTCGAAATTCGCCGCGATGTACTCGACGATCCGCTCGACGGCGTTGGCGATCGCTTCCTCGGAAACCGGGCGCTTCTGGCAGGCCCGCTTGATGCCGGCAACCAACTTCTCCCGGGAGAAAGGTTCGCGTCGGCCGTCCCGTTTGATGATCACCAGAAGCTCGTGCTCGATCTCCTCGTAGGTCGTGAAGCGCGCGGAGCACGTCAGGCATTCCCGCCGACGCCGGATGGTCGCCCCCTCTTTCGAGGATCGTGAATCGATGACCCGGTCTTCCTGACCGGTACATTTCGGGCACCGCATAGCTCTGACTCCGGAACATCCACCCGCTGTGGTCCTTCAATCGCTAACCCACCACCGGTTGGGGTGTCAACGTCCGAGGCATCCAAAGCCGGGAAAAGTAGCGGGACCGACGCGAATGGGGAGTGACCCGCGATGAAAGTGACGTCCCCCGACAAAGGGACAGACCTTTGGTCCGCAACAAGGAGGTCCGCAACAAAGGGACAGACCTTTGGTTCGGTACCGAGCGCGATGGTTGGGCGACGCGCGCTGCCTGCAGCGATGGCCTGACAAAGGGACAGGTCCTTTGTCCGAACCGCCCCCGAGGCCAACCTTTGGCTTTGCCAATCGAAGGCATATCCGCACCCTCATCCTCATGGCTTCCCAAGCCCGTTTCCCGTTCCCAGGCGGCGAGCGTGCGCTCACGTCCGGTGCCGTGACCGTGGTGGGACTTTCCCTTTGCTGGGTGGGCATCCGGTTTTGGGCTTCCGACATGTTGTCATTCGCGGGTTGGCTGCTCTTCGCTTTGGGACTGCCCATGACGGCGTCGGGCATCGGGCTTTGGTGTCGGCGCGAATGGGCGCGATGGCCGGCGGTGGTCTTTCTCTTGCTCTTGGTCGCCACCCAGTCGTGGGGGTTGGCAACCAAGGGTCCGACTTTCGGTCGCATTGCACTCCTGCTGGGTTTCGCCGCGATGGCATGGTCCGTGCACCGCGATTTTTCGCCGGCGGCGTTCGCGGCGGATGGCGAGTTGGACGGCGCCAAGGAGAAGCCGTTGGTCTCCCTTGTACTGCTGCTCCGGAAACCGCGCCATCTCGAAGCTGGCATGCTCGCCCGCTATTGCGAGGCCGCTTGGGGCGGTTCCTTCCACACGCTCCGCGACGACGAGAAACCCAGCGTCGGGGCCAAAGGCGACCCGGCCGCCGCGGGTTGGGTCGGCGGAAGGTCCCCGTATTTCTTCGTCGGCTCCAACCGGGGTGTGTTTCTTGTCCACAACCACGGGCAAGCGTATTTCGAGGACACCACGGCGCTGGCGGATGCCGCGGCAGACCTTCGCATCCGCCAGGTTCTTGAGGAAAACCGGGGTTGGCTCGCGGTGGATTCCATGGAGGCTTCCACCCCGGATCCGGAGGCCACGCCGGCGTCGTTGTATCCCGTGATGGCGCGTCTGGTCGCCGAACTCGCCGGCCCCGATTGCCAGGCGATTTACCAACCCGACGGCAACCGGTTCAACCACTGGGACGAAAGTCTCGAGGCCGGGTTGCGATCGGGCGATGTCGCCCGGGTTTTCGACGAACCGACCCGGATGGCCGTCTCGGAGTTGGCGGACGACGATCCAAGGATGCTTGCTGCCATCGACGCCGCCGCGCGCCTTTGGCCGGAATTCGTGGGGGCTTTCGAACGTCGGGAAGGGACGGCCCATGCGGTCAAGGCACCGCTGACCCGCCAGGGGACCACCGAGTGCATCTGGATCGACGTCGATCGCATCGAGAACGAGCGGGTCCATGGTCGACTCGGGAACCATCCGGCCAATCTCGGCGGCCTACGGATGGGTTCGGTGGTCGATGTTTCCGTCGCCGACATTCGGGATTGGGCCTACGTGGTGGAGGGCCAACCGCGCGGGATGTTCGGCACGAAGGCGCTGCAAGACGCGCGGCGCGACCGGGTGGCCAAGACGGATGCCGCGGGTTGAAACAACGGCGCGATGCGCGATGCCCAACTTCGACTCCTGCCGGCGTCCCAACCCTTGGTCGAGCGTCTGGGGGCCGCGTGGTTCCGCGCATTGCCCACCGGTCCGGGCGTGTATCGGATGCACGATGCCGAGGGACGTCTGGTTTACGTGGGCAAGGCCGCCAACCTCCGACAACGCCTTTCCAGTTACCGCCGCACCCATGGGCATCCGCCCCGGATCGTGCGACTCATCCATTCGGCCGATCGCATCGATTGGGAACCGTGCGCGAGCGAATCGGACGCCCTGCGCCGCGAGGCGGAATTGATCCGCACGCTTTTGCCCCGGTTCAATCGCGCGGGCAAATGGACGCCGGCCCCGCTGCACGTAGGGCTCGAGTGGAACGGTGGATCCGTCCGGATCCCGTGCGCCGAGGCGGCATCGGAAGGTGCCTACGGGCCGTTCCGCGCGGAGGTCCGGCGTGCGGTCGCATCCCTTGTCCGACTGCTCTGGTTGGCGTCCCATCCCGACGCCGCGGTCACGGAACTGCCGCACGCACTGGGCTCGGGACCCGTCGGAGAGTCCGTCGTGGTCTTGCCGCCGGGAACCGGATGGCGCGGGTGGTTGTCCGGATACTTCGGGAATGGCGAACTCGAGGCGGCGTGGGAACTGGCGGAACGCCTGGAGGGTCGGGGCGGTGCGTTCATGCAGCGCTTTGTCCGCGCCGAGTGGGAAACGGTCTCGGCTTTCGCGCGGCGGCACCCGGCGCGCCGGACGCCCGCCGGTTGAGTCACGAGAACAGATCGAGCTGCGGGGCCGGGGCGAGTTGGAGGAGGCGTTCGCGCTCGGACCGCCTGCGGTTGGCGCGCTTCGCGGGCGCCGCGGTCCCGCTGCCCACGACCTGGTGGAGGTTGAGTTCGGCTTCCTCGAGGATCCGCAGGATTTCCTTCGAACGCTCGATCACCGGTCTCGGCACTCCCGCGAGGCGCGCCACCTGGATGCCGTAGCTCTTGTCCGTTCCGCCCGGCACCACCTTCCGCAGGAAGATGATCTGGTCGTTCCATTCGCGCACGGCGACGTGGTGGTTGCGCACCCGGGGCAGGCGGACTCCGGATGCCGCGTCGGCGGACCCTCCGGCGGCCTCGGGATTCGATCCGAGTTCGGTCAACTCGTGGTAATGGGTCGCGAACAACGTCTTCGCGCCGACCTGGTGGTGCAGGTGCTCGACGATGCTCCATGCAAGGCTGAGCCCGTCGAACGTGCTCGTGCCGCGTCCAATCTCGTCGAGGATCACCAACGAGCGCCGGGTCGCGTTGTTCAGGATGTTGGCGGTCTCGCTCATCTCCACCATGAACGTGCTCTGGCCGCGCGCGAGGTCGTCGCTCGCCCCGATGCGGGTGAAGATCCGGTCCACGAGATCGACCCGCGCCGACGTGGCGGGAACGAAGGCGCCGGTGTGCGCGAGGAGCGCGACGAGCGCCACCTGCCGGATGTAGGTGCTCTTGCCGGCCATGTTCGGCCCGGTGATCAGCATGATCTGGCAGCCATCCGGCGACAGCGTCGTGTCGTTCGGCACGAAGCGTTCGTCGACGAGCACCTGTTCGAGCACGGGATGCCGCGCGTCGCGAAGGTCCAGCACGCCTTCGTCGCGCACGACCGGGCGCGCGTGGCCGTGCATCCGCGCGATCTCCGCGAAACCCGCGAGCACGTCGAGTTGGGCGAGTGCGGAAGCGGTTTCCTGGATCGACCGCAATTCCCCCAGCACTTCCTCGCGCACCTTCAGGAACAGATCGTATTCCAGCTTCGAGCCGCGTTCCTCCGCGCCGAGGATTTTTTGTTCCATCGATTTCAACTCGGGCGTGATGAAGCGCTCGCCGCTGGCGACGGTCTGTTTGCGGATGTATTCGGGCGGGACCTTCGCCAGATGGGTCCGGGTGACCTCGAGGTAGTAGCCGAAGACGGAGTTGAAACCGATCTTGAGGTTGGGGATGCCGGAACGCGCCGATTCGTCCTGCTGGAGTTTCGCGAGCCAGTCCTTGCCGCCCCGCGCCGCCATTCGCAGTTCGTCGAGTTCGGGACTGAAGCCGTCGCGGATGAGTCCGCCTTCCTTCACGGCCATCGGCGGTTCGTCGACGATCGCGAGCCCCAGCAATTCGGCGAGCGCGGGCAATTCGTGGATGGACGCGGCGAGGCGCGCGATCAGGCCGGGTTCCGAAGCGGCGGGGTCGGCGTCGGGCGCGAGGGATTCGCCGAGGGAAGGCTCGGCGTCGGGCGGCACCGGGCCGGCGAGGGGAGCGAGGACGGCCCGGATGCCGGGCAATTGGGCCAGCGCGAGCCGCAGTCCCGCGAGGTCGCGACCGTTGCCGGAGCCGAGGCTGAGGCGCCCGAGGGTTCGCTCGAGATCGCGAACTTCCTGGAGGCGCGACCGGAAGGCGGCGAGTGCCGCCGGATCCGCCAGCCAAGCCGCCACCGCGTCCTGCCGGTCGCGGATCGCCCGGGTCGACGACAGGGGTTGGGTGATCCAATCGCGGATGCGGCGCGCGCCCATCGGGGTGACGGTGCGGTTCATCGCGCCGAACAGCGTGGTGTTGCGGGGGCCGCCCGCGTGCAGCGGTTCGAGCAACTCGAGGTTGCGAACCGACGTCGCGTCCAAAACGAGGAAATCCGCGACACGGTAGAACCCGAGCCGGGTGAGGTGGGCGGCGTCCCGGCGGAGGTGGTGGGTGAGGTAATGCAGCACGCCGCCCGCCGCCCCGGTCGCCGCGGTGCGCCCGCGAAGGCCGTAGCCGTCGAGGGTCGCCACCTTGAAATGCTCGCGCAGCGTGAACACCGCGGTCTCCGGAAGGAACGTCCAGTCGTCGTACCCTATCAGGATGCCGCCGGTGAACAGCGCGCCGGCGGGGCCCGTCTGGGCGGGTGGCGCGTCCGCATCCGGCGCGGTTTCCCCGCGCCCCGCGAGGAGGTCGTGCAGGGAACGGTCGGTCGCGGGAAAGACCAGTTCGGCGGGGCGCAGGCGTTCGAGTTCGGCGACCAGCGTTTTTCGTTCCTCGGTTTCCGTGACCCGAAAATCGCCCGTGGTCAGGTCGACCACCGCCAGCGCAAAGGAATTCCCGGAGCGGGTGGCCGCGGCGAGGAAGTTGTTGCGGTCCGCGCTGAGCAACCGGTCGTCGAAGTGGGTGCCGGGCGACAGGATGGCGGTGACCTCGCGCTGGACGAGTTTCCCGGGTTTGGCGTCCTCGGTCTGGTCGCACACGGCGACCTTGCGCCCGGCCTTGAGGAGACGGCCGATGTACCCGTTGGCGGCGTGGTAGGGGATGCCGCACATGGGCACGCCGTTCCGCTGGGTGAGCGAGACGTTGAGGATCTGGGCACCCTGCTGGGCGTCCTCGAAGAAAAGTTCGTAGAAGTCGCCGAGACGGAACAGGAGCAATGCGTCGCGGGGCAATTCCGACTTGATGCGGCGATACTGCGCCATCATGGGCGAAAGTTGGGCGTCGGTACCGGCCATTGCGTGGCGGGGAGGTTAGGGTACCCGGGCTGGCGCGCAACCGCGCCGTGCGGGGGGATTCCAGGGGACGGAGTTCCGTCGTCGGTTTTGGATGGCCGACGGACTGCCGCGCATCGCCGAATGCCGAGGGTGCATGACGAAAATGTGAAGAGAGACGAGTTTGCTCTTCTTTTTTGTCCATATGTAACTAGCGTTCTAGTTACTCATGAGCAAACCGCCGCAATC
>WBXI01000024.1 GCA_008933025.1 Verrucomicrobiota bacterium
CAAGAACATCACCGACTTCGGCGCGTTCATCGACCTCAACGGTCTGGACGGCCTGCTGCACATCACCGACATGACCTGGGGCCGCCTCAGCCATCCCGGCGAGTTGCTCAAGGTCGGTCAGGAAATCGACGTCGTCGTGCTCGACGTCAACCGCGAGAAGGAGCGGGTCTCCCTCGGTCTCAAGCAGAAGAGCGCGAACCCCTGGGACAACATCGAGCAGAAGTATCCCATCGGCACCAAGGTCAAGGGCAAGGTCGTCAACCTCGTTCCCTACGGCGCGTTCGTCGAGGTGGAGCCGGGCGTCGAGGGCCTCGTGCACGTCACGGAGTTGTCCTGGACCAAGCGCATCGCCAAGCCGGCCGATGTCCTCAAGCAGGGCCAGGAGGTCGAGGCGGTGGTTCTCGGGATCAACCGCGAGGAACAGAAGATCAGCCTGGGCATCCGCCAGCTGGAGACGAACCCGTGGGATGTTGCCCACGAGAAGTACCCGCCGGGCACGATGGTCAAGGGCCCGATCCGGAACCTCACCAGCTACGGCGCATTCCTCGAGCTCGAGGAAGGTCTGGACGGCATGATCCACGTGTCGGACATGAGCTGGACCCGCAAGATCAACCACCCGAGCGAAGTCCTGAAGAAGGGCGACGGCGTGGAAGCCGTGGTGCTCGAGGTCGACAAGGCCAACCAGCGCATCAGCCTCGGCGTGAAGCAGCTCGGGGAAGATCCCTGGGAACACATCGACAAGCACTTCAAGGTCGGCGACCTGGTGTCGGGCAAGGTCACGAAGCTCGCGAGCTTCGGCGCCTTCATCGGCCTGCCTGCCGACATCGACGGTCTCGTCCACATCTCGCAGGTCAGCGAGGAGCGCGTGGACAAGATCAAGAACGTGCTCAAGGTCGGCCAGGATGTGACCGCGCGCGTGATCAAGATCGACCGTGGCGAGCGCCGCATCGGTCTGTCGATCAAGGCGGCGAACTACACGGCGGAGCAGTTGAAGGAAGAGCAGAAGATGCTCGACCAGCTGAAGCCGGGCGAAGATCTCGTCGCCCTCGAGCACGCGTTTGCCGCGGCCGAGGAGAAGGTCAAGGACGGCGAGGGCTGATCGCCCCCGCATCCAGTCCGGGCCTCACGGGCGCACCCAACCGGGTGCGCCCTTTTTCGTTTTTGGGGCGGGGACAAGAGGCAACGGGTGCGGGGCGGGGAGCATGGGGCGGGAAGCCGCGGGTTTCCGTGGATTGACCCCGGGCCGGTCGCCGATGGAAGCTGGGCCATGGCCAATGCCGAATTGCAGATCGAGAAAATCGTGGTGGGAACCGGAACGCCTGCCGCCAAGGGAAAATCCGTCACCGTGCACTACACCGGTTGGTTCACCACCGGCGGGAAGTTCGACAGTTCGGTCGACCGCGACGAACCCTTCACCTTCATGCTGGGTGCGGGGCAGGTGATCGCGGGTTGGGACCAAGGGGTGGCGACGATGCGGGTCGGCGACAAGGTGAAGCTGACGATTCCGCCGGACTTGGCGTATGGCCGGGCCGGGTATCCGGGGGCAATCCCGCCGAACTCGACGCTGGTGTTCGAGGTGGAGTTGCTCGCGGTCGGGTGAACATCCCGAATTCCGCTCGCCTTGGCGGGGTCCCTGCCTAGGGTGGCCAAGTCATTAGAACCGTTTGAACCGATGAGCACTCCTGCTGGCGACATCGCCCTGATCGGCTTGGCCGTGATGGGGCAGAACCTGATCCTCAACATGAACGACCACGGTTTCACCGTGGTTGCGCACAACCGGACGACCTCCAAGGTCGATGATTTCCTCGCCAACGAGGCGAAGGGAACCCGGATTCTGGGAGCCCATTCGATCGCCGAGATGGTGTCGAAACTGAAGCGTCCCCGCCGGGTGATGCTCATGGTGAAGGCCGGGTCGGCGGTGGACGAATTCATCGCGCAGATCGTCCCGCACCTCGAGCCGGGCGACATCATCATCGACGGGGGCAACTCGCTGTACGGCGACACGAACCGCCGGGTGAAGGAACTGGAGTCGAAGGGCCTGTTGTACGTGGGCACGGGGGTCTCGGGCGGCGAGGAAGGCGCGCGGTTCGGCCCGAGCATCATGCCGGGCGGGTCGGTCGCGGCGTGGGAGCACGTGAAGCCGATCTTCCAGTCGATCGCGGCGAAGGTCGACGGGGGCACGCCGTGCTGCGACTGGGTGGGCGGTGGCGGGTCGGGCCATTACGTGAAGATGGTCCACAACGGCATCGAGTACGGCGACATGCAGTTGATCGGCGAGGCATACAGCCTGATGCGGGACGGGTTGGGGATGGGGGCGGACGAGATGGCGGGGGTTTTCAAGACGTGGAACCAAGGCGATCTCGACAGTTTCCTGATCGAAATCACGGGGAACATCCTTGGGTTCAAGGACGAGGACGGGACGCCGTTGGTGGACAAGATCCTGGACGCGGCGGGGCAGAAGGGGACGGGCAAGTGGACGGTGATCGATTCGGCGAACCTGGCGCAGCCGGTGACGTTGATCGCGGAGGCGGTGTTCGCGCGGTGCGTGAGCGCGATGAAGGAAGAGAGGGTGAAGGCGGCGCGCAAGCTGAAGGGCCCGCGGCCGGCGTTCGCGCAGGCGAAGAAAGACGCGGCGAAGGCGGCCTTGATCGAGGACATCAAGAGCGCGTTGTACGCGTCGAAGATCGTGAGTTACGCGCAGGGCTATATGCTGATGCGGGCGGCGGCGAAGGAATACGGCTGGAACCTGAACTACGGCGGGATCGCGATGATGTGGCGCGGCGGGTGCATCATCCGTTCGCGGTTCCTGGGCAAGATCAAGGACGCGTTCGAGGCGAATCCGAAGCTGAACAACCTGCTGCTCGACGACTATTTCCGGGGCGAGATCAAGAAGAGCCAGAAGGGGTGGAGGAACGTGGTGGCCCTGGCGGTGAAGAAGGGCATCCCGGTGCCGGCATTCTCGACGGCGCTGGCGTTTTTCGACAGCTACCGCAACGCGCGGTTGCCGGCGAACCTGCTGCAGGCGCAGCGCGACTATTTCGGGGCGCACACCTACGAGCGGGTGGACCGCGAGCGCGGCCAGTTTTTCCACACGAACTGGACCGGCGCGGGTGGCCGCGTGAGTTCGAGCACCTACAACGCGTAGCCCGGCGGCCGCGTGAAGTTGTTCCGCGCGGTCTTCCGGTGGTACCGGGCCGACTGGCCCCGGCTGGTTGTGGCGCTGGCATTGGCCGTGTTGGCCACGGGCCTCGGGCTTCTCAAGCCTTGGCCCGTCGCCCTCGTCGTGGACCAACTCCGCGGCGTGGCGGGCGCCGCGAAGTCCCCCGGCTTTTTCGGCACGGGCCGCATCCCGGTGCTGGTGGGATTCCTCCTCGGGGTGTCGCTCGCGCACGCCGCGGTGAACGCCGTGCTCAACCTCGTCCTGATCGACACCGGTCTGCGCGGGTTGCGGCGCGTGCGCACGGCGGTGTTCGACTGGTTGCTTGGCCTCTCGTTGCGCCGCCTGTGGGGCAACCAGGCGGGCGACATCCAATACCGGGCAACCTGGGACATCTATGCGTTCCAGACGCTGTTCCAGCACGGTGGCTTCGCCTTCCTGACGGCCACCGGTTCGCTGGTGGCCATGACGGTGGTGATGTGGCGGTTGGACCCGACCCTGACGTGGGTGGCCGTGGCCACGGTGCCGCCGTTGTTGGTGACCATGCGGTGGTTCGGTCGCGGGATGTCGGAGCGGGCAACGGCGGCGCAGGGGGCCGACGGGAAGCTGTCGTCGCGGTTGCAACAGGTGGTGGCGCACCTGCCGGTGCTGCAGAGTTTCACGGCGGAAGCAGCGGAAGCCGGGCGCTACGCGCTGGAAGCGGACGCTGCCTACGCCGCGCGGCGTCGCCAGCACCGGACCGAATTGGCCTATCTCGCGGCGGTGGGCGGGATCTTTGCGGTGGGCACGGCCGGGATCGTCGGGTTCGGGGTGGATGCGGTGCGGGCCGGACGGATCACGCTGGGCGAATTCCTGGTGTTCCTGGCGTATCTGGCGCAGTTCTACGAACCGCTGAACCAGCTTTCGAACGTGGGCGGCACGGTGAGCCAGGCCCGTGCCGGCGCGACCCGCGTGTTGGAACTCTTGGAACAGCCCGGCGAGTTGCCGCTGCCGGCCCGCCCGGTCGCCTTGCCCAAGGCGACCGGCGGTCGGTCGATCCGTTTCGAGGGCGTGGAATTCGGCTACAGCCCCGGCCATCCGGCACTGTCGGGCATCGACCTCGAGGTGGGGGCGGGCGAGTGCATCGCGCTGGTGGGACCCAGTGGCGCCGGGAAATCGACGTTGCTCCAGCTGGTCCCGCGGTTTCTCGACCCCGATTCCGGGATCGTGCGGATCGACGGCGTGGACCTGCGGGGTCTGGACCTGATCGCGTTGCGGCGGGACGTGGCGGTGATGCCCCAGGAATCGCCGCTGCTGGCGGGAACGATTGCCGACAACCTGCGTTTGGGCCGGGCGACGGCGTCGCGCGGGGAAGTGGAGGCCGCGGCACGTTGGGCCCAGGCCCATGCGTTCATCGAACGATTGCCGATGGGTTACGACACGGTGGTGGGCGACGGCGCGGTGCGGTTGAGCGTCGGGGAACGCCAGCGCATCGGGTTGGCGCGGGCCTTCCTCAAGGATGCCCCGGTGTTGCTGCTGGACGAACCCACGAGCGCCCTCGACGCGGAGAGCGAGTCGCTGGTGCTGGCGTCGCTCGCCGAACTGCGCCGCGGTCGCACGACGATCATGGTGGTCCACCGGTTGCGAACCATCGAGACGGCGGACCGGATCGCGGTATTGAACGCCGGACGGCTCCTCGAGGTCGGAGCGCCGGCACGGTTGCTGCGCTCCGGCGGTTGGTTCGCGCGGATGCGGGAGAGCCAAGGTTGAACGGCCACGGACGGGCAAGATGAATTCAAACCAGAACAAGGCACCGGATTCGGTCCGGGTTGGAGGCACGGGGTGTCCGGGAAGGCGTGGTATCGCCACCGGCAAGGCCGGATGGTTGCGGTGCGTGTCGGCGGGTTGGTTCGCTTGGGGGTGGATGGCGGTCGCGGCGCAATTGCGTCCCCTGGCGCCCGAAGATCTCGCGGCGCGGGCCGAGGTGGTGGTCGTGGCCAAGGTCGACGCGATCGAGACGGTGCGCGAAGGGAATGGCGGGATGGTCAGCCGGGTGGAGTTGTCCGTGCGGGATGTCTGGAAAGGGGCGGCAACCAACCGGTTGGTGCTGACCCAACCGGGCGGGACGCTGGGTACGCGGCGGGTGGTGGCGATAGGCGACGCCGAGTACCGGTTGGGCGAGGAAGTGGTGGTGTTCGCCGTCCGGAACAAGTCCGGGGAATGGCTCACGCTGGAATTGGCGCAGGGCAAGTTCCATGTCGAACGCCCGGGGTCCGGCGCGCCTTGGGTGAGGGGTCTCTTTTTCGGGGGTGATCCCGAGGGGACCCGGGTGCGCCCCGCCAACCGGCTCCCGTTGACCTTGGATGCCTTGGGTGCGCGCGTGAAAGGAGTGACCCGATGAACGCGGCTCGGGCGCGAGCGGTGGTTTGGTTGCTGGCGCTCGGTTTTTTCCCGGGCGGTCCGGTCCGGTCCGCGGTCACCCGCAGCGAATCCGGTTCGCCGCCTTTGCGTTGGAACTTCGACCAGTACCTGTCGGGTTTGGAGCCCCCGCCGGACCAAAACCCCTCGACCCGGGCGATCCGCTTCCACCTCGGCACGACGGTGTCGGTGCGCGGGGTGCAGTCCAACGAATGGAACGCGGTGCGGGCCGCCTTCGGCCAATGGCAGGCGATTCCGGGGACGAAGATCGCTTTCGAGGAGGCCGCGCCGCGGACGGCGCCGACGACGGTCAGCGCGATCGACGGGCACAACGACGTGGTTTGGCTTTCGCAGGGGATCTACGGCGACCTGGGTCTTGGCGAGCGGATTGCCTTCGGCTCGGGAACCATCGCCCTGACGGTGTTGGGTCTGGATGTCGACCTTTCCGGGGCGCCGAGCGGGACGATCGTGGAGAGCGACATCCTGGTGAACCGGGATCTGGACTACCTGACGGACATCACCGGCCAGAGCGCCAACAGCCCGTTCCTGGAGAGCGTGGTGTTGCACGAGATCGGCCATTTGCTGGGGCTGAACCATTCCCCGGTGGGGAGCGCGACCCTGTGGTGGTACCAAGGGGGCGGGGTCGGGCCGGCGGTTGGGCTATCGTCCGACGAATTGGCGTGGGCGCGGGCAACCTATGGATTGCCGGCGACGCTTGCGGGAACGGGTACGGTGCGGGGCACCGTGAAAGTGGGTGGCGTGGGTTTGCTGGGAGCCCTGGTGTTCGCGGAGCGCAACGGGGGCATCGTGGAATCGGGAACGGCGACGGCGGCGGACGGATCCTTCCGGATGCCGGGCCTCCCGCCGGGTACGTATCGCCTGCGCGTCCAACCGTTGGACCCGAACTCGGGTGGCGACACTTTTTTGGTTCGGGGTCTCGACCTCGATGTTTCGTCGTCGCGGATCTACGAGAACGGGGCGACGTCGTTCCTGGGGATGACGGACGCGGAGTTCACGCTGTCGGCGGGAGCGGTGGTCGAGCGCAATCTGGCACCGTCGGCGGGAGTCCCGCCGTTCCGGATCACGGAGATGCGGGTCGGTCTGGGACGGAACGATCGCCAAAGCGGCGATCTGCCGGTGGGCTTGGTGCCCGGGCAAAGCAATGTTTGGGTGGGCGTGTACGTGCCCGCGGTGCTGCCGCCGGAGACGGTGTTGAGGATCACGGGGGACGGCTTGCAGTTCGGAACCACCGAGGTGGTGCGTCCGTCCCTGCGGCAACTGACCTTGGTCCAGGTGCCGGTGACGGTGTTGCCGGGTGCGACCCCGGGCATGCGGAGCGTGCAGGTGACCGCGAATGGGTTCACGGCGTGGGCTTCGGGATTCGTGGACGTCGCCGCATCGGTCCCGGACTTCAACTTCGACGGGCTCGACGATGCCTTCCAGAGGCGCTACTTCCGGCCGTTCACCCAGACGGCGGCGGCGCCCGATGGCGATCCGGATGGGGATGGATTCACGAACCGGCGGGAAGCGGCCCGGGGATCGGATCCCACCGACGCGAAATCCTACGGGTACCGGCTGAATTCGGTGCGGTTGACCCCGGGCGGGACGGTTTTGAAGTGGGAGAGCGCGGCGGGGAGGAAGTACCAGGTGTGGAGCCGGGACGATCTGGGGGCGGGGGACTGGGTGAAAGTGGGCGGTGTCGTCACGGCGGCGGGGGAGACCTCGGAATGGACGGATTTGAGGCCGACGGATCGGATTCGGCTGTACCGAGTGCAGGATCCGCCTTGAATCCGCTGGCTAAAGAGCTTGTGGGGTGGAAATTGGAATTGGTATTCAGGGGCCCATTGTTTTGCCCAAAAGTAGGGGTGGATGGTGCGACCGAGCGAGAAACCAGCGTTTGCAAACAGATATGAATCCACATCGAAGGCCCCTCCGCGGGTGGGGGTGGGCGGCGCGTGCCTGTTGGTTTGGCGGATGGGTGTCGTCGTCCGTCCTGGCGCAAACGGCGGGTGACCTGCGGGTACCGAGCTACCTGACGGACGCGCCGGCCAGCCAGTTGCCGACGGTGCCGAACCGGGCGGGGGACCCGGCGGATGCTTTCCGCGCGATTCCAGGGCTGCCTTACCAGAGGCCCACGATGGCGGGACCGGGCAAGCGCGCGGCGGGATTGACGTACGGTTTTTTTGGCGGGGTGGATACTTCCTACACGGACAACGCGCTGCTGACGGGAAATGGCTTGGGGGCCAGCGACGACCTCTTGGTGACGACGTCCGTCGGCGTTCGGCTGGGTTACGCGATCACGGACCAAAGCAGCCTCGATGTGAATCTGGGTGTCTCGTACCGGTACAGCATGAACTACCAGTCGTTCACCCAGTTCAATCTGGTGCCCAACAGCACCCTTGCATACCGGCTGCTGGTCGGGGACGTGATGCTGAATTTCTACAATCGCACGACGTCGGGTGCCGACTATCGTTCGGAGCTCGCCGGCAACGGGAGTGCTTCGGCGGTGAATCTGAACCGTTTGTCGAACAGTTCCGGTTTGACGGGCATCTGGGCACCGACGAAGGACGTGAGCGTTTCGGCCGGTTACTCGTACGACATCAACCGGGGGTTGGAGGACAGCTTCGCGATCCTGGACCAAGACACCCACTCGCTGAGCGCGGCGGTTTACGACCGGTTGTCGCCGTACTGGACGGTGGGGTTGTCGGCGGGGGCGTCGTTCACCAGCTACGCCAAGAATTTCCAGAACGATTCGACGGGTTATTCGGCGGGACCGATGGTGTCGTTCTCTCCGAACGACTACATCACGATTTCGGCGTCGGTCCGCTATCAGATCGTGGAGTTCTCGACGAGCGGCACGGTGGGCGACCGACGGAACTTCGGTGGCCCGACCTGGAATCTGTCGGCCAGCCAGATATTGACGCCGCACCTGACGCACTCGGCGACGGTCAGTTCCGGGGTCACGTCCGGATTGGGGAGCAACTTCACCGAGAGCCTTTCGGCGGGCTACACGCTGGGATGGCAGTTCATGAAAAACGTCGGGCTGAACGCCTCGTTCACCTATACCGACGTGAAGCAGTCGGGTCGGTCCAGCGGGCTGTTCGTGTACCAGGTGAACGGGGTGAACTACCTCGTCCCGGTGACGGTCACGCTCAACGATTCGGCGGTCCTCTATGATTTCCACGTCGGCACCGGCTACCAGTTTTCGCCCAACCTGCGCGGATCCATCGGCTATTCGCACATCATCCGCGATTCGACGTTTGCCACCCGGGGTTACCATGCGAACACGGTGTCGGTCGGCGTCGGCATTTCTTTCTAACGGTATGCGTTGCAGACCCATTCTTGGAATCCTGACGGTGCTCGCGCTCGGCGGCCTGCCGCGCATGGCCGCGGCCGAACCGACCCCGAAGTCCGTTGTGGCCACCAATGCGACGGCACCCGGCGGCACCAATGCCGTGCCATCGTCGGCCACCAACGCGGTGACGGCCCAAGGGGGCGTCGTCGATGCCGAGGCACGCGAACTCAAGCCGCACGACACTTTCCGGTTCCGGATCGAGCAGGACCCGACTTCCGGGGCGGAAGCCATGCGCGTGGTGATCACGGATTCCGGCGAGGCCCACTTCAATGTCAGCCGCGCGCATTCCACCTACGTGACGGTCAAGGCGGCGGGCCGGCATCTTTCGGAGGTGCGCCGCGAACTGAAGACGAAACTGGACGCCGAGTTCTACCGCGACGCGTCGGTGAATCTTGATCTCGAGGGCGTGGCCAACTCGGCGAACAATCCCGCCGCCGGTGGGCTGGCCCTGGGGTCGGCCGCGAAGGTGCAGATCTTCGGCGAGATGCAGGGGACCTATCCGGTGCCCGAGGGACAGCGGTTGTGGTTGTCCGACGTCATCCTGGCCCTGCCGAGGAACGACTTTGCGAATCTAAAGAAGATCAAGGTTCTCCGCACGACCGCCGACGGCAAACCGGAGAGCCACACGGTCAATATCAACGACGTGCTCAACAACAACGACCGGTCGGCCGACTTCGAGCTGAAGGACGGCGACCGGGTTCAGGTGCCGCGCAAAACCATCGTCGGCTTCTGAGCACCGTTCCCAATGAAATATCCCTATTCGTCGCACAACACGCCGCTGCCAGGGTACGGCACGTCGATGGTCGACCGGATCAACCTGTATCTGCATTTCCGGCGCTACTTCAAGATCCTGGCGGAACGTTGGCTGCTGGTGGTGGTGTGCACCGTCACGGGTCTGGGCATCGGGACCTGGCAGGCGATGTCCAAGCCGGACATCTTCCAGGCGCGGTCGGTGCTCGCGGTGCCGCCCAAGGTGAAGATGTCGGGCGGGATGCAGGGCGCGCAGATCGACGAGGACGCGCGGGTCACGGAAACCCAGATCGCGATGATGAAGGGTGGCGCCGTGATCACGCGGGTGATGCAGCGGTTGCAGGAAGGCGGCGGGGCGACGAACCGGATGGCACGACCCGAATACGACGCCCTTGCGGGCCGCGGCGCCACGTACGTGATGACGGTGCGGGGGACGAACTTCGACTACTGCCAGAAATTCGCGTTGGCCTGGGCGCAGGAATTCATCGACTACAAGAAACAGATGCTGGTGAACCTCAAGAGCAGCGCTGAGGCCACGCTGCACCGCGAGATTCTCCAGAGCGAGCGCGAGTTGGAAAACGTACGGGACGAGATCGACCAGTTCACCCGCAAGTGGAACATCGCCAATTTCACCGATGCGGGGGCGAGGTCGCGCGAGCGGCTCGAGCGGGCCAAGAGCGAATACCTGACGCTCCAGACCGAACGCAAACTCTACGAGGCGGCTACCGCCGAGGAAGTCGCGGCGGGAAACATCGAGTCCAAACGGCCGGCCCGGGTGCGCGTTTCCAAGGATCGCACGCAGGAAGAACAGGACGAGGAGGGTTACCTCCAGAGCGCGAGTTATCCCGCGCTGAAATTCGAGCTTCGCAAACTCCAGGCGCTGTACCTCGAGAAGGGCAACAACCTCAGGACCAACCATCCCTACATGGTCGATCTGGCCCGGAACGTCGCCCTGAAGCAGCAGGAGATCGACGAGGCCCTGCGCATGGCGGACGAGGGGCGTCGGGCCACCATCCGGCGGCTCCGCATGCGCGAGGACGCGTATCCCAAGTTGATCCTCGAACTCGAGGAAGAGGTCTTCGAGAAGAATTCCCTCGAGAACGACTACGAACGCCTGCTCAAGAAAGAGGCGCGGGTGAAGGAACAGCTCGAGAGCCAGAACCGCAACCTCGCCGCGACCACCCGCCTGGCCGTCGAGGACGAACAGTTCAACGTCGCCGAATCCGGTGGCGGCGACCCGATCCCCGTCGCGCCGGCCCGCCCGCAGATCGTCCTCTCCGGCGTCGGCGTCGGCTTCATCCTGGGCGTGGTCGCGCTCCTGTTGCTCCACAAGCTCGACGATCGCCTCGACAACCCGGAGCGCATCGAGGAAGCGCTGGGCGAGCCGATCCTCGGGCAATTGCCCGAGGTCGACAAAAAGCACTACAAGGAAGGCTACCTGCTGCTCCACCGGATGAAGTCGCACACGATGTTCGCGGAATCACTCCGCGGCATCCGCTCGGCCTTGCTGCTCAGTCCCGAGGGCACCAGCAAGCGCCTGCTGGCCGTCACCTCGGCCGTCCCCGGCGACGGCAAGACCACGTTCACCGCCAATTTCGCCATCACGCTGGCCAACTCGGGCCACAAGACGCTGCTGGTCGATGCCGATCTCCGGCGCGGCAACATCCATGGTTATTTCGAACAACCTCTGGAACGCGGGCTGTCGGAAGTGCTCGAGGGCACCCTGGGTCTCTCCGATGCGATCCGCGAGACGCCCATCAAGAACCTCTCGCTCATGGTGGCCGGCGCGCGTCCCGGAAACCCTTCCGAACTCCTCATCGGTGCGGCGACCAAGGACCTCATCATGGAGTTGCGGCGCCAGTTCGACTACGTGGTCTTCGATTGCCCGCCGCTGACCGCGATCGACGACACCTTCTCCATTGCCGCGTTTCTCGACGGGTTGTTCTTCGTGGTTCGCGCCGGCAAGACATCGATGCGCTTCGCAAAGATGGGCATCAATACCGTCCAACAGCGCGGCGCCCCCATTCTGGGCCTCATCGTCAACGGCGTGCCGATCGACAACCCGTACTATTACTACACGACTTACTATTACGCCTCGTACTACCACCGTCCGCTGACCCCGGACGAAGGCTCGTATGGTTCCGGCGACGGAACCTCGGGGCCCGGTGGCGCCGTGGCGGCGGAAACGGTCGATCCGGTTGCGGGAAAAAACGGGCCCGGACCGCGTTCCTGATCACCGGGGAAAGCCAATCCCGAATCCCATGAGGTCGAGTTCCTTGTTCCACGCCGCCGTTCTCGTCCTGTCGGTGGCCGCCGGCGTTCGTGCGGATTGGGTGGGTTGGCGCGGCACCGACGGGCTTGGGGTGAGCACCGACCGCGATCTCCCGGTGCATTGGTCCCGGACCAATGGCTTGGCTTGGACCGCGGTGCCTCCCGGCAGCGGCGCGTCGTCCCCGGTCGTTGCCGGCGGGCGTGTATGGCTCACGTCGCAGACGCCGGACACCGCGCTGCACGTCGTGGCCTATTCCGAGAAGGATGGCTCGGTCATCTGGGACAAAACCGTCGCCAAGCGCCGGGTCCGGTCGCACCAGTTGCACAACATGGCCACGCCGACCCCGGCCACCGACGGCAGGAATTCCTGGGTCTTGTTCGGCACCGGCGACGTGGCGTGCCTCGACGAGGGAGGCAAGGTGGTTTGGCACCGCGATCTCGCCGCCGAATACGGGGCCTACAACGCCAACCATGGCTATGGCTCGTCACCGCTGTTGTCGGGCGGACGACTCTACATCGCTTGGATGCACCAAGGCCCCTCCTTCCTCCTCGCGCTCGACGCGGCGACCGGGAAGAACGTTTGGAAGCAGGACCGCACGTTGGGCGCACGGGAGGAAGGGAACGATTCCTATTCGAGCCCCTTGGTCGTCCGGGATTCGGGCCGGACCGACATCGTGGTTTCGGGCGCCGAGGCGATGACCGGGCATGATCCCGCCACCGGCGCCGTTCTCTGGACCCTGGGTGGTCTTCAGGTTCCCCACCCCTATGGCCGCACCATCTCGGGCCCGGCGGCGGGCGATGGACGCATCGTGGCGGTGGCGTCCGGATTCCAGAACCGGGGCTTTGCGGTGGCCGTGCCATCCGGAAAAACGGGGAAGCTGGGCGAGGACGACCGCAGCTGGACGTTGAATCGCTATTCGCCCGATTGCCCGACGCCGGTGGTCTACCAGGGGCGCGTCTATCTGATCCGGGACGATGGCAATGCTTCGTGCGTGGACGCGGCCAGCGGCAAGGTGCGGTGGCAGGAGCGATTGTTCTCTGCCGACGTGAAGGTCTCGCCCGTGGCGGGCGACGGCAAAGTGTACTTCACGAGCGGCCGGGCCAATTGCGTGGTGATGCGCGCGGGCGACCAGCCGGAAATCTTGGCACGCAACGATCTCGACGAGACGACCCTGAGCACCCCGACGCCATTGGCCGGCCGGGTGTACGTGCGGACGGAGAAGGCGCTGTACTCATTCCGGAACTGAGGGCCGGGCCCGGGCGGGGGCCACCTACGCCAGCGACAGTTTCAGTGCGGCGAGGATCGCGAAGGCGAGCACCAAGGTGTCGAACAGTCGTTGGGGAAGGCGTGCAACCAAGGCCCGCCCCGCGAAAAGGCCGAATGCAATCGCGGGAACCATCAGGGCGTTGAACGCGATCGACGGCGCGTTGATCAACCCGAGTTGCGCGCTGAACGGTACCTTGAGGACGTTGATCAGAAGGAAGAACCAGGCGGCGGTGCCGACGAAAGCGTCTTTGGGAAGGGACACGGCCATCAGGTACAACGCCATCACCGGGCCGGCCGCATTGGCGAGCATGGTCACGACCCCGGCCACGAATCCCACCGTCCATGCGAACATCCGCGTGTGCGGCACCGTGGCGAAGGACGCCGGACGCCAGTTCCGGCCGATCTGCAGCAGGGCCAAGGCAAGGACGATGCCGCCGATGACCGGATTCCAGCGCGCGTCGGGGTACCGACCCATCAGCCACCAACCGACGCCGACGCCGATCAACGCCGGCGGGAGGGTGCGGAAGACATGGGCCCACCGCGCATGGCGCCGGAACAGCAGCACCGCACCCACGTCGCCCACGATCAACATCGGCAGCACCACGCCGGTCGATGCCAGCCCCGGGAACAACTGCGCGAACACCACCACATGGAGCAGGCTGACGCCGGGCAAGCCGCTCTTGGAAATCCCGATCCCGGCGGCAGCCAGAAACGCGAGCGCCCACTGCATCGCCGAAAACTGGGGCAACATTGGGCTGGGAAGCTGCCGGCGGGGCCGCGGATTGGCCAGCCACTTCGGTCCCGTTCAAGGATGCCGGGCGGGCGCCATCTCGCCGGCGGGAATGGCCACCCGCAGCCAGCTCTCCCGCGGCGGGATCGGGCAGGTGGCGAACGGCGTGAACGCACAGGGCGGGTTGTAGGCGCGGTTGAAATCGATGGAGATCCGCCCGTCCGATCCTGGCATCGGCACGTGGAGAAAACGCCCGGCTCCATAGGTGGTGCGACCGGAGGTGGCATCGCCGAAAAGTATCCAGAGATCCTTCTCCTCGCGGTCTTCCAGCGCATCAAGCCGGCACGGTTGTCCGCGAATCTCGAAAACGAGCGTGCCCGCCACCGTTTCCCACGCGGCGCCTCCCGTGACGTCGTCGATCCGCACGCGACGGGGCGGAACCGCCGGTTGGAATCGGGCGGGAATCACCCAGTGCGGATCGAACGGGTGGGTCCGGATGCCACGGAAGGCTTGGCGCTCGGGAGATTCGGGGTCGCGGACACGCACTGCCCGGCGGTCGCCGCGCTCGAGAAGCCAAAAGCGGATGCGGCCGACGCTGAGTTCGTCGGGCGTTCCACCGGCATCGGACTTGAGGTCGATCCGGCCGATCCGAACGCCCCGGAGTTGGACCTCGACCCCTTGGGCGGCCTCGAATCCGACGCGGGGTCCGGTCCGGGTGAGGGTTCCGACGAGCCCGGGCGCGCTGCCGGCTGGCAGACGGAGGTTGCAGGTCGGGTTGGTGCCGATGGTTTGGGGGCCTTCGGCCAGCCAATGAAGTCCGGCAAGCGCTGCCCAACCGTCGGGTCCCCCGATGGATTTCGCGCGGGCGGCGCGCCAGGCGGCGTGGGAAGCAACCTCGCGATCGGGCCGGACCCGACACGCGGTGCCGGCGAACACCGACACGAGGACCGCGAGGACAGCTGCAATCCCGCGAGGCGTCGTGCCGCGGGTCCAACCGGATGAATGCTTCGGAGCCATGCTGGGTGCTGTTGGCCGACGGGAAAACCAAGCAGCGGTCGATGGCCAACGTCAACACGGCGTTGGGGCTCCGGCCGTGGGCTTCGGGAGGAATGGGGAGGATTCGTCGGGCGCCTGCCTTGGCGGGACGCGACAGTGCGGGTAGGCTGCTCCCATGGATTTGCTGTCGCTGCACGAATTGCACGCATCGCTGGGCGCGGTGTTCGGCTCGATCAATGGGGTCGAGATGGTCGAGCATTACGGCGATCCGTCGGCGGAGTACCGTGCGCTGCGCGAGTCCGCGGCGGTCTTCGACCTGGGTTTTCGCGGTCGCTTCTGCCTGACGGGTGCCGATCGGGTGCGCCTGCTCCATGGGCAGGTCACGAACGACGTTCAGGGACTGAAGGCGGGCCAGGGTTGTTACACGGCGGTCGTCACGAACAAGGGGCGCATGCAGTGCGACGCCTTCGTGTATGCCTTGCCGCAGGAACTGCTGCTCGACGTCGAGCCCGGGGTATCGACCGCGTTCCGCCAAAGACTCGAACATCACATCATCGCCGACGACGTGCAGGTGGTGGATGCGGCCCCGTATTACGGATTGCTGTCGGTGCAGGGTCCGCGGGCGGCGGAGGCCGTCGCGGGACTCGAGTTGGGGATCGAACCGCCGGCTTCGGCACTTGGTTTTTCGACGGTTTCGCCCGCCGGACTCGGCGAGATCTATCTGGTCAACCAGCCCAGGATCGGATTGCCGGGCTTCGAGATGTTTGTCCCGACGGATGCGCAGGGAATGGTCCACGACCGCCTGCTGGCATCCGCCAAGGCCCAGGGGGGATGTGGCGCGGGATGGAGCGCGTTCGAACTCGCCCGCATCGAGGCCGCCGTCCCCCGCTTCGGCGTGGACATGGACGAATCGAACCTGCCGCCGGAGGCCGGAATCGAGGGACGCGCGGTGAGTTTGGACAAGGGGTGCTACATCGGTCAGGAAATCCTCGCGCGCCTGCGGACCTATGGACAGGTGACCCGGGCCTTGCGGGGACTACGGATCGATTGCGTTTCCGGCGGCCTTCCGGTGCGGGGAGACAAGCTGCGATACGAAGGTCGCGACGTGGGCCAATTGACGAGCGTGGCGTGGTCGGACAGTGCGGGGGGAGCGATCGCGTTGGGCTACGTGCGACGGGAATGTTTCCGGAGCGGGACCGAATTGCTGGTGGCATCGGCATCGCGCGGCGAGTTGCGCGCCCGCATCGTCGATGTGCCGTTCGTCCGCTGACGCCGACGGCGATCGTCCGAATTGCCGCTGTCCATCCTCCGGCCCGGGCCCTAGGTTGAGTGGGTTCCGGAAGGGCGGAAGGTCGCTCGCGGTTTCGGCCGCGGGAGGAAAGTCCGAACTCCGCAGGGCAGGGGGCCGCGTAACCCCGGTTAGGCCGGGGATACACGCGGGGAGTCCGTTCGAAAGGGCGGGTTCACAGACAGTGCCACAGAAAACAAACCGCCGGGTCCCGTTCGCGGGATTCGGTAAGGGTGAAAAGGCGGGGTAAGAGCCCACCGCCCGACGTGTAAACGGCGGGGCATGGAAAACCTCCCCTGGAGCAAGACCAAATAGGGGGTCGTGGAACGGCCCGTTCCATTCCGGCGCAAGTCGGACGATCCCGGGTATCGGTCGCTCAGACAAATGACCTTCTCCCCCGTCTTCGGGCGGGGAAGACAGAATTCGGCTTACAGCCCTTCCGGAACATTTCGCCCATCCCGCGGCCGGTGCCGCGGTATTTCCTCCCCAGACCGGTTCCCGCTTGTGTCCGCATCGTGTCGTGCGTAGAGGCGAGCGGATGTTTCGAGTGGCATGGAAGATCGGGTTGATCGTCGCGACGTGCGGATTGTGGGGGTGCGCCGCGAAGCGTCCGTCGGGTCCGGTGATTCCCCCGAGCGGGATCGTCATCCACCCGCCGACCCCGACCGTCGTGGTTCCGGTTCCCCCGGAACCGCCCGTGGTGCGGCCACCCGAGCCCACGGCGGTGCCCGTGCCCCGTTCCCAACCGGTCTCCCGGGATTCGATCGCTGCCGGGAACGCAACCGGCAGCGGGCTTCGGCATACCAACGACATCACCGCGTGGTTGCGGGACCACGGTTGGTCGGCGCCGCATCCCGTGACGCGCGGCCGCGACCTTCGCTATGAAACGGAGGCGCCGGCCGGCCGCTTTGCCGTCGTCGTCGGCCAGAAGGAAGCGGAATGGAACGGACGTCGGTTGTTGTTGGGGTTCGAACCCCGCGTGGTCGCGGGCCAACTCTGGCTTCATCCCCTGGACATCGAGTCGCATGTCGAGCCGCTTCTGGGATCCGGACCGTGGCATCCGGTCGAGCGCACGATCATGATCGATCCGGGACACGGCGGACGGCAACCGGGCACCCGCAGCATTCTGGGCAACCAATTCGAGAAGGATCTCACGCTCGATTGGGCCTTCCGACTGCGTGCTTTGCTCGAAGCCCGGGGTTGGAAGGTCACGATGACCCGGACAAACGACCTCGATCTGGCCCTCGCCGAGCGGGTCGATCTCGCGGAAGCGGCAGGCGTCTCCGTGTTCGTCAGCCTCCACTTCAACTCGTCGTTTCCCAGCCAGCAGGCGGCGGGGCTCGAGACCTATTGCCTGACGCCCCGCGGCATGGCGTCCCATGTGGTGCGCGAATACGCCGACGAGGTGGGCCGGGCATTCCCCAACAATCTCCACGACGCGGACAACCTGCGCCTGGCGGTGGCCGTGCATCGCGCCGTGATCGCGTCGACGGGGAGTGAGGACCGCGCGGTCCGCCATGCGCGCTTCATGGACGTGCTTCGGTGGCAGAATCGGCCCGCTATCCTGGTGGAAGGGGGCTTTCTCTCGAACCCGGAGGAGGCGCGCCGGATCCAGACCCCCGAATTCCGCCAGCGACTCGCGGAGGGCGTCGCCGCGGCGTTTCCATGATTCGCGGCGCGGCGCGGATGGATCACGGCTTGCCGCGACCCGGCCAGGCCAGGACTTTTTCCGCGAGTGCGATGGCGCCGGGATCGTCGTGGACCATGCCGTGATAGCAGAGCGCGAAGGCCACCTCGCGATAGTTCACGTTCTTGGGTTGGCCCATGAAGACTTCCTTGCCCACGCCGGTGCGGGTGTTGC
Source organism: Verrucomicrobiota bacterium (assembly GCA_008933025.1). Classification (GTDB taxonomy): domain Bacteria; phylum Verrucomicrobiota; class Verrucomicrobiia; order Limisphaerales; family UBA9464; genus UBA6176. Next base: position 18,073 of record WBXI01000024.1, read on the forward strand.
CGCCGACCTGGACTTCGCCCGTCGGCAGGATGCGGGTGCGTTCCCAAACCATTGTCCGCACCAATGCGGCGTCCAATTCCGGATCCGGCAAATGGAGCGCGAGCACCCGGGCCATGAGGATCGACACGGCGTTGTAGCTGCTGTCGCGTCCGCCGTTCTCGACGAACACGCCCTCGGCATCGCGCTTGGCGAGCGCCACCGCGACGAGTTTTTTCGAGGAAGCCTTGAGCCCGGGGTCGTCGAGGATCACCCCGCAGAGGCCGAATGCTTTCGCGGCGATGAACATGCGGTTGGCCGTGTGGCCGGCCTTCCGGATGATGCCGTCGTAGCCGGACTGGATGAAGGCGCAGGCACGACGCATCTTCGGTCGAAGGTTGGCGATCCGGGCGTGGAAATGGGGTTCCATCGGGGATGCCTGCAGCACCAGGATCGCGTGACCGAGTTCCTGCAGGTAAAAGAACGCCGTTTCCACGCGCTCGGGTAGCGTCGGCGGATGGGTGGCTTCCGGCTTCGGGTTGGAGAGAAACCCCCCGTCGTCGATCTGGCGGGCGAAAGTCGCCTCGATGGATGTCCAGGCCTCGTCCGCGCCCTTCTCGTCCCCGGCGACGACCGCGCCGATCAGCATCCAGCAACCGCCCCGCTGCATGCCGGCCTCGAACCATTGTCCCTGACGCTGGTGGAAGCCGATGAACCCCTGGGAATCGGGATGGCCGGGGGACAATTGCGCGATGATGGCGGGCGGAAGTTTGCGGAGGAGTTCGTACTCCGAGGCGAAAACAGCGCCGTCGACGTGCGGTCCCAGCCCGGAGGCGAGGAGGCAACCGAACAGGAACACGAGGGGTTTCATGGGGGGAGAATCATGTGCGGTCCCGACGTCGGCAACCGTGCCGCATGAAAAAGGCGGGGAGCGCCCACCGAGGGTACTCCCCGCCACCGCGATTGAAACCTGCGAATCGGGACGACCCCGAAGGGCCGTCGCCGGACTCACTGCAAGGGCGTCAGGCGGAAATACGCGCCGTTGTTGTCCTTGGAAACCGGGACATTCACGGAGCCCGTGTTGCCGCCGGGATAGTCCGTCCAGTTGCCGGTCAGGCCCGCTCCGGTGGCGTCGACCTGGTACTGCAACTTGAATCCGCCCGTCCAGGAAAAGGACAAGCTGCCGGCCCCGCCGCCGCCGCCGCCGGGGGTGATGGTGAAGCCGAGCGTGGGCGGGGTGGTGACCGCGGTCGAAGCCGTGACCTGGATGAAGCCCGTGCCCGAGATGGGCGCCGTGCTGGCGCCGTAGGTGCCGTTCGGAAGCTCATGCCCGTTGATGAACAGGCGTTTCACCGGCGCCGTGCCGGCGTAGTTGAGGTTCAACGTTCCTTTGACGGTCGACAGGCGGAAGTCGCTGTTCGGGCTGACCGCCCCCGCTTGGTCGATGCGCAGGGTGCCGTCGTTCACGACGGTGTCGCCACTGTAGGTGTTGGCGGCGCCGTTGAGCGGTTGGATGGCGATGCCTTCCTTGACGATGCCGATGCGTCCCGGGGAGTCCGCCAGATTGCAGTTGATGCCGCCCTGGCTGGGAACGGTGAGGTTCGTGCAGTTGAAGCAGAGGGTCAGGGTGGAGAGCGTGCCCGCGGCGCTGTTGACGACGAAGGCGCCGGCACCGGCATTGTAGAACCCGGTCTTCTGGCTCGTGCCGTTCAGATCCACCGTGCCGTTGTTCTGGATGATCTGGCGGGCCGGGCAGTTGATCGGGGCGGGGTAGCCCAGGGTGCCCTCGCCGCTCAGCTTGATGGTGCCGCCGTTGCCGATGCGCAGAAACCCGCTGAAGGAGTTCGAACCGGCGAGGATCAGCGTGCCGGCACTGCCGGACTGGGAATCGACGTTCATCTGGTAACCGGGACCACTGAACGCCCGGGTGATGGTGGTGCCGCCGTCCTTGATGTTGCCGGAGAACGTGGTGGTCTCGCCGAAACCGGTGAACTTGATGATGCCGCGGGAGGTGGCGGAGGTGTTGATGATCGTGCCGGTGCCGGAGGGCTGCGGGACTTGGTTCTGGTTGTCGTCGCCGTTGGTGTCGAAGGTGCCGCCGGTGAGGTTCAGGCGGTGGGGCGTGACCGAGCCGCCGATGGTGATCTGGCCGTTGGCGGAGCGGGAGTTGCTGGTGGCGGTGTCCAACCCGTCGTTGACGGTGCCCAGTCTGACGGTGGCGCCGGCGTCGATGGCCTCGATGCTGTCGACGCCGTACTCGACGCCCGCGGTGGTGGCTTTCTGGACGCGGAGGACCAGCGTGCCGCTCTTCACGAAGGTGCCGCCGGTGAAGTGGTTGCCGGTTTCCGTGTCGCCCAACAACGTGACCACCGAATTGCCCTGGATGGTCAGGCCGGAGGTGCCCTCGAGGGTCGTCGCGATGTCGACGTTGGCATTGGCCGTGATGCCGGGGGCACTGCCGAGCAGGGTGAGCGGATTGCCCGAGATGCCGCCCGTGATGGTGTAGCCCGGGGCGGCGAAGGTCAGGCTTGCGGCGGAGATCGGTTCGCCAAGGTTGACCGTGCCGGCGCCCGTCGCGCCGAACAGTGCGTCGGCACCGTCGCTCCAAATGGCGGGGGAGGTCCAGTTGGCGCTGGTGAGATTCCAAAGGGAATCGCCCGCACCGTTGTTCCAAGTGTTGGCCGCGGCGTCGGTGCGCAGCGACGAAAGCGCTGCCAGCAGCAGTCCGCCCGCTATGGGATAAATGTCTTTTTTCATCGGTCCTGAGACGTGTTGTGGATATGGGTGCGCGCGTGCATACGGGAGCGCGCCGACTGTTCGTGAGACGGGAATCAGCCGACACTTTAATGCCCGCGAGGCAAGCGCAGATATGGCACGCAGGAACCATTTTCCGGATGCCAGACCCGCGGCACGGGCCTGTCATTGGCACCGTCCGCCCTGCGCCGGGTCCCTTTCAGCCGCGGGCGGGCCTGCCGTCGGTTTCCCCCCGGGCGTCCCGGAACTTGAGCAAAACCTCGGTGCGGGAACGCACGTGGAGTTTCTCGTAGATATGCCGCAGGTGATTCTTGACGGTGAACACGCTGATCGAGAGTCGTGTCGCGATCTCCTTGTTGGCAAACCCCCGCAGGAGGTGGTCGAGGATTTCGTGTTCCCGACGGGACAGGGCGTCGTCCGGTCCCGCGACGGGCGTCGGTTCCTCGAAGGCGGCAACGACTTGGCGGGCAATCTCGCTGGACATCGGTGCCCCGCCACGTTGGGCCTCGCGGATGGCCTCGAGGATCTCCTCCGGCCGCGCCCGTTTCAGCAGGTAGCCGCAGGCGCCGGCCCTCAATGCCTTGAACAGCGTGGCGGCATCGTCGTAGACGGTCAGGATGATGATCTGCAGGCCGGGCATCTGCTGCCGAAGCAGAGCCGTGCATTCGATCCCCGATCGGTTGGGCAGATGGATGTCCATCAACACCACGTCCGGTGGCGTGCGCGGGATCGCCTTCAGTGCTTCTTCGGCACTGCCGCAGCTGCACACGCAACGGAATCCCGTCGAAAGGTTCAGCATCCGTTCCAATGTGCGGCGCAACCCGGGATCGTCCTCCACGACGGCTACGGTTGTCGTCGCGGTGGGCGACGGGACGGCGGCACGTGCCTCCGGCGTGGAAAGGGGCGTCATCAGGGAGATGCGGTGGTGCGGTATGCAATGCTCACCGCCGTTTCGTGCGGATGGCAATGGCACGATGGAACCACTCCCACGTGCTTCCGACGGCATCCCACCGCCGCTGTCGGGCAACGGTTCATTGCCGGTCGGTTGGGAGGGGAAGTTGGAAAGTGACGGTGGTGCCTTGCCCCGGCGCGGTGACGACGACGCAACGCCCGCCGAGGCGGGCCATGCGTTCGCGCATGTTGCCCAGACCGTCGGCACCTTCGGAAAAATTTCCGTGGGTGAAACCCCGTCCATTGTCCGCGATGGATACCGAAAGGGTTCTGTCCAGGGCGGCGATTTCGAGCCGCAACTCGCTCGCCCCGGAATGCTGGATTGCATTGTGCAGTGCCTCTTTGAAGGCCAGGAACAAATGGTGCCGCTGCTCGGCAACGACGGGAGTGTCGGGCAAGCCCGGTGCAACCTCGAGCCGGCAGGCAATTACGGCCGGTTGCAGGCAACTTTGGGCGAATTGGCAGAGATACCTGCCCAGCGCCGGCACGGTGTCGTTCCTCGGGTTGACGGCCCAGACGATCTCGTCGAGGGCCGCGACCAATTCCCGCGCCCGTTGGTCGATTTCCTGGAGCAATCCACACGCGGTATCGGGCGTGACGGCGGGATTCTGTGCGAGCGCGGTGTTCAGGCTGATCTGGGTCAGACCGGCGCCCAGATCGTCGTGGAGGTCCTGGGCGATCCGAGCCCGTTCGCGTTGCATGGTTCGTTCCAGCTCCAAGCGCTCCAATTGGTATCGGTGCCGGCGCTTGGTCGCCAACAAGAGCCCGGCGGCAACCAAGCCGATGGCCGAGACCGGCGCGACCGTCTGGAACCATGTCGTTTGCCAGAGATACGGTTCGGCGATAATCGCGATGCCAGCGGGGACTTCGCTCCAAATGCCCGCCTCGCTGCAGGCGGCCACTTCGAAGCGGTAATCGCCGGGTGGAATGTGGACGTAGCTTGCGATTCGTCTCTCGTCGGCAGCCACCCAGCCCGGGTCCAGTCCTTGGAGGCGATACTTGAACCCGACGTTTCCCGGCGCGGCGAAACTCGGTGCGGTAAACTCGAACTGGACCTGCCGGGAACCCGGTCGCAAACGCACGGGCCTCGATTTCCCGCCCGATCCCGGCACCCGGGGAATCCCAAGGGTGCCGTCGCCTTCGGTCGGTTCGTACCGTGCCACCGTCCGTCCGTCGACCGTCACGCGTTCGATCACGATCGGAGGCGCCTTCGTGTCGTCCGTCGATCCCGAGGTCTGGATCACCGCCATGCCCGATTGCATCGGAATCCACAGCTGCCCCTCGCTGCTGGCCACCGCCCCGGGCCAGAATCCATGGCCCGCCTGGATGCCCGGAAGGCCTTCGTTGCGCCCGATTCCAAACGACCGGATCCTAGGCAAGTCGCCATCACAAAAAGCGTCGAGCTCCCGCTGCTTGACGCTGAATATTCCTTGGTTTCCCGCGAACCAAAGGCGGCCGCGCCCGTCGGAAACCATCTGCGAGATGTAGTCGTTGTGAAGCCCGTCTTGGCGTTGGCAAAGGCTGAAGCGCCCGGCCTTCAATCGGCCCACGCCCCTGCCCGCATAGCCAATCCACAGGCTGCCGTCCGGAGCCAAATGCAGGCAGCGGATGGCCTGTCGGGTGGCGAGCGTAGGTGCGGTTTCGTCGACGAACGCGGCGTCGACGACGCGCAGCAATTGGCCGGTGGACGTGGCGGCCCAGACGTTCGTGCCGGCATCCGCCGCCATCGAGAGAATCCTGCCCGTGCGGTTGGGCAACCCGAATGTCTTCCAATGGCCGCCCCGCTCCCGCTGCAAGGCATGCTGCAGGGTGTCGGCCGATTCGGTCCCGACCCAAAGGTCGCCGGCTTCGGTGGCCGACAATACGTTGACGCATTCGTGGGCAAGCCCGTTGGCGATGGAAGTGCTGGAAACGAGTTTGCCGTCCATCCATCGATGCACGCCTTTGTACTGCGTGCCGATCCAAACGCCGCCGTTCGGATCGGCCGCTACGCACTGCGCATGGTGCATGGACCATCCATCCTTGGCCGACAACGGGGTCCAACCGGAGGGCTGTTTCCTGACCACGGTGCCGCTTTGCGCCACGGCCCACAGGACGCCGCCGACGTCTTGGCACGCCGACCGGACCGCCTCCCAGGGCACGCCCGAGCCGACGTCCACGACTTCCGCAATCCGAGGGCGCAATCGGTTCAATCCGCCACCCCGCGTTCCGACCCACACGTTGCCTTCCCGGTCTTCGCTCAGGCAGCGGATTTCATGGTGGGACGTGTCCACGCTCGTGATGCCCAAGCCGTCATATCGGAACAAGCCGGCATGGCTTGTCCCGATCCACAGCACGCCTGAATGGTCCTCGAACAGTACGGTTGGAGTCACGTTGGGGAGATCCGTTGGCAAGGTGCCACACGCGGTGATCCCCGAGCCCTCGCGGTACTTGGAAAGGGTCACACCCACGCAGGTCCAGAGACCGCCGGAACTAGCCGCGGCGATTCGTTGGGCGACCCACGTGGCCAACGCGACGAATCGGCCCGCGCGGAAAACACCCACTTGGGCGCCTTTTGAGAACCACAACTGGTCGTCGTTCCCCATTGCAAGTTGGCAGGTGCCGCCCCTCGGCAATCCATCGGTGGCCGTGTACGAACGGACCTTCCCGTCGCGGATGCATGCCACGTCGCCCCCCAGATAGGAGATCCAGAGCGCGCCGTCCGGATCGTCCAGAATCTGGCGTGCTTCCACTGCCGGCAAGCCGTCCATCGATGTGAAGGCGGTGGTTCTGCCTGCATCGACACAAACCAACGCGCCAAGTTCCTTGGCGATCCAGAGGCGGCCCCGACGGTCGAGAAACTGCGCGTGGATCAGGCCGCTCGCCTCCCCGGCAGCCGACACCGGCGCGAACTCCTGGAACCGGATGCCGTCGAAACGGACCAAACCTTCCTGGGTGGCGACCCACAGGAACCCATCGGCGGCTTGCTCGACGCCCACGACCGTGTTGTCCGGCAACCCGTCGACTGCCTGCCATGCGCGCATCGACCACGCCGAGTTCGTTGCGCCTGCCACCACGGTGGCGGCCAGGAACGACATCATGCCCGCCAACCAATGGGTTGGGGAAAGCCCAGTCATGGGCGTGAACATGGCAAACCGCCCGGTTTCGCACCACAGGTCATCCGGGATGGCAATGGGCGCGTGGCCAAAGGATCCGTGGTGGATTCCGCTGTGGCACCGTCCGCCGAACCGGGCATTCTCGGGGCGTGCATCATGGACCCGTGTTGGTCACCGGGGGGGCCGGTTTCATCGGTTCCCACCTTGTCGAACGGTTGCTCGGCGGCGGTGAATCCGTCGTCGTGATCGACGATTTCTCGACGGGCCGCCGGGAAAATCTCGCCGGGGTGGAGGCAAATCCTCGCTTGCGGGTGATCGAGGCTGCGGTGTCCGCTCATCCTGATCTGGAGACACTCGTTGCGGAATCCTCCTTTGTGTTCCATCTCGCCGCGGCCGTGGGCGTGGAGTTGGTCTTGGATGCTCCGATCCACACCATCGAGACGAACCTGCGCGAGACCGAGGCAGTCTTGGGGGCTGCCGTGGCGAGACGGACCCCGGTCCTGATCACCTCGACCTCCGAGGTCTACGGCCGGAGCGACAAACCATGGTTCGCCGAGGAAGACGATCTGGTGATCGGACCGCCGTCGGCGAGTCGATGGAGCTATGCCTGCAGCAAATTGCTCGACGAGTTCCTTGCCCTGGCATTTTTCCGCGAGCGCGGCGTCCCGGTAACCGTGGCGCGTTTGTTCAATATCGTCGGGCCACGGCAGAGCGGGCAGTTTGGCATGGTCTTGCCCCGTTTCATCGAGGCCGCGCGCCAAGGCGGGCCCATCCGGGTGTTTGGCGACGGGACCCAGACCCGTTGTTTTTGCCACGTCCGCGATTGCATCGAGGCCCTGATGCGGCTTCGGGCTTGTGGGGCTGCGCGAGGCGAAGTGGTCAACATTGGCCACGACGACGAGATCTCGATGATGGGACTCGCCGAGTTGGTCCGGCAGACGGTGGGCAAACCGGTGGAAATCGAAAGGGTTCCGTACCAAATCGCCTACCGAGCGGGGTTTCAAGACATGCCACGGCGTCGCCCCGACGTGCGGAAACTCGAACGGTTGGTGGGATTCCGTCCAAGCGCGGGCATCGCCGAGGTGGTCCGTCTCGTGACTTCCGGCCTTTAGCCCAAAGAGGCGCCAGGGGCGCGCATCCGCACCACCGGTCGGAAGCAAAAAAAGGGCACCCGTTTCCGGGTGCCCTTTCGTCCTGCAAAGTTCGTTGTCTTCGTGTCGAACTTAGTTCGGGAGCGACCAGCTGATCGGGTTGCCCGTGCTGGCGGCCTCGTCGCGGATCGCCTCGCGGAAGCGGGACGACGTGACGCCCTGCACGGAACCGTCGCCGAGCAGGATGTTGCCGGCGCTGTCATGCGTGCGGGACGTGAAGCCAAAGTTCTTGGTCGCGGTCGCGGTCGGCATGGAGGAGGCAACCGCGGCGGTGATGTTGTAGGCGGCAGGTCCCGAGTTCAGCACCGTGTTCTTCAGGAGCGTCTGGGTGGCAGCCGTCGTGTCCGCCGTGATGTTGCGGTCGCCGGAGAGGATCGTCTGGGGATTCTCTTCGGAAGCGCCGAGACCAACGAAGTAGCTGATGTACTTGTTGCCATTGAGCGGGGCCTTCACGACAGCGGTCCAGTTGGTCGCGTCGAGGCGACCAGCGGTTTCACCGGTGAGCTGGCCGTCCGAGGGGCAAACGACGATCTTCGGGGTCGAGAGCTCGTTGGAGACCGCGGCGAAGTGCAGGTAAGTCAACGCGCCGTTGGTCTGGCTGCCACCTTGGGTGATGTCCACATTCCAAGGGAAGCTGCCGTTGTTGTCGGTCGAGAAGATGCGGAAACCAAGACCGACGTTCTTGAGGTTGTTGACGCACTTGATTTTCTGCGCCTTGGCCTTGGCCTTGGCCAGAGCGGGGAGGAGCATGCCGGCAAGGATCGCGATGATGGCGATCACGACGAGCAGTTCGATCAGCGTGAACGCGCTGCGACGCTGGAAACGGAGTCGATTCATAGATTTTTTGTGTGATTTAGCGGGCTTAACGCGGCGCGCACTCTAGTGACCTCACTTTCTGAGTGTCAACGCCTTTCCCCGTTCCAAGCACTGTTGGTGCCACGTCCAGAGATTCGTTGTCCATCAACGAGATGTGAGTCTTGGCGCCGCCGTCGGCAGGCCCTTTCCGACGAAGGTTCACGCCAGATGCGCGATTCTCACGCATGGCCGTTTCCTTGGCGGCTTGGGGTTGGCGCCGGCACAAACGGCTCGCGGCGGCGGTGCCATGGAGACCGGCTTCCAGCCCTTGGTGCGAATCGCCGGATATGTTCAAAAAAAGCCACTTGGCAGTGGTCAGTATTGAGGTTCATGGAAAAGATTAGCGTGTAAATGGTTGGGGCATAATTGGATGAAGTGGTGATTGAAGTGGGTGGCATCCGGGCTGCTTGCCGGAGTCCGCCCACCTGCGTGGAAACGTGGGGGTACGATTCGAACCGGACCGGCGGTCCGAATCGTTGAACAGGTTCCGGCAAGGCAACTGCGCATGAAGAAAATCGAAGCCGTCATCAAACCCTTCAAACTCGAAGAGGTTAAGGATGCCCTCCACGACGTGGGAATCGAAGGCATGACCGTCAGCGAAGTGAAGGGCTTCGGAAGGCAGAAGGGGCACACCGAGATCTATCGCGGCAGCGAGTACACGGTCGATTTCCTCCCGAAGATCAAAATCGAACTGGTCGTTGCGGACGCGAAGGTCGGCGATGCGACGCAGGCGATCATCAAGGCGGCCAAGACCGGAAAGATCGGCGATGGCAAGATATTCGTCTCGCCGGTCGAGGAGGCGATCCGCATCCGCACCGAGGAAAAGGGGGACGCCGCGGTTTGAGCCAGGAGTCGCAATGCGAACACAGATATAACCATGAAAAAAATCTTCCTTCTTTTGACGTTCGTCTCCTCGTTGTTCCTGGCCACGGCCAGTCTGCGCGCGGAGGACAAGAAGCCGACGGTCGACGACCGGTTGACCGACATCGAGGCGTACATCACCAACGGTGCGCGCCAAACCAATGCCCCCACGGCGCTGGCGACGTCGCCGGGCCCGGGACACAACGCTTGGCTGATGACCAGTTCGGCGTTGGTCCTGTTCATGACGCTGCCGGGATTGTTCCTGTTCTACGGCGGGTTGGTGCGGCGCAAGAACATGCTCTCCGTGGTGGCGCAATGCTTCGGCATCGCGGGGTTGGTCACCATTCTGTGGGTTCTTTTCGGCTACAGCGCCGTCTTCTCCTCCGGGAGCCCGTACCTCGGCAGCCTGTCGAAATTCTCGTTCCTGAAGGACGTGACTTCCGCGCCGAACACGGACTACGCGGGTTGGGTTTCGCAGTCGGTGTACGCGATGTACCAGCTGATGTTCGCCATCATCACCCCCGCGTTGATCATCGGCGCGATCGCCGAACGCATGAAATTCTCCGCCATCATGCTGTTCGTTGGCCTGTGGATGGTGGCCGTCTATTTCCCGCTCGCCCACATGGTCTGGGGCGTTGACGGACTGATGAACGGCGTGTGGAACGGCGACGCGAAGATCAAGGCGATCGACTTCGCCGGCGGCACCGTGGTGCACATGAGCTCCGGATGGAGCGCCTTGATTCTTTGCCTCATCCTTGGCCCGCGCATCGGGTTCGGCAAACAGCCGATGCAACCCCACAGCATGGCCCTCTGCGCCATCGGCACCGGGATGCTGTGGGTGGGTTGGTACGGTTTCAACGCCGGTTCGGCGGTGGCGGCCGACGGCATCGCCGCGAGCGCCTTCATGACCACGACGATCGCGGCCGCGGTGGCTTCGTTCGTGTGGCCGGTGATCGAATGGATCCGGGGCGGCAAGCCGTCCATCCTCGGCTTCTGCTCGGGCGCGGTGGCAGGTCTCGTGGTGATCACCCCGGCGGCGGGCTTCGTCTCCGCCAAGGGCGCGATGATCATCGGCGTGCTGGCGGGAGTGGTGCCCTACCTTGCCTGCGCCTTCCTCAAGCCGATGCTCAAGTACGACGACGCGCTCGACACCTTCGGCGTGCATGCCGTGGGTGGGACGCTCGGGGCTTTCATCACCGGCGTTCTGGCGAATGCCGACGTGAATTCGAACCTCACCGCTGCCAACGGCTACGCGAAATCCAACGGCCTGGACAAGTTGGTCGCCGGAGGCGGTCTTTGGATCGAGCAACTCAAGGCGATGGGCGTGACGATCCTCCTGTCGGTCGTGGGGACCGTCGTCATCGCCTACATCGTCAAGGCAGTGGTTGGCCTCCGTGCAACCGAGGACGTCGAAAACCAAGGGCTCGACGTGGCCGAACACGGCGAGGAAGCATACCACGGCTGATCTGAGTCCATCTCCGGGCCGCGCCCGATTTTCATCGGGCGCGGCTTTGTGAACAAGTAGCGTTTGAAAACATTGCCCTGAATCCGTAGAACCCCGCGTCCCGCCTTTGGGACGCTTCCACAGAAATCATACCATGAGCGCCAGTCCCGCACGTCAGGCGGCCATCGCGGCCGCGAACTACCAGCGCGTCTCCAACACGCTGGCATTCAAAGACAGCCATTCCGCCGCGTTGTTCGGCAAAAATGTCTTCAACGAGAAGGTCATGCAGGCACGCCTCCCGAAGGCGGTTTACAAGTCCCTCCGAAAGACCATCGAAACCGGCTCTCCCCTGGAGGGCAGCACCGCCGACGTCGTCGCCCTGGCCCTCAAGGACTGGGCTCTTGAACGCGGCGCGACCCATTATGCCCATATTTTCCAACCCCTGACCGGCATCACGGCGGAGAAGCACGACAGCTTCCTCGAGCCCGACGGCAAGGGTGGCGCGATCGCCGAGTTCAACGGCAAGCAGCTGATCCAGGGCGAACCCGACGCCTCCTCGTTCCCGAGCGGCGGCATCCGGGCGACGTTCGAGGCCCGGGGCTACACCGCGTGGGACGTCACCAGCCCCTGCTACCTCGAGGAAACTGCCAACGGCGTTACCCTCTGTATCCCGACGGCTTTCGTCTCCTGGACCGGCGAGGTCCTCGACGTCAAGACCCCGATCCTGCGCTCCATGAGGGCGCTGGACGTGCAGGCCCGCCGCATCCTGAAACTGTTCGGGCACCACAATGTTGCCATGGTGACCGCCACCGCGGGTCCCGAGCAGGAGTACTTCCTGATCGACCGCAATTTCTATCTGACGCGTCCCGACCTTCTTTCGTCGGGTCGCACGCTCTTCGGAGCCCGCCCGCCGAAGGGGCAGGAGTTCGAGGACCAGTACTTCGGCGTCATCCCGGAGCGCGTGCTCGCGTTCATGCATGAATCCGAGGCCGAACTCTACAAGCTCGGCGTTCCGGTCAAGACCCGCCACAACGAGGTCGCCCCGAGCCAGTACGAGATCGCCCCGATCTACGAGAATGCCAACGTCGCCGCCGACCACCAGCAGCAGATCATGATGGTGCTGAAGCGGGTCGCGCGGAACTACGGTCTCGAGTGCCTTCTGCACGAGAAGCCGTTCGCCGGCGTCAACGGCTCCGGCAAGCACCTCAATTGGTCGCTTGGGAACGCGACGCAGGGCAACCTGCTGGAGCCCGGCAGCACGCCCCACCAGAACATGCAGTTCCTGGTGTTTTGCGCCGCCGTCATCCGCGCCGTCCACCGCCATGCGGGTCTCCTCCGCGCCGCGGTCGCCAGCGCGTCGAACGACCATCGTCTCGGCGCCAA
>WBXI01000025.1 GCA_008933025.1 Verrucomicrobiota bacterium
CGGCTGGAAACCATCCCGGCGCCTCGGCGCCGCTCCTGCACGGCCGCGCGTGATCCGCGCCATGACCAAAGACCCGTCCCCATGTCGTGTGACAAGAGACCTGTCCCCATGTCGTGCCAATGTCGTGTGGACCCGCACGCGGCGGTTCCAAACTGCCGCCGGGCTTGGTGGCGGGACATTGACCAAAGCCCTGTCCCTTTGTCCGGATGTCGGGGCCGAGTCCGACCATTCGAAAAGGCCGAGTTGACAGCAGACCTCGACGTGGATGCCGCGGATGCCCCCCCGCACGGCATCGGAATATTCGACAAAGGGACAGACCATTTGGCTGGACCATTTGGCTGCGAAGGGGTCGGCGCGGATGTGGCGGCCTTCTGCACGCGAATTGGACGCGATGGGAATCGCTTGCCACCTTCGTCGGCATGCGACAGGCACGGCTTAGAACGCCGGAACATTGCCCGGTGGGCTACTACCACTGCGTGTCACGGGTGGTGGATCGCCGATTCATATTCGGGGACATCGAGAAGGACCGCTTCGTCTCCCTGATGCGCGAATACGAGATCTTTTGCGGGGTGCAGGTCCTGACGTATTCGGTCATGGACAATCACTTCCACCTGCTTCTGGCCGTGCCCAAGCGCCCCGACGAGCCATCCGAACGCCCCGCTTCCGACACCGTGGTCCAGATGCTGCACAAGCTCTCCGGCAACCACGGTGCCAGTACCGCGCAGCAGCAACTCGCGGCGCTTCGCCAGAAGGGGGATGCCAAAGGCGAGGCCGCCTGGTTGGCGCGATATCACGCGCGAATGTGGGATGTCAGCGCCTTCATGAAGCTTCTCAAGCAACGTTTCACGCAGTGGTATAACCGCCGGGTCGGCCGGGAGGGGACGCTTTGGGAAGCACGCTTCAAAAGCGTGCTGGTGGACGGCGCCGGGAGGGCATTGTCCGCGATGGCTGCATATATCGATTTGAATCCCGTGCGCGCGGGGATCGTGGCCGATCCCAAGGACTACCGGTGGAGTGGTTACGGAGAAGCCGTGGCCGGCGTCGGTTGGGCGCGGCAGGGAATCCAGGCATTGGCCCAGGCGTTGCAAGGCGGGAAGGATGTCCCCGAGATCGCGGCGCTTGAGTTGTATCGAACCCATCTCTATCTGGAGGGCGACGAGAGACGCGAAACGGTGGGGTGCGACGGCAGGTTGCTGCGGGGAACCCTGCAGCGCGATGCGGCCCTGGGGGTGTTGGCGGCCAAGGGACGGCTTCCCTTGGGGGACTATATGCGTTGCCGCGTGAGATACTTCTGCGACGGCGCGGCATTCGGCGGGCAGGAGTTCGTGGAGTCGGTGTTTCTGGCTTATAGGAAACGGTTCGGCCCGAGGCGGAAGGATGGGGCGCGGCGTTTGAAGGGGGTGGCCACGGACTTCTTCTCATTGCGGGACCTCCGGGTGGAGGTGTTCGGTTGATCCCCCATTGGTATCCGCAGTCGGCTTGGTCCCGTGCCGCGTCCGTGGGACGCCCTCAGGACCCGAGTCCGATCGGTCACGTCCCGATCACTTCGATCGAAAGCACCTCGCCGGGCTCACATTCCACGACCACCTCGAACGGCCGACAACAGACTTCGCAGTCCGTCGTGAAGCGTTGGTCTGGCAGGCTTGTGTCGATCGCGAGGTCGAAAGCTTGCCCGCAGAAAGGGCATTGCACGGTCTCGGAGGTTTCCATGGGTAGATTCGCGGGGACAGGGGGCGGTCGGCGCAGCTGGCATCGCCATCGCCCTAGTCGTAGGAAAGTTTGATCGAGGTCTGGAGTCGCACCAAGTCGGCGCGGTCCAGGACGTTGGTCGCCTGCGTGAAGAACTGTGCGCCGCTTTTGGGATGCTTCCAGCGCCATTTCTCCACGTGACTGTCGGCAAACGCCAGACAGGCCGCCTGACCGTGACGGTTCCCGGGGACATCGAACCACGTGTCGCCGTAATCGGAGTCCGGAACGGGCGTCCCGAACACGGAATCGAAGATCGAGTCCTCGTGGGTATCGATGAAGGTGAACAATCCGGAGGGTCCCGGCGGACCGATGACCGTGAACTTCTTGTAGCTCGGGGCGACATCGCAGCCGACGGCTTGGCTCAGGTTGTAGCTGCGCGTTCTCAATCGCGTCGTCCGTTGGCCGTTTTCCAAAAGGACCACGCTTTTGTCCGCGGGGCAGTGGTAGGTTTGCGGCGTTGCCAAATAGCGCCACAACACGCCTGCCTGAAGGTTCGAATAGGTCAGGTCGTACGGAGCCAATCCCGGGGCCCAGGAATCGCTGCGTTGCAGCGGGTCTTTGCTCTCGACATCGTAGACGTAGTTGTTTGGTGGCAACGCGTCGTCGTGCTCGGTCGCGTAGGACTGCAGGGCGATGCCCAGTTGGCGGAGGTTGTTGCGGCAACTGGAGGTCTGGGCCTCGCGTTTCGCCCCTGCCAAGGCTGGCAGTAGCATTGCCGCGAGGATGCCGATGACCGCGATTACCACGAGCAGCTCGACCAGCGTGAACGCGGCCGTGCGTCGCCCCGATGGATCGCGAAAGGGCATGCCGCGACTATCCATCACCCAATCCATCGTGCAACCGGAGTTCCGCGGGATGCTCAATTGCCCGCGCCGATGGCCAGTGCCGCACGGATCCGTTCCAGCACCTCCGGCGATTTGACCCCCTCGGGTGCAGTGGCCAGCAGCGCGAAATTGTCCGCGAGGATTTCTTCCGGATGAATCGTGTATCCGGTATTGCGGCCCACTTGCTCGTGGAACCCCTTCGCCGTGGCGAACGAAACCATGCGTCCCTTGGGGCCGTCGATCAAACGATGCCCCGAAACCCCGATCCGTTCGACCAGCAGCAGGTTGGATAGCAGATAGTCGAAGAACTCGCCGCCCTTCGCGGGATCGTAAGTGGCGGACGACGCATGCAGCACCGGGACCGCCCAGACCTTTTTGCCGTCGACTTCCACCAGGATGGCGTGGGCGTTGGCCGGCGCGTCCGGATTGGTGATTCGTTGGTCGCGCAGGTGTCGTGGCAGAAGGACTTCGCCGCATGGTTGGAATCCGATCGCCGCATAAAGTCGGTGGCGCAATGCGGGGTTCGAGCGTGAGGAGACATGGAAAAGCTCGTGTGCGAGCAGCGATGGAAGTGCGCTGGCCGGCCCGTCGACGACGCCGGCCGGAAGGATCACGGCGTGGCCGCGGGTATAGGCCGCGTTGCCCTCGCCCGCGCCGGTGGTCTGGACGAAGTGAACCGGTGACGGCAACGGCAGCGCCAGATGTTTCAGCGCGGGTAGAATCGAACCATACGCGGCCTGGATCCGCGCCCGTTGGGCGGGTTTCCATTCGAGGACCGTTCCCGCCATGAACGTCAGGAACCGTCCTTCGGTGACGATGCCGTTGGTCTTGAGCCGTGCCGAACGGTCGAAGGGACCGAGACGAGCCACGAATTCGTCGCGTTCGACCAGACGCATGGAGCCTTCCGGGATGCCGTCGAACACGATGTCTTGGGAGACGGCGCGCAGTGCTGGCACCACGAGCGCCACGAGGCAGACGATGGCGAATGCGGCGCCCTGGTTGCGAAAAGGCATGGCGCAAACTGGAGGATGGCGGAATCCGAAGCCAAGGCGGAGTTCCGACTTGAATGCAGTGGCCCTCTCCCATTGTTGGAACGACAAAAGGTCTGTCCCTCTGTCGGCACCCTCGCGCCACAAATGGTCTGTCCCTCTATCGCTCTGCCGGCCCCATTTAGGTTCGGGCTGGCAGCCGAGGCGTCGGTACCGACGGCAGTGGCATCCCCGCCGGTCGTCCGCTCGCCCGTTCGCCGGGACGATGCACAAGACCAGGGCTTCGAGGTCGACCAGCACGGGTGGCAACGACAAAAGGTCTGTCCCTCTGCCTCTGCCTCTGTGGGCCTCGCAACCACAAAGGGTCTGTCCCTCTGTGACCGACAAAAGGTCTGTCCCTCTGTGACCGACAAAAGGTCTGTCCCTCTGCCTCTGTGTGTCCCTCTGCCTCTGTGGGCCGAGGGCGACGGGCGGGTTCGGCAAGGGCTACTCGCCCGATCCGGCGGGCGGATCCGCGGCGCGCCCCGTTGCCTCGCGGACTTTCATTCGCCATACGTCGGGCGACATGTCGATGGGCTTGGCCCGGCAGGTTTCGGTGAAACCAGGGAAATTCCACAGGTTCGGAAAATCCCGGCATTGCTGCGGCTTCACCGGATTGATGCGGCAATCGTTGCCGGCGAGAAACGCGCACGAACCATCGGCTTGGTCGAGCAATGCCAAGCCGTTCCGGGCCGCGTTCAAACGGGTGTGGTTCTGGACGAAGTCGTCGGTCGTCATCCCGAGGAATGCCGCGATCCGGGCAATCTCCTCCTCGGTCGCCTTCACCTGTCCCGGCCAACGGCAACAGGCGGTGCACCGGTCGCATTCCCAGAAGATCGGCATGGGGTTCAACCGTCGGCGTCCGTGTCGGTGATGCCGGGAATCACCCGGCCCGGCGGCGCCTTGGCGAAGTTGGCCTCGCGCAGGTAGACGGGAGCGAGGGTTTCCGGCGCGACGTCCCGGGTACCGTCGGCGGCGATCCGTGCGATCCATCCCGCATCGGGTTGGCGGGCCAACGCGCCGGTACCGACGGTGGTGGCATCCACGCCGGCCGTCCGCTCGCCGGACGCGATGCGCGATGCCAGGGCGTCGCGGCCGATCAACACGGGCGGAGTCGAGAGATGGCCATCGATGGCGGTGGCGACCGCGAACTCGTGCCGCTGGGAGTCGGCGGCCAGCAACCATGCCCCCGGCGCCTCCTCGGCAAGCGCCCGGGCCAAAGCCTCGAAACTGCCCACGGCCGCCACCCGGCAACCGGTCGCCAGATGCCATCCTTGTGCCGCGCCGATCGCGATGCGGATGCCGGTGAAGCTGCCCGGGCCGATGCCCACCGCGATGCGTTTGACCGCGTCTTTGGCCACGCCCGCCTTCGCCAGCGCGGCTTCGATCAACGCGATGGTCCGGGTCGAACGTCCGGCGTCCTGATGCTCGACGACCAGCACCCGGGTGCCATCGGCCACGGCCACCGACCGGCGTTCGCCCGAGAATTCAAGTGCCAGCGTCATCATCGCGGATGTCCCGGGTGTTTTCGTCCACGGTTTCGAACCGGAGGCGACGGACTCCCGGAGTCGGGCCGTCCTCGCACCACCGTTCGATCCACTCCACCACGGCGATGCCGTCCGGCGCGACCAGGTATTCTTCCAGGCCGGCCCCGCGGATGTCCTCGGGTCCCCGAAGGCGGTAAAGGTCGAGATGGAACAGGCGGCAGCGTCCGCCCTGATATTCGTTGAGGAGCGCGAATGTCGGCGAATGTGCGCGTCCGGAACAGCCGAGTCCGCGGGCGAACCCGCGCACGAAGGCCGTCTTGCCCGCGCCCAGATCGCCGCTGAGCCCGAGGACGGATCCACGCGGGATGACGCGTCCGAGTCGCTCGCCCAGAGCCTCGGTCTCGGCCGCGGATGTCGTGCGATGGCACGTCATGGCGTCCCGTGGAAATGTTCGTACCCACCCCGCGGCATGGGCTTGATCCCGGTGTTGGCGCACAGGATCACCGCGGGATCGGCCGTGATCCTGCCGATGCACGAGAGGCGCACTTCGGGAAACATGGTCTTCCAGCCGTCGAGGACACGGACGGCATCGGAAGGCGCGACGGCGAAGAGCAGTTCGAAATCCTCGCCGTCGGTGAGTGCCGCCAGCAAGGCGGGTTTGGCAAGGTCGCCCGTCCGCTCCCGTTCGCGGGCCGTCCGGCTTATCGGCAACGAGACGGCGCGGATCTCGGCACCCAAGCCACCGCTGGCCGCCAGCAGGTGCCGAAGGTCGCCCGCCAGCCCGTCGCTCACGTCGATCATGGCGTGGACGTCGACGGACGAAGCCAGCCAGCGGGCTTCCGCCAACCTCGGTTCGAATTCGAGATGCCGCCCCGCGATCGACCCGCCCAGTTCGCCCGAGACGAACAGGGCGTCGCCGATGCGGGCTCCCGACCGGCGGATCGCGCGGCCCCGCGGGACGCGGCCGACCATCGCGACGTTGACCAGCACGCGGTCGGGATTGGTGGTGGTCTCGCCGCCGACGATGGCGACTTGGTGCCGAGCGGCGGTGCGACACAAACCCCGGTAGAGGGCCTCGCACCAGCCGGCGTCGTGTCCCGGCGGCAATGCCAGGGTGACCACCGCGGCGATCGGTTGTCCCGCCATCGCGGCCACGTCGCTCAGGCAACGGGCGATGGCCTTGTGTCCCACGCGTTCGGGATCGGCGTCGCGGGTGAAGTGGATGCCCTCGACGACGGCATCGGTCTTGAGGAGCGTGTGGTGGCCGAGATCGCCCAGATCGAGGACGGCACAATCGTCGCCCGCGCCCGCGACGACAAAGTCGTTCGACGGAAGGAGGGGCTTGAGCCGGGCGATGAGATCGAATTCGTGCATCGGACGGGTGGAGGCTGGCGTGGATCGGGGTTGCCGCCAAGCGCGGGCAGGCCCCTGTTTGGGCCCCGGGCCCGGGGTTGGGGCGGGTGGGCGGGGTCGGGGGATGGAAATCCGGCAGGAAAACCCGTTGACGGCAGGGAAACCACGCCGCTAATTTCCGCGGCCTCGACGGTTCCAGAGTAGCTCAATGGTAGAGCAATCGGCTGTTAACCGATGGGTTGAAGGTTCGAGCCCTTCCTCTGGAGCCAATCTCCCCTTTCCCCGGACCGGCCACGACCGGATCCATCCGGCAGCCCGCGGCCCCGGCCCGAAGTCCGGGATTCCCGTGGGCTTGCCAAGTTCACGGAATCAGCACGGCCCGATAGAATTCGGCGGTGCTTCCGGCGGTGGGAACCAACGGCACCGCGAGCGTTCCCGCAGCCGGCAGGAGGAATTCCGTGGAGCCACTCCACGATGCCAGATCGGTGGATCGTTCCAGACGCACCCTGCGTCCCGGTTCTCCGGACAGCCCCAGGCCGAAGCCCGTTCCCACGCGCACCACGGAACCCCATCGCAGCGGCGTGACGGTCACGGTCACGCGTTTCTCGCCGACCACGTCGAATCCACCGCTGGAATAGGTCGCGCGCACCACTAATTCCTGCGTGGCCATCACCGCGCCGGTGTCGAGAAGGCCGGTGGGCGAGATCGTCGCGGGCGGCGACACTTCCCAGAGCGGTTCGATGGATTCGTCCACCCCGTCGCTCCAGTGTCCCGCCGCCGTCAGGTTGGTTCGCGCGCCGCCTCGCAATTGGTCGGGTCCGTTCACCCGCACGCCGGTCAGTTGCACCAGGTCCAAGCCGGCGAGATAGACCCCGGGGTCCACGCGGATGGCCCCGCCTCCGGGCCCGGCATTGGAAAGTCCGGAGAAAGTGGGCCAGAGGCCCGTGCCCAGGAGTTTCCGGTCCACCGCGCGCCAGAGCGCTCCGGGCGCTTTTCGCGCGGCCTGCTCCTCCAACACCGCGAATCCCCCGTACCCATTGGCCTCGTTCCAAACGATCGAGCCGCCATCCGAAGGCGGCAACGGCAGGGACACGGCGGCCGTCCGGAATTCCCCGGGGCCGAGTCCGGTGTTGCCCAGGGAAACCGACACCAAGGCCGGAGACTGGGCGGGGGCGAGGGACGGACTCGTGATTCCGTTCCGGAAGGCGTATCCGGGCCGTTGGTAAAGTTGGAGGCGAACCGGGCCCGAGGTCCGGGAACCGAAATTCTGAACCGTGACCGTCCCGGTGATCCGGGAAGTCCGGTCGGTCTTGTTGGTGGTCACCGCCACGTCGAAACCGCGGATCGCGAGTGGGGCCGAAACCAAACCCAGACGGAACCGCCCGTAGGTTTCATTGAAGACCAAGCCACTCCCGTCGAAATCCCGGCCTGCCACGGCGATGCGATAGGGGGTCCCGGCACGGGCCAGGAAGCCGATCTGTCGGGTGAATCCCACGACCCGCCGGTCGCCCGGCACCGACGAAAGTTCGGGCAGCGCCGAGCCCGCGTAGACCTCGAGATCGGGCAGCACTTCCTCGTTGCCGGTCACCGACACGGTGGTCCAGGTGCCTTCCGTACCGGTCGTGGCTGGTGCCGTCCAATCGTACCAAACCGTCGCCGGGTAACCCCCGGCGCCGACCGTCGGTTCCCCGGATTCGCGGCCCGCGCCGGTCAGCGTGCCGTCGACCGCAATCGCCCCGGTCGATCCCAATGCCTGCCGACGTTCGAACCGGTCGTTGTCCGGCGGGGGCGTCACGTCGAGGTTGAATCCGAACGGCCCCTCGAACGGGCGGTTGCCCTCGGTCACCCCCATCAATCCCTCGACCGCGATGAGGATGCGGTTGCCGGTCTGGACCGTGAACGAGATCGGGAAGAACCGACCTTGGTTGTCCGGCGTCCGTGTCCCCACAGAACCGCCGGAGCGGTAGACCTCCATCTGATGGCTGCTGCTGTTCAGGGTGATCGAGACCAGACCGGACGCGGGGGCCGACCACTCCCACCATCGCGACGCACCGCCCGGGGACGTTCCATGATCCGACTCGCCCGATTCCCGGGAGGCCGCGCTGTTGTCCCCGTTGACGGCCAGATGGGATCCGGCGACCCGGATGGCTCCCGCGCGATCGTCGCCCGGAAACGGCGGCGCCACCGCGAAGGCGAACTCCCCGCCGGGCGCCACCGCCAAGTCCAATGGGTTTTTCAACGGCGGCAAATCCCTCGTCAACCCGTAGTCGGAACCACTCTCCGGCCAACTGTCCGCGCCGCCGTTGGCAAACACCACGAGGTTCATGCCGCCGCCCGCCGCCGCCGTCACCGAACCGACGAAGTTCGGCGGTTTGTACCGTTCGTCACCGAAGTTTCCCCAACTGTAGACCTTGCCGTCCCGTCCCACCGCGACGGCGTGCGAGCCTTCGGCACGGATGGAGCGCAAGGGTGGCAACCCGGCTGGCAGGGTCGAACCCCCGCCATTGCCCCACGCCAGCAGGGAACCATCCACTTTCAACGCGAAGGTATCGTACTCGCCCGCTGCCAGGGCCACCGTGCCCGCCAGTTGGGCTGCGGAAGGCGGGATGCCCGCGGGCGCGGTGCCCCACACGGTCAACTTCCCGGCCGCGTCCACCGCCAACGATCGAAAGTTACCAGCGGCCCCGGCCACGATGCCCGCGAGGCCTGCGGGGACCTTGGTGGCGTTGCCCACGATCTGCCCATTGCCCCAAGCGGCCACCGTGCCGTCGCGCAATCGCGCCACCGCGTGATAGGCGCCGACCGAGATCTCCGCCACCGGACCGAGCCCTGCCGGTGGTTGCGGCTGGGATGTTGGCCAGACCAAGACCTTGCCGTCTGCCCGCAATGCCGCGACGGACTGCTGTCCGGCCCCGACGGCCACGGCTCCGGCGGTGCCAAAGGGTGGGTACAAGGGGCGAGTCAAATACCCGACCGCCCAACCGTACACGCGGGTGTCCGGCAAACCGCCCGGAACCACCTCGACCACGCCTTGGATGAAATCGAGCGCGTTGTCGACGTCGTCCCAAAGCAAGTCGGGGCGCAGGTAACCCCAATACTGGGTGCCGGTGCCATTGCCTCCGGGGCCGTCGTTGTTGGGTCGGCCCGGCCACCAGTTGACGTAGGTGACGGGCTCGCCGCTCACCCAGACAAAACGTCCGGCGCGGTCGGCCGGCGTCAGGCCGGGGGTCGGTTGACGGAGCGGATCTCGCAGCCCGATCCAGAGGGAACGCGTCCCAACCGGGCCGTATCCGAACTGGGCGTACACCCAGAGGTTCTCGGCGGCGTCGTTGAGGGTGACCAGGTGGCCTCCGAGTTGCACCGCCCGCGCCTCGGCATCCTCCCAGGTCGAGAGGCCCAGCAGGTAGTACTGGTGCCCGTTCGCCGGGTTCAATACCGGCCCGGAGACCACGGCCGGCATGCCATTCTGGGCGACCATCCGCAGTGCCGTCCCCAGAAACAGACCAAGGAATACCATCATCCGTCGGATGACACTCGACGCCGATGGCCTTCGGGTAGTGCTCAAGGGAAAGGCATCTTCTTTGTCCCGTCCGATCGGCGCGAGTCGCAAATGTCGCCCGGGATCCGTTTGACGGCATCGTGCCGCCGTCGCGGTCGCGCTTGCCGGGGAGCCGCACTCCCGACCGCCGCGGGCCTTGCAAGACCGCATCCTCCGATCCCCATCCCGCTTCCCATCCGGGCCCAAAGCCTTCGGCGAGACCCGACGGGTGCCACCGCCGTCGACGACCCGGTCACGAGGTGCCCCTGCGTGGCCGGCAGCCGGGAGGCTTGCGCCCGGGCCCTTGGGGCGGTTGATTCACCGGATGCAGTTTCGTCGATTGTTGCCCGTCGTCGTCGCGTTGGGTGCGTTGGCCTCGTGGGGATGCCGCAAGGAGGAAGCCCGGGTGTTCGAGGCACCCAAGGATGTGCCCGCGGCCGCGGCCGCCGGGAAAGGCGCGGGCGAAGGCCACTCGGACAAAGCCCGGGTGCCGTGGGTGGTTCCGGCCGGTTGGATCACCAAGACCAACGAGAGCGGGATGCGTCTGGCCAGCTACGCCGTGACCGCGCCCGACGGTCGGTCCATCGACATCTCCGTGGTGGCACTGGGCGAGCAGGCGGGCTCGGAATTGGACAACGTCAACCGGTGGCGCCAGCAGTTGAAACTCGAACCCGTGAGCCAAGCCCAGGTGGCGGCCCTGCAGATCCCGGTGAAGATCGGGCGGTTGTCGGCCATGTTCTATGACCTGGCGAGCACCGAGACGATCCTCGACGGCAAGCACCGTGCCCGGACGCTCGCGGCCATGTGGCCCGTGGGCAACCTGACCGTGTTCTTCAAGGCCTATGGCGAGGAATCCCTCGTCACGGAGAACCGTCCCAAATTCGTCGCATGGCTGAATTCGGTCGAGACAGGTCCGGAAGACGTCGGATCTTCCCCCCATGGGGCCAACCCGCCGTCCGCCGTGGCCCCTGCCGCCGCCGCCCCGACGGCGGGCGCCAGCGCGTCGGAGTTGCCGGAGTGGCAGGTTCCGGCCGGTTGGAAAGCAGCCGGACCGAAGCCGATGCGTCTCGCCAGTTTCGAGATCCCGGCGGGCGTCGGAGCGCCCGGCGACGTCTCGGTCTCCTCGTTTCCGGGTGATGTCGGCGGCCTGCTCGCCAACGTGAACCGCTGGCGCGGCCAGATCGGGATGGCGCCCACCGACGACGCCACGCTCCTGGGCGAATCGAAGTCGGTGAAATTGGCCGGCGGACGGGCCGGGACCCTGGTGGATCTCGCGGGCGGACAGGAACGGATCCTCGGGGCGATCGTGCCCATGGGGGACCGCACTTGGTTCTTCAAGCTCAAGGGCGAATCCGCGTTGGTCGCGAAGGAACGCGCGAACTTCGTGAAGTTCGTGGAATCCGTAAAATTGTAGGCGCGCGACAAGTTTCGGGTTTCAAGTTCGAACGGGGGAAGCCTCGGGTCTTCGGAAACGTCCCGTGAATTCCGGCTATGGCTCCCCCGTTTTTCCCCCGGTCCCGAAAAATCCGGGAATGCACGATGCGCGGGAAGCGTCTAGGGTGGTCGAGATGTTGCCGCGATTTGTGAAAGCCCTGAGCTCGCTGCGCCTGACGGTGGTGGTGTTGGCGTGCGGGATCGTGCTCGTGTTCCTGGGCACGTTGGCACAGGAACCGATGGGCCTGTACCTCGTCCAGGAACGCTTCTTCAAGAGCTTCTTCGTCGACCAGATCGCCTTCAGCGCGGCGATACGGAAGGCATCGCACCTCGTCTTCATCAATCTCGACCCGCTGCCGCCGGAGGCCTACGAGGCCCACCCCCGGATCCCGGTGTTCCCGGGCGGGTACCTCATCGGCGCCGTCTTGCTCGCCAACCTGTTGGCCGCGCACATCTCGAGGTTGCGGCTCAGTTGGAACAAGACCGGCATCCTGCTCACGCACGCCGGGATCGTGCTGATGATCCTCGGGCAGGTGTTCACCGACCTGATGTCCAACGAGAGCATGCTGAGTTTTTCGGAGGGCGAGACCCGCGCCTACAGCGAGCATGTGGACCGGTTCGAACTGGTGTTTGCCCGCGATGTGCCGGGCAGCGAACGCGAATTGGTGGTGGCCCTCCCGGCGGCTCTTTTGGCCAATGGCAGCGAGGTCCGCCGCGATCCCCTGCCGTTCACGGTCCGGGTGCAACGGATGCATCCGAACGCCAAGCCCCGCCAGCGCGCGCCGATGGTCGACACCAACCGCGAGCCGGCCGCGACCCAAGGCGTCGGGCGCAAGGCGATCCTGGATCCGTTGCCCCTGGTGCGCGACATGGACCACCGCAACGTGCCCGGGGCGGTGGTCGAGTTGGTGGGCCCGAAAGGCTCGATGGGGACCTGGATGGTATGGGGACAATTGAGCGGCCCGCAGGAGGTCGAGGTCGGGGGCGAAACGTGGCGGATGGAGCTCCGTCCCGAGCGTCTCTACAACCCGTTCACCCTCACCCTGCTCAAGATCAACCATGAGGTGTACCGGGGCACGGAGATCCCCCGCAATTTCCAGAGCCGGGTGCGCATCGACAACCCCGGCACCGGCGAGCACCGGGAAGTGGACATCTACATGAACAACCCGCTGCGCTACGGCGGGCTCACCTTCTACCAAAACCAGATGAACAAGGAGGTGCTGGGGCCGTTCAGCGGCCTGCAGGTCGTCCGGAATCCCTCGTGGCTCACGCCGTACGTGTCGACCGCGATGGTCTTCGGCGGGATGTTGCTCCACTTCCTGATCATGCTGGCCGGATTCGTCTCCAAATCCGCCGCGGGCAGGAGCGGCACCACGCCGGCCGGCGCAACGGCCTCCAAGAAAAGGAATCTCCCCGTATGAAACGCTGGATCCCGTGGATCGTCGCCCTGGTGGCCTTGGGCTGGGCGGCTTCGAAAATCGTCCCCCCTTCGGAAAAGGGCATGGCGGCGAGCGAATTCGGCCGACTGCCGGTGGTCTTCAACGGCCGCGTGCAGCCGTTCGATTCCATCGCCCGCAATTCCCTGATGCAGATCCGCAACCGGCAATCGCTGCCGGACGACGCGTCGAAAGGGACGAACGCGTCGAAAGGGACGATGGAAGCGACGCCGTGGTTGCTGGAGTTGGTGTTCAAGCCGGACATCGCCGACACCCGCCGGGTTTTCCGGATCGATCATCCGGACGTGAAGGCATTGCTGGGCTTGCCGCTGGATGCGGACCCGGCGAAGGGCGACGACGGGAAATACTATTCGTGGAGCCGGTTGGAGGCGACGTTCCCGAAACTGCGCGAGCAGGTGGCGCCGGCGCAGAAGAAGGAATCGACCACGCGCACGACCTTCGAACAGGCGGTGATCAAGGTGAACAACGCCATCGGCCTGTACCTGCGGCTGCAGAACACCGTGCAACCGATGCGCACGACGAATTTTGCCGGCGAACTGGCCGCGTACCAGGCCTCGATCAAACCCGGGGTGGAGGCGTTCAAGGCACGGATGGGGAACGCGGCGTTCGACACCAATGCCCTCGCGCGCCTTCTTGGGTTCGCCCAGCGGTACCTGGCGATGGACGGGATGGAAGCGCCGCTGATCCTTGCCCCCGACCAACGGCTCAAGGAAGGCGAC
The DNA here is from genome assembly GCA_008933025.1 of Verrucomicrobiota bacterium. Taxonomy (GTDB): domain Bacteria; phylum Verrucomicrobiota; class Verrucomicrobiia; order Limisphaerales; family UBA9464; genus UBA6176. The sequence continues at coordinate 13,590 of WBXI01000025.1, forward strand.
GGTTGGCTGCGGATGGGCGATGCCCTGCTGCAGGCGTCGATTCCCGCGCCGCTGTTCAAGCACATCGTCGGCGAAAAGCCCCTGCCGCCCGAAGAGGTGGACCGTTTGATGGAAACGGTCGGGACCCTGCCGCTGCATCCGGGAATTGCCCGTTTCGCCGCGATTTCCGAGGCGTATCGGGCGGGCGACGCGGCGGCTTTCAACCGGTCGGTGTCCGAATACCGGGCGCTGTTGGAACGGCCGTTCGCGATGGAACTGGCCAAGGCGACGCGGGAGACCGCCTTTCACCGGACCGAACCGTTCTATTCCGCGCTGGTGCTGTACGTGGCGGCGTTCCTGTTGGCCTGCGCCTTCTGGACGGGCTTTTCGGAAACGGTGCGCCGCACGGCGTGGTTCCTCGTGGTGGTGGCTTTCGCCATCCACAACGCCGGCCTCGTCACCCGGATGCTGCTGGAGGGACGCCCGCCGGTGACGAACCTTTACAGCTCCGCGATCTTCATCGGTTGGGGCGCCGTGGGGCTCGGGCTGTTGCTCGAGCACTTCTGGAAGAACGCCATCGGGCTCGCGGTCGGCAGTCTCCTCGGGTTCGCCAGCCTCGTCATCGCGCACATGCTGTCGCTGTCGGGCGACACCATGGAAATGATGCGGGCGGTGCTGGACACGAACTTCTGGCTGGCGACGCACGTGACCATCGTGACGCTGGGATACGCGGCGACGTACGTGGCGGGCTTCCTGGCGATTTTCTACGTGGTATTGGGCGTGTTCACGCCGGTGCTGGACGAGAAGGTGGGCCGTTCGCTGACGCGGATGGTTTACGGCATCATCTGTTTCGCGACGTTGTTCAGTTTCACGGGGACGGTGCTGGGCGGGATCTGGGCGGACCAGTCGTGGGGCCGCTTCTGGGGTTGGGACCCGAAGGAAAACGGGGCGTTGATGATCGTGCTGTGGAACGCGCTGGTGTTGCACGCGCGGCTCGGTGGATTGGTGCGCGAGCGCGGGCTGAATCTGGCCGCCGTGGGCGGCAACATCGTGACGGCATGGTCGTGGTTCGGGACGAACATGCTGGGCGTGGGCCTGCATGCGTACGGGTTCACGGACGCGGCGTTCCTCGGCCTGTTGGGTTTCGTGGCGTTCAATCTGGCGATCATCGGTCTCGGGCTGATGCCGACCTCGACGTGGCGGAGCGTGCGGGCGCGCGGCAAGGCGACGACGGTGACCGGCGGCAAGACCGCGCCGGCACCGGCGGTGTAGCACGGGGGCCTTCGGGCCTCGTTCCCGCGCGCAGCGCTTTGGGACTGCGGTGGCAAGGCCTTCGGAAGGCCGCGGCACCGCTTTTCAAACCGGGTCTACCGCGGGGTTGGCCGGGTCTGGTCGCAAAGCGGTGGGGCGTCGCTGTCGCTCCTTCCCGCAACGTTCCGAAGCGCGCTTCGCGAACCGGGGCCGCGGCGTATTCTCCGATCTCGACAATACCGCGCACCACGGCGCGAATACCGAGATCATGCGTGCAATGGTCCGGGCCCTGGCCTCGGGAGTCGCGGTGATCGTGCTGGGAGGGTCCACCCTTCGGGGGGCCGTCGACGAAGCCATCGCGAGCCGGATCCGGAAGGTCGTCCGCCTTCCCCAGATCAACATCCAGTTCAAGTTCGGCTTCACCGACGCGCAGGACTGGTTGAGCGAACCCGAAGCGCCGGGACCCGACGTCGTCGAGCGCCTGAAAGCCGCCGTGAAAGCGAACCCCGGCGACGCGGAGGCCCTCGATCAAATCGTGCGGTTCGAGGGGCTACGGGACGACCCGGCGTCGGCCGAAGCGGCCCGGGACGAGGCGGTCGCCGCATGGCGCAAGCGGGCCGATGCCAACCCTGGGGACCGCGCGGTGCTCACGGGATTCGCGCGGGCGCTCCGGGTGAACCGGGAGTGTGCCGAGGCCGAAAGAGCGCTCCGGAAAGCCACGGCGGGCGCGGGTGCTCCGTGGGAGGCCCGGTACGAGTTGGCGACGGTCCTCGGGGAATTGGCGATGCAGCCGTACTTCCTGGGACCGACCCGGGGTCCCGGCATGTTGCTCGGCGGTCCCCCGATCACGCCGGCCGCCGCGGAGGAATCCAATCGACGCAACGACGAGGCGATGGCGATCGCGGACCAGTTGGTGGAATCGGCTCCCGGCGATCCCCGGGGGCTCGCGCGTCGGGCCCGACTGCGTACCAACCGGGCACTCATCGAATTCGCGGGCCGATTGGCCGAGGTGGGCAAGGACGGCAACGAACGGCTCCTGCGGATGTTCCCGGCCATGTTCCCGTCGGTGGCGGTTCCCGATCTCGAAGCCGCGTTGCGGCTGCGCCCGGAGGATCCGAGGCTGATCGTCGGGTTGGTCATGCATCGGCTTTCGGGTCGACTGCCCGAACTGATCGGGCGGATGCATTCCCGGGCGACAGGGGGATTCGATGCGCTGACCACTTCCGAGCAGGGGCAGGTCCTGGACGCTTTGTCGCGCCTCGAGCGGATCGCGGCGGGCGACGACAAGGCGGTCGCCGCGACCGCGCTGGAGTCCGCGGCCTGCATCCAGTTGGTTGTTCGGGGCGACAGCCTGGCGGCGCGCACGACGGCGATCCGCGCCATTCGATTGGACCCGCGTCTCAAAGACGCTTTCGAACTCGCACTGGGCACGACCATCGGCGGGGAAAAGTCCGACTGGACCGCGGCGGAGGAGATCGTGCGCGAGCGGTTGAAGGGAAAGCAGGACGAGCGGACGCGGTTGGCCTTGGTAAAGATCCTGAAAGAGGCGGGAAAGCCGGACGAGGCATTGAAAGAAGTCCATGCCGCGCTGAAAGCGGAGCCGCGGCAGGCGTCGCTCGAGGTGGCCCACTTGGCATTGCACGTTCGGCAAGGGCAGTTTCCGGGCACGTCGGGCGAGGTGCCCGATCTGGATCGGCTCAAGGGATTGATCGAGGCACTGCCCGACGGGGAGGCGAAGGGGGCCCTGTTGGCAAACTTCTACGTGACGGCCTCGGCGATGGCGGCGCTGGGTGGCGACGCCGAGGGGGCGCGGCGGATGTTGGCCGGGATTCTGGCCCAGATCCCCGACGACGAATACGCGAAGGGGATGGCGGAACTGGTGAGGCAGTTGCCCTGAGCGCCGGGTGGGGCTCCGCGGTCGGGCGCATGGGCTGGCGGCGCATGACGCCGGGGCGCCCATGTTGGGGCGACATTCACGGGGCTTCGACCCGCGGTTGCACGTCGCGGTTTCGCGGGGTGTTTCGGGGGTCGCGACCCCGGTGGAGGCCCCGCGTCTTTCGGATTTCCGGAGCGGTGGCGTTCGGTCCCGACCGCGGGTTCCGGCTCAGCCCTTCGGGGCTCCGATGTTCACCGGGGGCGCCGCGTTGTTGGTGCCGGTGGGCTTGCCCCAGTCCGTGGGCAGGCGCATCTCGGTGCGCAGGCGGCCTTGGAACTCGGGCGGGAACGGGCTCTGCGGCGAGAGCATGCGCAACAGCGCCTCGCGCTTGATGTCGGCCATCTCCGGCAGCGGCACCCGTTGCTGCGAACTCTTGTTCTGGGTGCGGTCCACGAAGTTCGACCGGACCTTTTCGGCAAACAGCATCAGGCCCTGGAACCGGTCCGGGTCGCCCTCCACGAGCGACATGAAGGCGGACTCGACGCTGCCCTCGAGGAAAGCGCGCACGCGGTCGCGGGAAGTCTCGTTGACGTCCTCGATCAGGCGGCTGAGGGCGTAGTCCTCGACGCTGGTCCACTTGGTGACGTTGGGGTCCGCGGCGTAGGTTTTCTGGACGTAGGCGAACCACTTCCGGGCCTCGGCCATGCGGTTGTAGGTGTACAGGAAGTAGACGGCGTCCCGGATGAAGTTCTTGTGGGCGTTGCCGAAGCTTTCGCGCATGCCCTCCTCTTCCTCGGCGGCCATCTGGTCGAGGTAGGCCTTCGAGGCGTTGGGTATCATCGCCAGATTCGGGGCGAACTCGATCTTCTGGCTGAACTGGTTCGTCACCAACCGGCCGCGGTGGAACGCCATTTGCATCGGCTGGAAAATGGCCCGGCGCAACATCCGGAGATCGCCGGCTCCCCGTCCTTCGGCGAGACCGCGCATCGCCCAGTAGATCGCATGGGTTTCCGGAAGACGCCATTCGAGCGGGCCGTAGGTCTCGTCCACCTTCTTCATCAACGCCGGGTCGAGCTTGTACTTGCCGACGAGGGTGGCGACGCGGGCCTTGGCCTCGGGAGTCGAGGGATGGAGGAGTTCGGCGAAATCGGGGCGACCTCCGCCGAGCGCGCGGTGCATCTCTTCCGCCCAGTGGGCCTTGTAGGTGAGGTGGGCGTCGTCGAGGTTGGCGCCCATCTTGTGGTGGAACTGGCGGGCGAGCTCGGCGTGGATGTCGATGGCGTGGGGGTTGTATTTGAGGCCCTCGTCGCGGAGCAGTTCGATGCCGCGCTGGACCCAGAGCCAGCGGTCCTCGGGATCGGGGAACTTGACCGAGATATTGTAGGAAAGGTTCCAGGCGAGGTGGACCCAGACGGCGGAGAAATGCGGTTGGAGCTTGGTGATCCAGTCGGCGAGTTGCACCGCCTCGAAGTGTTTCCCGTCGTCCTGGAGCTCGGACGACCGGATCCAGAGGGCATTGGCGATGATGCCACGGAAGCCGCCGAGGGCGACGGTGGTGAACGCGAGCACCGGGGGGGCATTGGACAGGACGCCGGCCTGGGTGAGACCCAGGGTCTGGCGGTCCACGTTGAGCCGGGCCTGGGAAAAGTGCACGGCAACCAGCGCGAGGACGGCGAGGACGGAAAGGAAGGCCTTGCGCGGGTTCATGTGGGAAGCGCGAGCTCGCGGCGGTTGAGGATCGCGATGCCGGCGGCGCCGAGGGAACCGCCGGCGACGCCGACGACCATGAGGAAGGCGCGGGCGAGTTCGGACCAGGTGATGCTGTGGCCGCTGGCGAGACTGTCGACGGGGGAGAAGCCGGAGATCTGGCTCAGGACCCAATAGGCGCCGCCATAGATCTGGACGGCGACGGCATTGACGGCGGACCCCTGCTTGGCCAGGCCGGACTCGGCCTCGACGTCGACGATGCCGCCCTGTTCGACGACCTGCTTGAGGGTGCCGCCGGAGAGGCCGACGACGAGGAGGGCGAGCGAGACGAACGCGGCGACGGGGAAGGAGAGGAAGCTGGCGGCGAAGAGGCCGACGGCGGCGAGGAGCGCGAGCCAACAGACGATGATGGCCAGGCCGCGGGCGTAGTTGACGGCGAAGCTGGCCTCGGGAATGAGCACCTCGATGCCCTGCTCGGTGGTAAACACCACGGGCAGTTTGCTGAGATTGGCGTAGCGGATGACGAGGCGGCCGTCCTCCTCGATCCCGTCGGGACTGATGGGGAATTCGGTGGGAGTGTCCGGGCCGAAACTGTTGCTGAACCGCTCGGGTTTCCGGGTCTTGGTGCCCCCGATTTCCCAACCGTGGTTGAAGCTGGCGTCCGAGCCCGCGTACTCCGGCGAAATGAAGCGGACGCGGACGAACAGGGGGCGATCCTTGTAGCGCTCGCGGGCGCCGGGCCCGAGGTCGACGAAGAACGGGAGGGGACGGTATTCGCCGGGCGGAACGACCTGCAGGCGTCCGGCGAGCTGGGCGCGGACCTGTTTGCGGACGAACGCGGGGTCGAGGGAAGCGATGGTGGGGTCGGACTTCCGCTGTTGGTAGACCTTCTCGACCTCGGCATCGATGTTGATGGGCGGTGGCTGGCGGGATTCGCGTGCCACGAGGACCTCTTCCTTCAGCTTTCGGTATTGTTCGGGGCTCAGTTGGTGGGAGCGGACCTGGAGGAGTCCATACACGATGGTGCCGGCGAGGGCGACCATGCCGGCATTGAGGACCATGATGCCGGTCCATTTGCCGAGCCAGACTTGCCACCGGGGGACGGGCTTCACGACGACCAGGAACAACTGCATCTCCTCGATGTCGCGGGCGAGCGTGCCGCAGGCGAGCCAGAGGGTGCTGAAGCCGAGGAGGGCGGTGATTGCCGTCAGGGTGTAGGCGAGGAGGATCTGGCTGAAGCCCGTGGCGGTGCCGTCGTGCTTGATGATGCCCGGCAAGGCGAACACGACGGCGACGAGAAGGGCGAGGAGGACGACGACGAGGCGGTAGCGGAACGCGGCCTTGAGCGTGAGGAGCGTGATCGCAAACCAACCGCGGAGCGGTTTCGGGGTGAAATCGGGGACGCCGCCGCCGGAGCGGGGTCGCCATTCCGGCAAGGGTTCGCCGCCGACCTGCGCGAGCATCGCGATCGCCGTGGCCGCGTCGCGGGCCGGGACGGTGCAGGTGTAGCCGAATCCGGCACGCTCCGCGGCGAGTTCGCGGAGGCGTCGGGCGTTGGATCCGACGAAGATCCCGAAGAGGACTTGGAACGCGATGTAGAAGGCGGCCGGAAGCCGGTTGGCGTACAGCACCCCGAAAGCGACGGCATTGACGGCCAACAGCGCGGCGGCCTCGACCCACAGACGCTTGGCGAAGGCCCATGCCCAGGAACCGGCCGCGGCCACCGGCGAAAAGCCGACCGGCACGGTGATGCGGTCACCCAGTTCGGCGGTGTAGATCTCGAAGCGACGCTTCATGCGGCTCAGGATGATTTCTTGCCGCCGAGCAGGCCGGAGAGCTTCTCGTTCGCCTTGGAAAGTTCGGCGGCGGTGGCGGCGGCATCTCCCGCCGGCGCGGGGTTGGCCGGCACCGCGGGATCATGCCGGGTCAGCGACTCGAGCTTGGAGAGGTCGACGTCGGGTGCGGCGGCGGGGACCTCGACCACGGGCGCGGCGGCGGGGGCCTGCGGCTTGGTGAGCCGTTCGAGGACGTTGTCGGCCTGCGAGGAGGTCGCGTCGGCGGCGCCGGCCCGGATGAATTCGGCGACCCGGTTGCCGCTGGTGGCACCGCTGGTCTTGGCCTGGGCGCGCGCGCGTTCGACGACGCCGAGGAAGTAGCCCTCGAGATTCTGGGTGGGATTGTCGAGGCGGACCTTGTCGCCCGCCTCGGTGCGGAGGATGGCGAGGGCTTTCTCGGTGACCTCGCGCGAGAGGACGGGGGAGGTGATCCGGATCTGGTCCGGCGTGGCGAGCAATTCGCGGAGCGTGCCCTGGGCCTGGATGCGGCCGCCGTAGTAGATGACGACGCGGTCGCAGACATCCTCGACGTCGGCGAGGAGATGGCTGGAGAGGATGACGGTCTTGCCGCGTCGGGCGAGGGCGATGATGAGGTCCTTGACCTCGCGACAGCCGATGGGATCGAGGCCGGCGGTGGGTTCGTCGAGGATGACGAGGTCGGGATCGTTGATGAGGGCCTGGGCGATGCCGATGCGGCGCTGCATGCCCTTGGAAAACTCGCCGACGGTGCGGGAACGGGCCTGGTTGAGGCCGACCATCTCGATGAGTTGCTCGGTGCGCTGGCGGCGTTCGGCGCCGTCGAGTTGGAACAGCGAACCGAAGAAATCGAGGGTCTCGCCGGGATTGAGGTAGCGGTAGAGGTAGCTCTCCTCGGGAAGGAAGCCGATGCGTCCCTTGGTTTTGACGTCGCGGGGAGACTGTCCGAAGACGGTGATGTGGCCCTTGGTGGGATACAGCAGGCCGAGCAGCATCTTGATGGTCGTCGACTTGCCGGAGCCGTTGGGCCCGAGCAACCCGAAGATCTCGCCGCGGCGGATCTCGAAGTCGACGTTGTCGACGGCGCGCGCCTTGGGGCGGCCCCAGAAATCCTTGAAGGTCTTGGTGAGGCCGGCGACGCGGACGACGACTTCGTCGGAGATCGGCGGGCGGGCGTTGTCGAATGTGTCCATGGCGGCGGCTAAATGCACCCGACCCCGGGGTTCAGGCGTTGACGGGCACGAGCGATTGCTGGCCGCCGGCCGAGTGGGTCGGCGGTGCCGTGGGCTCCGCGGGGGCCGGGGCGTGGAAGGGTTCGAGTTCCTCGCCCATGCGGACGAGACGCGCGCTGTTGAACACGACGATCAAGGAACCGGCATTGTGCATGATCGCGGCGACGATGGGGTTGAGATAGCCCATCGCGGCGGCGGTGAGGCCGCCGATGATGAACAGCACGCCGAAGAGGAAATTCTGGTTGATCACCGACCGCGACATGCGGCTGAGCTTCACCAGGAACGGCAACCGGCGCAGGTCGCTGTTCATGAGGGCGATCGTCGCCGAATTGATGGCGACCTCGGAACCGGCGGCGCCCATGGCGATGCTGATGTCGCCCGCGGCGAGCGCCGGGGCATCGTTGACGCCGTCGCCGATGACCGCGACGCGGTGGCCCTTGGCCTTCATGGCCTTCACGAACTCCACCTTGTCCTGCGGCAGGCACTCCGCGACCACCTCGGTGATGCCGATTTCCAGGGCCACGCGTTCGGCCACCTGGCGGCGGTCGCCGGACACCATCGCCACGCGGCGGATGCCGGCGGCCTGGAGATCCTTCAGGGCCTCGGCGGCTTCGGCGCGGGTTTGGTCCTGGAGCCCGATCCAACCGATGCATTGGCCGTCGCGGGCGACGAACAACAGGGAGAAGCCGGCGGTTTCGTCGATGTCCACCGTCGCCGACAGGTCGCCGGAAATGCCCTGGTCGCGCAGGAACGTGGCCCGGCCGATCACCATGCGGGCGCCGTCGAGGGTGGCGGCAACGCCCTTGCCGGCGGTTTCCTTGAAATCGCCGACATCGGCGAGCGGGACGCCGGCCTCGGCGGCGAGTTGGACGACGGCACGGGCCGTCGGATGGTTCGAAAAGCGTTCCGTGCTGGCGGCGGCGCGGAGGAGGTCGGCCGGGGTGACGTCGCCGATCGGGTTGAGGCGGCTGACGACGAGTTTGCCGGTGGTGAGCGTGCCGGTCTTGTCGAAGACGAACGCGGAGATGCGGGCGGCGGCCTCGAGATCGGCGATGTTCTTGACGAGGATGCCGAGGCGGGCGGCGGCGCTGAGGGCGGCGACCATCGCCGTGGGCGTGGCGAGGATGAACGCGCAGGGGCACGCGACGACGAGGACGGCGATCACTCGGTTGAGGTCGCGGGTGAAAGCCCAGACCAAGGCGGCGATGACCAGCGTCAGGGGCGTGTAATAGCCCATGTACTGGTCGATGATCCGCATGAACGGGAGCTTGGTCTTCTCGGCGGCCAGGATGAGCTCGCGGACGCGGCCGATGGTGGTGTCCTGGCCGGCCTTGGTGACCTTGACCTCGAGGGCGCCGTTGAGATTGATGGTGCCGGCGAAGACCTGTTCGCCGGGGCCCTTGTCGACGGGCAACGATTCGCCGGTGATGTTCGCCTGGTTGATCGAGCCCTGGCCGGAAACGATGACGCCGTCGGCGGCGATGTTGTCGCCGGGCCGGATCCGGATCGAGTCGCCCACCTTGAGGTCGGAAGCGGGGACTTCTTCCTCGGCGTTGCCGACGATGCGGCGGGCCTTGGTGGGGGTGAGGCGGACGAGGGACTGGATCGAGGCGCGGGCGCCGGCGGCGGTGCGGGTCTCGATCAATTCGCCGAGCAGCATGAAGAACGCGACGATGCCGGCGGTGCGGAAATCCCCGGTGGCTGCGGAAGCGAGGACGCCGAGCGCGACGAGTTCGTTGATGGAAAGCCGGCCGAGGCGGAGATCCTTGAAGGCGACGACGAGGATGGGCGTGCCGAGAATGACGGTGCCGACGAGGGCGCTGAGATCGCGGACGGTGCCGGCGTGGTCGAAAAGCCAGTCGACCACGAACGAGTTCACGACGAAGACGGCGCCGAGCAGCGTTTGCCAAAGCCGCACGTTGGTGTGCGAATGGTCGAGGCCGCCGTGGTCGTGGCCGCACTCGCACCCGTCGGGGTGCGTCTTGGAATCCGTTTGGAGGCTGACGAGACTGGTGACTTGCATGGGCGGGAAATGGAAAGCGGCGTGGGATTTCGGGCGCGTCAGCGGGCGTTGGGATCGGCCTTGCGCGGGGTCTCGGGTTCGCGGCTGAGGTTCATGCGGATCTCCCCGATGGAGGCCGGCTGGAAGAACTTGTCCTGGGCGTTGGTCAGGATGCGGCCGATGGCGGCGATCCGGAGGCGTTCGCGGAACAAAGCGGGGTTCTTGCGGTAATCCTCCCGTTGCTGGGAGAAGAAGAGGGCGTCGGCCGACACGGCCTGCACGAGGGAATTGCTGAGGGACTGGCCGGTGGCGCGGGTGCGCTGGGCCTCGCCGACGGCCTCGCGGGTGACGCGGTCGAACTCGCCCTGGGCCTCGTTGATGCGTTTGGAGCGATCCTGTTCGGCGGCGATGACCTGGTCGAAATAGGTCTTCACGTAGAGCGGCGCGGCCACCTCGACGTCGAGGGTGTCGATGCCGACGCCGAGACCGAGGCGGTCGACGAGCGTGACGGCGTGGCGGCGGATGGCGTCGCGGAAGGCGATGCGGTCCTTGTAGAGGGCGCTGTCGGCGGTGAATCGGCCGCTGGCCCAATGGATCGAGTTGTCGAGACAACTGCGGAGCAGGTTGGTCGCGTTGGCGAACCGGAAGGCGTAGTCGACGGGTTGGGTGATCTTGTACCGCAGGGTGGCGCGGACGTGGAGGATGTTGCCGTCGGAAGTGATGACATGGCCGTCGACGCCCGGGGTGAGTTGGGGGCCGCCCTGGGGCGTGATGCCGCCGGCCTCTTCCTCGGCGGTGACCGCGTACCACGCCCGGGTGGTGCGGATGGTCTTCGATTCGCCGGTGGGGATGCGGACGATCTCGTCGATGGGATACGGCAAGGCCCAGTGGAGGCCCTGTTTGCGGATCTGGTCGGCGCCCTCGCCGACGGGTTTTCCGAAGCGGAGGACGACGGCGACCTCGCTGGGGTTGACGGTGAAGACGCAGGAGAAGACGAACGCCGCGGCGAGGATCACGGCGAGAAGCCGGACCAGCAGCAGGCTGCTGCCGAGCGCCTCGCTGAGGGCTTGGCTCGATGCGTCGTCGCCCGCGACCTGCGGGCGCACGGGGCGGAGATTTCCGGACGAAGGGGCGGCCATGGCGGGGTCACTTGTGGTCGGACAGGCGGGTGCCGGGGATGGGGCCGAGTTGGTCGCCGCGGAGGAGCGAGAACGGCGGCGTGGACGGGTCGAGGATGAGGGTGGAACGTTCCTTGAGCGAACCCTCGAGGGAGCGGAGCGAGAGCAGGAAGACGGCGAACTCGGGATCCTGCTGGAGGATCTGGTAGGACTTGGTGGCCTCGGCTTCGGCGCCGCCGAGGATGCGCTGGGCGTCGTTCTCGGCCTGGGCGATGAGTTCGGTGCGCTTGAGGTCGGCCTCGGAGCGGATGCGGGTGGCCTCGGAAGTGCCCTCGGCGATGTACTTCTTCACGAGCTTCTCGCGCTCGGTGCGCATGCGCTCGAACACCTTCGCGGTGAGTGCCTCGGGCAGGCCGAGTTCCTTGATGCCGACGAACTCGACGCGCAGGCCGACTTTCCGGGCGCTTTCGTTCATCGCGGCGGCCATTTCCTTCTCGATCTCCTCGAACTTCACCTTGGCGGGATCGGGGGAGATGAGTTCGGAGAAGTCGTGGCGGCCGATCACCGAGTTCTTGGCGTCGCTGACGAAGTTCCCGAGGAACTCCTCGCCCTTGGAGGAGACGCCGGCGGTGGACTCGAGGAACGCGCGCGGGTCCTGGATCCTCCAGCCGACGAAGACGGAGAGGATGGGCGATTTCTGGTCGCGGGTGACCTGCTGCTCGTACTTGCGCTCGAAGGAATGGAGCCGTTGGTCGAACTTCTGGACCTTCTGGATGCCGAGCGGGAGTTTGAAGTACAGGCCGGGCTTGTCCTCGGCCCGGCTGAACTTGCCGAACGTGGTGACCACGGCGACCTCGGTGCTGCGGACCTGGAAGCAAAGTTGGAGGGCAAGGAAGACCAGCAGCAACAGGGCGCCGATCAGGAGCGTCAACGGGTTCTTCTTCATCGGGTATGGACGGGTTGTGAAATGGGAGCCGCGGGGCGGGGGTTACTTCTTGTCGGTGGCGCCGGACGGTTTGGTCGGTTCGAGGGCAAGGTCGGTGAGGTCCTTCCGGAGTTTGTCCTCGAGGTTGAAGATGACGATGCCGTGGCTGTTGGTGGGGACGATGACGTACTTGCGCGAGGCGCCGACGGCGGTGCGGAGCGTCTCGAAATAATTGCGGGCGGGATAGACGTCGGGTGCGACCTTGCGGGCGGCCAGTTGGCTTTCGAACCGGGCGGCGCGGCCGGCGGCGTCGCCGACCTTGTTGGCCGCGGCGGCGCGGGCCTCGTTGACGATCCGGGCGGCATTGGCGCGCGCGGCGGGCAGCATCTCGTTGGCGATGCCCTCGGCCTCGAGGATCTTGGACTGGCTCTCCTGCTCGGCGCCGATCACCTGCTCGTAGGCGGCGGCAACCTTGTGGTCCTTGTTGCCGAGCGGCGGATGGATGTCCTGGAGGCCGATGAAGACGATTTCGGTGCCGAGCCGGGCGGCGACCGCGCGTTCCTGGATGCGCCGGCGGAGTTCGCGGGAGGCCTCGAGACGGCCGATCGACATCACCTTCTCGATGTCGACGGAGGCGAGGTAACGGACGACCTCGCGGTTGGCGATCTGCTCGAGGAGCGTCGCGGGAGCGGTGTGCTGGTAGGCCCAGTCGAGCACGTTGGTGACGGTGAACTGGACCGGGACGTTGACCGTGAGGAGGTTCACCGGGACGGTTTGGTCGCCCTCGGTCGCGGCGGTGGCCTGCTCGCGGGAAGCGACGAGAAGGTTGAATTCCTTCCGGTAATGCGAGCGGGTCCAGAGGATGGTGTTTTCCTTGTCGAGTTCCGGATCGCTCTCGAAGCCGATGTTGAAGCTCTGGATGGCGCGGGTGTCGAAGCGTTCGACGGTGTCGACGGGCCAGGGCAGTTTGAAATGGAATCCGGGTTCGAGCACGCCGGCGCGGGCGCCGAAGCGCTCGAGGAGCGCCTCCTCGCCGGGTTCGACGATGACGACGGTGGTGGAGAGGGCGAGGACCGCGAGTTGGGCGGCGACGATCCAGGCAAAGGCACGTTCGAGGAACCGGTAGAACCAAGTGTCGCTGACGCGGAAGCCGAACTGGTAGTCGAGTGCCTGGGCGGCGGTGGTGAACAATCCCGCGGGTTGGCCGAGCAGGCCGACCAACCGGCTCTCGTAGATCACCCGTTCCTCGCGGCCCTTCACCCGGGGCCGGTAGGCCTCGAACACCAGGGCGAACAGGGTCTCGGCGGCGATCAATGCCAGCAGCACCCCACAGACCGCGGTCAGGTAGCGGTCCCAGGCCTGGTAACCCGCGTAGACCCCGACCGACGTGGCCGCCGCCGCCAGCGCCAGCAGCGCGCCGAGGACCAAGCATGCCGAACTCGGCCGCAACAAAGCGATGCCGGCGTAGCGCGCCAGCTTGGAGGAATACAATCCCAGCAACAGCAGCACGAGCCCGATGCCCGCCATGGACGCGCCGACGAGCGAGGCTTGGTCGACGAGCGTCCCGTCCCAGGTCTTGAACAGGTTGTAGATCCACCAGGTTCCCGCCACCTGGCCGGCGAACATCAGGATCGTCACCGTCGGCACGATCCAACGCTCGAACGACATCCGGGCGCGCCGGGCCGGAAAGGCGTCGGCCGCGGACTCGGCGAAGAGCGAGGAATCGGCGCGGCGCCGGGCAAGATCTTCCATCTCGGCCTGCTCGGCTTCCTCGCGTGCGGCAAGGCGCATCTGGAACCAACCGAGGAAGGCGATGGGACTGCCCAGGGCCAGAAAGACGGCCGCGGCGGTCACCGCGGAAGAACTCGCGAGCTTCGCCAGCAACCCGACGGCGATGGCCGCGAGCGTGATGACGATCCAGTTGGTCAGGCCAATGCGACTTTGGGAGCGATCCATTCTCGGTTCGGTTCGGTGCGTTAAGCCCGGTTCAGTTCAATTCGCGGTCGTCGAACAACATCAGTGCCGCCGCCATCGCGGCGACGACGTAGGAGGCCATGTAGCCCGCGGCACGGCCCACGTAGACCCAGGGGATCGACTTCTTGTCCTCCAGGGCGTCGGCGAGCCAGAACTGCTGCCAGTTCGGCGTCACGGTGTACAGGATTTCGGCCCACCAGGCCCCGTCCTTGGCCGCGCGGCCGAAGACGTAGTCCGACATCAGGCCCACCATGAAAAAGGCCGTGCAGATTGCCAGCGTCGGGATGGTGTCCAGCCGCGTCGAGCATGCGAGCGCCAGCGCGGCGAGCACGAACAACGCGAACAGGATGAGGATTCCCGCCGCCACCAAACGCCAGTCCACCGTCGCGGCTTCGCCGAACGGCAGTTGTTTCTCCGTGAATTGCGTGATGTAGACGAAGGCGACGGTGGTGAAGACCACGAAGGAAAACACCGCGTCGGCCACGAAGGTCCGGCGCAGGAAGAAATTCAAGAAACCCGCGAAGGCGTAGCCCAGGAACCCCGCCCCGAAATACGCCGCCAACGCCCCGATGTCCGCCGAACCGTAGGCGTCGAAGGCCATCCGGCTCGCATGCAGCCCCGCCACGAGGTTCGTGGCCGTCAGCAGGGTCAGCGTCCCCGCCAAGCCCAGGTATTTGCCCACCAGAAACGTCGTCCGGCTCACCGGCTTGGCCAACACCGTCAATGCCGTGCCCAGCCGGATCTCCTGCGCCACCGACGAGGACGCGCAGAGCACCGCGCCCAGCAACCCGCTGAGCAGCATCACGGCCAGACACATGTCCTTCACCAGCTTCGGATCCTCGCCCAGCCCGAAGTACGGGACCGCGGAAAGGAACACGATGAACCCGGCGGAACTGGACAGCAGCAGCAGATAAATCGGCTGCCGGACCAATTCCATGAACGCATTCGCGGCGATGGTGACGAGTTGTCGCATCCTTCTTTCGGGAACTGTGTGGCGGGTAGCATACAGAGGGACGGAGGTCGGTCAACCGCCGCGGACCATTCCATCGCCGGCGGACGCCCTTGCTGATCGGGGTGGGCCGGATGGGCTCCCCGCAGCCCCGCGCGGCGTTTCCTTCGGCCACGAGGTCCCGATGCGCCCGTTGCCGGGATTCACGGGGCTTGCGCGGGATCGAGCCAGCGCTGGATCAGCAGGCGTTCCTCGGACCGCAGGCCGGCAAGGGGGATTTGCCGCGCAAGACGATGCGCGGCGTCGCGTCGGCCGGTGGCCCCCAACGCCGCGCAATGGACGAGTCGGTTCCGGACCGGGGCGTTGGTGTCGCCGAATTGGTGGGCCTCCATCAGTTCCAGCGCCTTGCCGGGATCGTCGAGTCGGTACCACGCCAAGGCGGCGGAGGCCAGATACCTCGGGTTGTCGGGTTCCTCGTCCACAAGCCGCTGGGCGGCCCGCTGGTTTTCCGCGGTGCGTTCCGACGCCAACAATCGCAGCCAAATCTGCTCGTTGCGCAACGCGGTGTTCGACGGATCGAACGCCAACAGTCGTTCCAGAGCCCGCGACATCGGGCCGATGTCGTCGACCCGCTTGAGCAATCCGAGGACCCGCGGTGCGGCGGTCGGGGCCAAGGCCGGGTTGCCCAGCAATGGGTGCAGGGCTTCCGCTGCCACCCGGGGTTGATCGAGCGACTCGGCGTAGGCGGCCACCATTTGGAGAGGCCCGGGATCATCGCCTGACCGGCGGGCCGCCGAAGCGAGGTGCCGGGCTGCCTCGTCCGGACGCTTCTGATGGGTGGCGACGATCGCGCGGTACAAGTCCCGGGAAACGGGGTCGATGGCAGTGTCGGCATCCTCGATCTGGGCGGAAATGTCGTTCCAGCGGTCGAGCAGGGCGAAGGCTTGGAGACGGCGTTCGAGCACCGGGGTGTTGGTCAGGCACCAGGGGGCGGAGGCCAGTTCGAGTGCATGGGTGGCCGGGGCGTTCGCGAGAATCCAATCGATGGCCACGATCCGCTCGTCCGCGGGCGAGTGGATCCCGATGCTGGACACCACGGCCTTGGCGGCCGCAATGCGGTCGGTGTTCGGGTCGAGCCGCAGGCGGACATTGTGGTCCACGAGGAGTCGGAACAGGGCGTTGGTCTGGGTTTCGGGAGCCCGTCGGGCCACCATGCGGAGTTCGCCGGGCGAGAGGCCGGGCATCCTCGAAAGCTCGGCAACCGCCGCAAAAGCGTCCGGTTTGGATCCAAAGGCGAGGTTCCAGAGAAGGTGGAGGGCCTGTCGTTGGTTTTCGGTACCGCCCACCGCCATCAACGCGCGCGCAAGTTGCAGTTCGGTGCCGGGTCGGTCCGGATATTCGTCGGCCAACGCCCGTGCCGCCACCAATGCATCTTTGGGACGCCCTTCTTCCATCAACGCCGCCAGGCCGAGGGCCATGGCTTCCGGGTCGTGGCGGTTCTCGCGGAGCAAGACCGTCAATTGCGCCCTCGCCAGATCGGGGCGCCGGATGCGGAGGGCCAGCCGGGTGTATGCCAGTCGGTCCTCCCGCGTCGGCGTGGTGCGCTCGAAGAGCAACGTCCAGAATTGGAGCGCCTTGGGGTTGCCGGTCAGCGTCGCCATGTTCGCCGCCGCACGGAGTGCCAGCGGGTTTTGTGGCGCCAACCGGATGGCCAGCAGTGCGTTTTGCGACGCCTCCTCCCAGTCCCCGCGATCGATGGCTGCCAAGGCCACCCTGGCCACGCGTTCGCCGCGCGAGGACTTGTAGGCCCGGTAGACCCGCGGGACGGCAAGGAACCATGCCGCCAACGCCACGGCCAATCCCAGTGCCAACAGGGGCACCACCCGTGGCACGCGCCGCAGGTGATCGATGTCCAGCGAGGAAAGGGACGGTGGCGGGGGTTCCTGGTTGGTACGGTCCGGTGGCATGCTTTGCGGCGTGGGCCCTTGCCCACCCGTGGCCGGCGACCTTCCCCGGTTTTCGAATTGGCGTCCATTCGGACCTCACCTAGCCTCGTCCCGACATCGAGTCGCCATCCATGATCCGCCCCAGTCCCC
>WBXI01000026.1 GCA_008933025.1 Verrucomicrobiota bacterium
AACAGGTGGTGCGGGAAGGACGGGAACGCGCGGCGAAGTTGAACGAGGACGAGGGGCGCAAATTGGCGGCGGATTGGGAGAGCGTTGCCGATGGCCGGATCATCTCGGGGCGCGCGGCGTTGGAGAAGGGGTTGGTGGACGAATTGGGGAATTTCGACGTCGCGGTGCAGCGGGCACTGGTGCTGGCGAACATCGAGAAGGCCAATCTGGTGACGTTCGACGCGCCGGTCGGCTGGGGAAACCTGTTGCGGTTGCTGGGCGAATCGAAGGCCGGCGCCGTGAAGGTCGATCTCGGCCTGCCGTTCGCGTCGCGCTTGCCGCAAGGCCGGCTCTATTTCCTCTCGCCGATGCACGTGCACTGAACACGCAGGAATCTCGCGACCCGGCTTGCCGCGTGGCACCGCTGTTCCTAGTCTCCGCGCCATGCAATTGACGCCGGCGCAGGCCGAAGTGGCGCGGAAATGGATCGAGGACGGCGCGAAACTGTCCGAGTTCCAACGCAAGCTCGAGGGCGAGTTCGGGATCAAGCTCACCTACATGGAAACGCGGATCCTCGTGGACGACCTGAAGGTCGTCCCGAAGGACCCGGAACCCGTGAAGGCTCCCGAACCCGTCGTCCCGGCCACGGTCGTGCCTGCCGATGCCGCGCCCCTCGACGGCCCGCTCGCCGAACCGGCGCCTGCCGGCGGTGTCCAGGTCAGTGTCGTGGTCGATGCCATCACCCGCCCCGGCGCCATCGCCAGCGGTTCGGTCAAGTTCAGCGACGGCCAGACCGCGCAGTGGTACCTCGACCAGACCGGTCGCTTCGGAATGGTCCCGCCGCAAAAGGGGTACCGGCCCTCGGAAGCCGACCTGCAACAATTCCAGGTCATCCTCGACCGCGAGTTGCAGAAGCTCGGGATCTGAGCCGCGCCCGAGGCGTTGCCATGACGCTGTCCTGTCCCCAATGCCGTCGGTCGATCCCGCTGGACGACGTCAACGTGGGAAAGGACGTCGCCCTGTGTCGCGGTTGCGGCGTGGCGCACTCGTTCGCGGATCTGATGGCGCGCGGTCATTGGGACGAGGACGTGGACCTGCGGCACCCGCCCCCCGGGGCTTGGTATGGGAACCATGGACTCGCGATCGTCATGGGCGCGACGCATCGGTCCTGGGGGACCGCCCTTGCCGCCCTGGCGTTCGGACTGTTCTGGAACGGGATCCTGTCGATCTTCGTCCTGCTCGCAACCAGCAGCACGCTGGGATTGATGCACGTCGCAACCCCGGAATGGTTTCCCGCGCCGAAGATGAACGGGGGGACCATGGGCGTGGGATTCACGGTCTTCCTCTGGATTTTCCTCACGCCGTTCCTCGCCGTCGGGGCGACGATGGTCTGGACGTTCGCGAACAGTCTGTTCGGACGCACCGAGGTTCGCATCGGCGACGGGGGCGGGGTGGTGTTCACCGGCATTGGCCCGGTGGGATGGAGACGACGGTTCGATCCGCGTTCCATCCGGGAAGTAAGGGTCGAAACCCTCGCTTCTCCAAACCGCCAAGCCCCGGCAAAAACCCGCATCGTTCTCGGGCGTTCGGACGCGAATCCGATCGCGTTCGGATCGGCATTGCGGGAAGACCGGAGGCGGTTCCTGACGGCGGCGTTGCGGAAATCCCTGGCGTGAACGGGTCCGGCTAAAGCTTCGGACCGTCGTGCACGAACGTATAGTCCCGGCCGTTCTGGTAGTCCGGCAGCCGGGAAGTGGCCTGCAGATAGTTCACGTGGCCGTCCACGAAGACGACGTTTCCCCAGCCCAACGCGGCGCGATGGTGCCAATAGCTGTATTGAAACGGGGTCGTGGCCGCGCCGGGCACCTCGTCTTTCCAACCCCAGCAACTGAACGGATAACAGTTGGCCAGCACCATCAGGCTGGGGGATTTGATCTGGGTGGACTTGCGTCCGTGCAGTCCCTGGTCCCCGTTGCTGTTTCCTCCCGCATTGTAGAAATAGCTGCATCCAAACGTGTCGAACAACGTGGGCTTCCGGATCCCGGTCCAGCGACCCGCCGTGGCTCCCTTGTCGGCCGGACACCGAAACACCCGGAAAACCCCCTCGTTGTTGTTGGTCCGGACCTTTCCCGCGATGGCGACGTAGCCATTGATAAATCGATATTCCGCCTGGTATTCGGTGCCGCGTTTGCCCGCCCAGGCATTGTAAGAAAACACAGGCCCATCGGCATGGGTCGGATATCGATCCTGATGGTCGTCCGCGTAAAGCCCCGTCGCCAGATGGAGTTGCCGGAGGTTGTTGGCGCATCCCGCCCGCTGCGCCCGCTCCTTCGAGGCCGACAGCGCGGGAAGCAGCATCGAGGCGAGGATGGCAATGATGGCGATCACCACCAGCAACTCGATCAGGGTGAAGGCTTGCGGACGCCGGAAATGCGCGGCGTGCGAAGGCACGGCGAGCCCGTGGGGACGGCCGGGGGAGATCACGGTGTGCAGGCTATCCGCCGGCGAGGGCCACTGACAAGTCTCCAGCGGACGGGCGGTCCGACGGACGCCCCTTGCCATCGTGGGAGGACGCGCCTCCCGCACCCCGCCGTTCCTTGGGGTGGGGCTTTCGTCCTGTGGTATCCGTACCGGGATCCGGGTGGCTGCAACTCGGGCCGGCGTCTTGGCGAGACGTCGGGCCCACGATGACCCCGTGCGCTCGGGCCCGACGCCATGCCGCCGGGAAAATCGGAATCGGACGGGATCACCATGGGATGCGGGCCGGGACGCGGACGGTTGGGCCTTGGATCCACGGGGGTGGGCGTGGCGCCCCCCGCCGCGGGCTCATCGTTCCGGGCCGGAGGGTGCCGATCCGCGTGCCGTCTCCCAGAGTCGGACGGTCTGGGCATGGACCGACTTGGCTTGGGACTTGGTCCCGACCCCGAAGGTGTAGACCTCATGGGTGCCAGGCACCCGACCCGGTTTGCGGATCACGATCCACGCGCCGAACGCAACCGGAGTGTATTCCGGCACGGGGATGTCCCTGAACCGAAGGCTCCATTCCGGCGCATCGGTTCCCAAGGACCCCTCCCTCTTGAAATGAATCGCCGTGGGCGTCAGGAATACCTCGCCGGAGACGAAGGACGGGGACTGGCCGTCGGCTCCGCGCCAGCGGCGTTTTCCGGTGGGTGCATCGGTCTCGACGCCGATCTGCAGCATGGCCCGCCCATGATACTCGAGGGGCTCGCCCCGGAATTCTTTCGGCCCATGGGCGTCCCCCGACGCATTCGCACCGGCGCGCGTGGCTTTTCCAGCGTGTTCCGGCGCGAAAACCCGCGCGGTTTCGGGGCGGGCGAAGAAATCGTCCGCCCCGACCACGGCTGCCAACACCCGATTCTGGTCGTCGAGGTCGACCACCAAAGCCCGGGAGCGTGTCAGCGGTCCGCCGGCGGCGGCTCCATACCCGCCCACGAACCAGTAGGCCCACACGCGTTCCCATCGATAGGCCAGTTGTCGGCCGTCGATCGACACCTCGTCGGGTTCCCCGAGTCGCAGCAGCACGTCGGCGAGGGGTTCTCCGGGCGTCACGGCCCGGACCGTCTGCTTGTCGACGTTCAACCGCGTGCCGCGATCCGGGCGATGCAGCGGGGTCGGAACGACGATGCAGCCGGAACCCAAGGCCGCGAGGAATGCCAAGGCGACCGACATCCCGGGGTGGTGGTTGCGTCGGGCACGCTCACTGCACCGCCACGAGCGAGTGTCTTTGGAGCAAACCCTGTTCATCGAAGACAAGCACCAGACTGTGGTTCACGCCGATCCAGCCGACATTCGCTTGTCCGCCCCGTTCGCGGATCCAAAACCCGCGCTCGGGATCGCCGGCGATGCGGTAGGTGAGAATGCAGTCGCGCTCGAACACGGTGGACGGTTCCCCCAGTCGGGCGAGCACCTCCGCGCGGCGGGTGACGCCGTCGTTGAGGAAAGCCACGAGCGCCGGGTCCGGCGAGACGCCCGGTGGTTGCGGCGTGGCGCACCCCGCCATGAGGACAACCGCCGCCAGCGGCGCGAGCACCGAGGTCGATCGCTTCACGGGCGAGGCGTGCTCGGGGGTTGCCCGCTTGGGTTCAGTGGCGGGTGCGGAAATAGCCGGCGGCGAACTGGCGCCAGAGCGGCCAACCGACGCGCAGAAAATCGATCACGAGGGTCAATTTCGACGTGCCGGGTCGACTGGTCCGGAGAAGTCGGCTGGCCAGCACCCCCACGAGGGGAGCGACGGTCATGAGCAGGGGACCGTTCTCCCTTGCGGCTCCCACGGGATCGTTGACCCACGCGAAATGCTCCCGGACGACGGAGCATTCGTGACGCAACTCCATCCGGTTGAGCCCGCTTTCGAGGAGCAGGGCCTGCTTTTGCAGGCGCAGTCGGTCTATGGATTCTCCTTCAGCCATTCGCGATCCTTTTGTAATTCGTCGATTGTCGCGCCAAAGGCCTGCCAACCGCGCATTTGGCGGCGCAGGCGGAAGAACGCCACCGTCGTCGCGGCGATGTACACCAGCGACAACACCACCAAAGTCGGCACCCGTTGCTCCCAAAGCACCGCCACGACGGTGAAGGTCACGACCACCAGGGAAAGCGTGCCCGCGGTCACCAGGATCGCGACGAGCAACAGTGCCTGCAGCAATCGCTGGCGCTCTTCCTGGGCCTCCACCAGCAGCAACTCCGTGCGGTTGCTGAGCGTCGCCAAAACCAGACGCGCCACCCGGCCAAGGGATGACACGGCCGTCGGGGGTTCTGTCGGTTCGTTGGACACGGGCGGGCGGTTCCGGGTGTTGCTACTTGTTGCCCCGGGTGAGCACCACGCCGAGGAGCAGTCCAACCCCGAGGGCGATGCCGATCGACTCGTACGGATGGTCGCGGATCACGCGATCGGTGCTGCGGGCGCCTTCCTTCACGGACTCGATGGCGCGTTCCTCGAGGTCGACGGCGGTGTCCTTGGCGGACTCCAATGCCGCGGTCAGGCGCTTGCGCAACTCCTTCACCTTGTCGCCGGCCTGATCGGCCGTCGCGGCGAGAAGTTCCTCCGTGTCCCGCACGAGGAGGTGAAGATCCTGCGCTATCCGGTCGGTACTGACACTGGTTCGTCTCATGGCTTTGATGCGGTTGAATTGAAGCGGTCTCGACTGGGTGACTCTGGCACGCGGGTGACGCCGCGCCAAGGATTGTCCTTGGCGATGACTGCCCATGGATTGGCAGATGTCGTCGGGGCGGGCTATTGCCAACGGCCGCCGAATCCCGGAAGAAAGGCGGGTCCAATCCATGAAAAGCCTTCCTTTCGTTCCATTGCTGTTGTCGATCCTCGCCGGGGTGCTCGCGGCCCGGGCGGCCGACGCCTTGTTTGTCGCCGAGGGATTCACGCCGCCCGGGTCGTTCACGCTGGGGATCGAGGGCCCGGCGGTGGATCGGGCCGGATTCGTCTACGCGGTGAATTTCGACAGGGAACAAACCATCGGGAGGGTTTCGCCCGACGGCCACGCGGAGTCTTACGTCACTTTGCCGGACCAAGCGGTGGGCAATGGAATCCGATTCGCGCGGGACGGGACGATGTTCGTTGCCGACTACGTGGGGCACCGGATCCTGCGGATCGACCGCAAGACGAAGGCCATCACGACCCACGCGCACGAATCCGCGATGAGCCAGCCCAACGACATCGCCATCCTGAAGGACGGGACGTTGTATGCGAGCGATCCGAACTGGAAGACGGGAACGGGACAGTTGTGGCGCATCGGGCGGGACGGGAAGGTGACGCGCGTGGCCGAGGGCATGGGGACCTGCAACGGGATCGATGCCAGTCCGGACGGACGGACGCTCTACGTGAACGAAAGCCTCCAGCGCAACGTGTGGGTATTCGACATCGCCCGCGATGGTTCCCTGAAGAACAAGCGGTTGATCCGGCAGTTCCCGGACCATGGCTTCGACGGGATGCGGTGCGACGTGGACGGGAACCTCTACATCACGCGGCACGGCAAGGGCACGGTCATCAAGATGACTCCGAAAGGCGAGGTGTTGCGCGAGATCGACGTCCTTGGCAGCAAGCCTTCGAACCTATGTTTTGGCGGGCCGGACGGCCGCACGGTGTACGTGACCGAGGTCGAGCACCGGAGGTTGGTGCGGTTTCGGGTCGATCGGCCCGGCTTGGAATGGGCGAGGAACCGGTGAAGTCCGGCCCGGCGGTCAGCGGTCCGGCTTCTTGGACGGGACGGACTGTTCGATCTGGGCGACGACATCGGGATCGAGGTTCGCCTGCTTGAGCCATGCGCGGGCGTTGTCCGGAAGGCTTTGGATCCAACCTTGGCCGAGGCGGACCAACTCGGCGCGGCGGCGTTCGCCGTCCCTGATGGAAGCGGCCCATTGCATGGCGGCGCCCTGGTCGTACTGGGCGAGATTCTGGGCGAGGGACGCCACGGTCTGGTCGGTCCGGCTGGTTTCGGGTTGCTGGGTCAACCAGCGGGCCGCGGCGACGGGATCCTGGTTGGCCCAGACGCCGACCAGCGCGCTCTCGGCGGTGGTCCGGGTTTCCCCGGCCGGGAGTGCTTCCAGCCACTTCGCCGCCTGGGTGGGGTTGTGTTCGGCCCAGGTGTTGATGACGGCCTGGACGCTGGCCGTGGCCTCGGGGCCTTTCAGGCTGCGGGCAAATTCCGCCGCTTCGGACGGGGCCGTCGCGGCCCAGCGCTCGACGACGGTGTGCATGGCGGCGGACCGCGCCTCGGCATCGGCCAGTTTTTGCGCCCAAGCCAACGCCGCGGCCGGGTCCTGGTCCGCCCAGGTGCTGGCCACGGTGGCGGCGAACGCGGTGTTTCCCGATCCCAGCGAGACGGCGAACTCGCCCGCGGCCGCCGGATTCGCCGTGGCCCAAGGCCCCGAGAGTGCCGCCAAGGCGGCCTGACGATCGCTTCCGTCCGCCAGTTCACGGACCCATTTGACCGCGTCGTCGAGGCTCTGCTCGGCCCAACTGTTGACGAGATTGGAAACGAGACCGTCCCGGTTCTGCCCGCGGGGCAGGGAATCGATGAGTTCGATGCCGGCCTTCGGATTGTCCTGACCCAGACGCCACATGATGCCCTGCGCGGCGTTGACCTGTTCCTGCCCCTGGCCAAGTTGCTTGATCCAAGACACGGCACCGCCGAGATCGACCTCCGCGTAGGCCTGCGCGACCAGTCCGACGGCTTCCTGCCGGCGCGAGCCCGGGGGCAAATTCGCGGCGTAGGCCGAGGCTGCCTTGGGATCCCGGGCTGCCCAAGTCTCCATCAGGCCCTGAAAGGCCTGTTGGCGCGTGGGGTTGTTCGGCAGGTCCTCGATCCAGCGGAGGCCGCCTTCCGGGTCGCGGCTGCCCCACTCCTCCGCCACCAGTTTGTACGCCCATTCCGCGCCGGTATCGATGCGCTGCTGCTTGACCAGATCGAGCGCCGCCTGCGGATCCGACTGCGCGAGCGCGGTGGCGATGGACAGGACCAAGACCTTGCGGGTGGCGGGGTCGGTCACGGATTCGGCATAACGAAGCGCATCCTTGGAATCGATCTGGGCCCACTCCGAAAGGACGCGTCCCAAGGCCTCCGTCCGCGGGGCGCCCGGGGGGAGTCCGGAAGCGAGTTGGGCGGCCTCGCGGGGATTCGCGGAGGCGAGCGTTCCGACGGCTTCGGACCACGCGGCCCGCCGCAGGGGCCCTTCGGGAATGCCATGGAGAAAGGCGAGCGCGGCCTTGGATTCCCGTCGCGCCCAACGTCCGACGATGCTTCCCAGCATGCCGGCGTTCCGCGGGTTCGACAGCAATGGCTTCCCTTCCTGTGCCGCGCGGGCGGGGTCGATTTCCTGCCATGCGTTGAAGAACTCCGTCAGCAGTTCGTGCCGGAAAATGTCCGCCGACAACCGTCGGAGCAGGGCAACTCCCTCGGCGGGATTGCGCCGCGCCAATGCGTGGGCGAAAGGGGCGGCATTGCGGGTGCGCGCCATCCCATGGGGTTGCCGCAGGAGCCAGGCCTCCGCGAGGGCGGCGTCCTTGCCGATCCAAGTCTCGAACACCGCCCGGCGCGCCGCCGCCTCGAAATCCCGGTTGGCAAACCGGTCGATCATCCGCAACGACGACTCGGGATCCAGCAGAGCGTGGCGGCGCAAGACCCGCTCGGCGAAGACCGGGAGCAAATCGGTCGGGAGCTGGCGGTCCGCTGCCTCGAGCGCCGCCGCGACCTGCTCCAACGGAACCATGTTGGCAATCTCGCGGAGCCGATCCTCGGTGGCATTGGAATCGGCAAGCCTCAGGGCGATGGCGAACTCGCTTTCCCAAGCGCCCACCTTTGGCGGGACGGCGGAGCCCGCGGATGCCGGCGACGGCCCGGCATTGGTGGAGGGCCGCGCGGTGCCGACGCCCGCGGGCACAAGCCGCGGTCGCGGGGCGTCCGGCCAATGGCGCACCGAATAACCGGCCGCCACGCCAATGGCGAGGGCGACCGCTACGACAACCCAACGTCCGCGTTCCATGGGAGCTTTCCTTTGGAGCCCTGCCGCCGGCGGCTTTCATCGGCTCGGATGCCGGCTCGCGCGATCCCGGGCCGGTGGGTGCAGCCCACGCCCGTTGTCCCGCCACGGCGTGGTCGCCGGCCGTGTCTTCCCGCGTCGGGTCGCGCGGGGGGCGGCGCAATGGCCGCCGTCAGGCCTTTTCCTGGATCAATTCGCGACGTGCGCCGCTGAGGAGTCGCTCGACAAAGGTCGTGGTGTACTGGCCGCGCCGGAAATCGGGATCCTGAAGGATGGCCTGCTCGAACGGTATGGTCGTCTTCACCCCCGTGATCAGGTAATCGCCGAGCGCCCGGCTCATGCGGTTCATGGCTTCCGTGCGATCGCGTCCCCAGGCCACCAACTTGCCGATCATCGAATCGTAGTACGGGGGGATCGTGTATCCCGCGTAGGCGTGGGAATCGAGGCGGATCCCGCCGCCGCCGGGCCCGTAGTACATCTCGATCCGGCCGGGCGATGGCCGGAAATCCTCGAAGGGATCCTCGGCATTGATGCGGCACTCGATCGCATGGCCGCGGAACTGGACATCGCTTTGCGAGATCGAGAGCTTTTCGCCCGCGGCAATCAGGATTTGCTGGCGGACCAGATCCACGCCCGTGACTTCCTCGGTGATGGGATGCTCGACCTGGATGCGCTTGTTGACTTCCAGAAAGTAGAAATTGCCGTGGTCGTCGGTGATGAACTCGACGGTGCCGGCGTTGGTATAGGACGCCATCTCGGCAATGCGTATGGCGGCCTTGCCCATCTTCTTGCGGAGATCCTTGAACTCCTTGCGGTCGAGGAAAGGCGACGGTGTTTCCTCGATGAGCTTCTGGTTCCGGCGCTGGATGGAGCAATCGCGCTCGCCGAGGTGGATGATGTTGCCCCGGTTGTCGGCGAGGATCTGGAACTCGATGTGGTGCGGGTTCTCGATGAACTTCTCGATGTAGACGCCGCTGTTGCCGAACGCTTTCTCGGCCTCGGTGCGCGCCGTATGGTAGCCCTTGATGAGGGAAACGTCGTTGTGGGCCACGCGCATGCCGCGACCGCCGCCGCCGGCGACGGCCTTGATCATCACCGGGTACCCGATCTTCTTGGCGATGGACAGGGCCTCCTGCTCGGTTCCCACGAGGCCCTCGGAGCCCGGGGGGACCGGGACGCCCGCCTTCTTGGCGAGGTTGCGGCTCACGGCCTTGTCATGCAGGGCGTTCATCGCCGCGGAACGCGGTCCAATAAATCGGATGTTGCACGACTCGCACACGTCCGCGAAATGCGAGTTTTCCGAAAGGAAACCGTATCCGGGGTGGATGGCGTCGACATCCGCGATCTCGGCGGCGCTGATCAGGCGGTCGATGCGCAGGTAACTGTCGGACGACGGTCCGTCGCCGATGCAGATTGCCTCGTCGGCAACCTGCACGTGCATCGAGTTGGCGTCGGCCTTGGAATAGACGGCGACGGTTCGGATGTTGAGTTCGCGGCACGCACGGATGATGCGCATCGCGATTTCGCCGCGGTTGGCGACGAGGATCTTCTCGAACATGGCTTGATTGAAATCGGGTGGGCGAGCGGTGCCCGGGCTGAAAGGGATGGGCGGGGGTCAGAGCGGCCGGATCTTGAACAACGGTTGGCCAAACTCCACCGGCTTGGCATTTTCGGCCACGATCGCGGTGATCACCCCGCGGGTCTCGGCCTTGATCTCGTTCATCACCTTCATCGCCTCGATGATGCAAACCACCGTGTCGGGCCCCACCTCGGCCCCCACCTCGACGTACGAGGCGGCGTCGGGAGACGGCGCGCGATAGAGGGTGCCGATCATCGGTGACTTGATCTCGGTCTCGTTGATCGGGACCGGCGCCGCGACCGGCGCCGGAAGCGAGGCTGGAATCGATTGGCCGCCTCCTCCGGGCAGGCGGGCCGAGTAGTAGCCGTCATCACCCTCCACGGGCATGGCCACACCTCTCTTGAGCTTGATTTTGAAATCGTTTTGCTCCAGCTCGAATTCCGAGAGGGAATTCTTTTTCATCAGATCGATGATGGCCTTGATCTCTTTCAGGTCCACAGCAGCTACTCCGGGGAAGCCAGTCGACGTGCACCGGCGGTTAAGGTCGTATGCTCTAACGCGAACGGAGCAGCCCCGTGATAGGTTCTGCTCCGTCCCAAGTGAGCGGCACGCTAGGTACCCGTGCCCAACCCGTCAAGGATCCAGTCGAAACAATGCTGAAAAATCCGCGTCAATCAGCCTGTTTTTGATGCTTTACGAGGAGGTTGTAAGGTTAACGGCGGCTAGAAGACCCAGCAAATAGCTTTGCGCCCCGAATCCTGCGATTTGTCCCCGGCATACCCCGGAAATCAACGAGCGGTGCCGGAAAGGCTCCCGGGCATGGATATTGGAGAGGTGGATCTCGATCACCGGCAACTCCACCGCCGTGATCGCATCCCGCAGCGCGACGCTGGTGTGGGTGTAGGCCGCTGCATTGAGGACGATAGCGTTAACCGTGCCTTTGGAACCCTGAATCCAATCCACCAACTCGCCTTCGTCGTTGGTCTGCCGGAAATCGATTTCAACTTTCAAGTCCACGGCGCGTTGCCGGACCATTCGTTCGATGTCGAGCAGCGTGGTCTTCCCGTAGATCTCGGGTTGCCGGGTGCCCAGCAGGTTGAGATTCGGTCCGTTGAGAAACAAAACCTTCATTTCGACCTCGAATTCTTGTCCGCGACGACGCCGGGTGTCGACGTCATTTCCTCCGGGGCCTCGCCGGCAACCAGCATTCCCAAGAGGGCAAAGGCAGCCCAGGCAAGGCCGGGGACGTAGAGGCTGAATTCCGAGAAGCCTTGGACCAACCAAGCGCCCACCCCAAGGCCGGTCGCAGCCCAGACCGGGTGGGTGGGCGGGCGGCGCCAGACAAGGATCGCGGCGCTGCCGATCCATGCGAGGTAAAGAATACCCCCGGGAAGCCCGGAATCGCTGAACTGCTCCAGATAGTCGTTGTGAACCAACCGGGCCATCTCGGCATCGGGATGCTTGAGCCGGGCGTAGGGCCTTTGGAAGGTGCCCGGGCCCGTGCCGGCCAAGGGGTGGTCGCGCGAAGTCTGGAGGGCTGCCCTCCAGTAGTCCATCCGGGCACTGATGCTGGTGGCTCCGCGGGAAAAATAGCCGGAAAAACGAGCTCCGAAGATCACCAAGCCGGCGACCACCAGCAAGGCGACGATCGCGACGCGGTATCTTTGGATCGCCGCCAACCGGAAGAGCGCGATCGCACCCGCCGACAGCCCGATCAACCAGCCCGATTTCGAACCGCTCCAATAAAGGCTCAATCCACCCAGAAGCACCACCAAGAGCAGGAGCAACCGTCCCAAATTGGGTCGCAATTGCCGCGACAGGACGAAGCCGATGGCCATCACCGGCGGCAGGAGGAGGAGAACGCAACCGGCAAGGGCGTTGGGGTAGACCAAGGTCCCGAACGACCGGCCCCGACGCAGTTTGTCGAGGATCGCGGGATTGGCGATGTCGACCCCGTTGGTCCGGAGGATCATCTCGGAGTGCCTCATCTCGTCGACGGCGGCGGGGGGGAAATTGGTCCAACCGACCTGCTGCCCCTCGACGAGCATGGCGTGGTCCTGGGGAAACTCGAAGGCGTGTTGGTTGACGGCCCGGAGCCAGCAAACGATGGCCGCGACGCCCAGTCCGGCGAAGATTGCCATGCGGTTTCGGGAGCGGGAAACCACGAGCCAACCCAAGACGTAACAGGCCACGAGCACGGCAAAGTGCGGGAGGGTCAACCGGGTCAGGGTCGGGTCGACGGAGCGCTGGGCGGCGACGAATTGCCAACCCAACCACGCCATGGCCAATGCCGCCGGGACCCGCCCGGGGTGGGTTCGCAACAGGAGGGCCGCCAACGGCGAGAACGCGGCAATCGCGACCGCCACGCAGGCGAAGAGGGGGAATCCCCAGCGTGGAGGCCAGGATTCGGAGAGGAGGTCGTTCCACGAACCGGGTGCCGATACCTGGGCGTCGAGAATCACCGGATTCCCGAACTTGAGGAGTGCGAGGCCTAGAAATGCCCCGAGGAGGGCCGCGGCCCAGGCAGGCACCGTGCCGCGGGCCCGGGAATCGGGAGTGTTCACAGGTGCAAACGGAGCAGGCCGACCTCCAGGGCGAGCGCTTCCTGGACGTTGGTATGGAGCAGACGTTGGGTTTGTTCCCAGGCGTCGAGGTTGGACCGGGCAGCTTCGGCATGGCCGCGGGCCGCCACGGAAGCCGAAATCTCGGCAACCTCGGGAAGGAACAATGCTCCACCGCCTTGTCCCGAGGCGCACAGCCACACGTCGCGCAGCCAGGCCTGCAGGCCCGCCAGGAATTCACCGCGCCGGCGTCGGTATTCGGCCTCGATGCCGGCCGTCAGTTCCCGTTCCCAATGTTCCTTCTGGTCCGCGGACGCATCCGGATATCGCTCGAGCGGCGATTCGGCCGCCAACGTTTCCTCGACCGAGGCACGGGTTGTCGCCAGACCCTCCAGAAGATTTCCCAGCAGGCGGTACCGCGGGAGCAGTCCGGGCTTGGCGACGGCGACTTCGCGGGCGAAGCCGGTCACCCAGGCGCGGACGGTGTCCGGCATTCGCAGTGTTCCCGCGCCAAAGCTCAGCCGCAGGCAACGGGAAAGGATGGTTTCCAAGACCCGGTCGGGCTCGGTCGACAGCATCAGGATCACGGAGCCCGCGGGCGGTTCCTCGAGGGTCTTCAGGAAGGCATTGGCAGCCCCCGGGTTCAACCGGTCGGCCCCCGAGAACACCGCCAGCTTTCGCGGCGCCTCCGACGGGCGCAGGTTGAGGATCCGGATGATTTCCCGGGTCTGGTCGACGGTGATCTGCCGGATCTTGGACTCCGGATACACCCAATTGACGTCGGGGTGGGTGCGGTTGGCGATCCGGCGGCAATGGCTGCATTGGCGACAGGCGGCCAACGCGGCGCCGTTTTCCGCGCGTTCGGAGGGCGATTCGCAGGCAAGCAACAGCGCGAGGTCGATGGCTGCCGCCTCCAGGACGTCGATGTCGTCGCCCGAAAACAGGTAGGCATGGCCCAACCGACCCCGCACGAGGCTGCGGCGCAGCAGTTCGGCGGCGTTTCGGGCGGGGGTGGGAGATTCGGCCACGGCGGCGTCTAGGTAACGCCACGGCGTCCGGCAAACAAGCCGAATGCCCGGGATCCACACGGGCGCACTTGGAAGTTGGACGCCGTCACGGTCGCCTCCAGACTCGCCGCGTATGGCGGAACGCCCGATCGAAACGTTGAACAGTCCGGACGCGGTTTTGGAGCAGACGCTGCGTCCATCCCTGTTTTCGGATTTCACCGGGCAGGCGAAGGTGAAGGAGCGCCTTGAAATCGCCGTCACCGCCGCCCGCCGCCGCGGGGAGGCCATCGACCACATCCTGCTCAGCGGGCCCCCCGGCCTCGGCAAGACCACCCTCGCGAACATCATCGCGCGGTCGATGGACGCCAACCTCCGTGCCACCAGCGGGCCGGCCATCGAGAAGGCCGGCGACCTCGCCGGGTTGCTGACCAACCTCAACGCGGGCGACGTGCTCTTCATCGACGAGATCCACCGGTTGCAGAAAAACGTCGAGGAATACCTCTACTCCGCGATGGAGGACTTCCGGATCGACATCATCATCGACCAGGGCCCGAACGCGCGTTCGGTGCCGTTGACGATCCCGAGGTTCACGTTGGTTGGCGCGACCACCCGCAGCGGGCTGCTGAGCGCGCCTTTGCTCACGCGCTTTGGCATCCGCGAACGGCTCGACTACTACCACGCGGACCAATTGCAATCGATCGTGACCCGGAGCGCGGGTTTGCTCGCGGTGCCGATCGAGCCGGCCGGTGCCATGGAGATCGCGCGACGGAGCCGCGGCACCCCGCGCATCGCGAACAACCTCCTGCGGCGCGTGCGGGACTACGCGCAGGTGCGCGCCGACGGCAACATCACGGGGCCGCTCGCCGACAAGGCGCTGGCCATCCTCGAGATCGACCAGTTCGGGCTCGACGAGATGGACAAGCGCATTCTCGAGGCGATCGTCGTCAAATTCGGCGGCGGACCGGTGGGGGTGAACTCGCTGTCCGTCGCCGTGGGCGAGGAACCCGACACGATCGAGGAAGTCTACGAACCCTACCTGATCATGGAGGGCTACCTCAACCGGACGCCCCAGGGACGGATCGCCACCGAACTCGCCTACAAGCGTCTCGGACTGAAGATGGGCACGGGCGGGCAGGGACGCCTGATTTGAGCGATGCGTGCGTCGTTGGTCCAATTCGACATCGCCTGGGAAGATCCGGCGGCCAACTTCGCCAGGGTCCGCGCGCTGCTGGCCGCGAACCCCCCGGCACCCGGCGGGTTGGTGGTGTTGCCGGAGATGTTCGCGACCGGATTCACCATGGACGCCGCGCGCGCGGCCGAGGGAACGGACGGGGAGCAGCAGGCTTTCGTCGCCGCCCTCGCCTTGGAATACCGATGCATCGTCCTCGGCGGCGTCGTCCTCCGCGCGGAAGGCTCCCGTCCGACCAATGCCGCGGTCGCTTTCGGTCCGGAGGGCACTCGGTTGGTGGCGTTCGGAAAACTCCACGGATTCTCCCCCGCGGGCGAGGACACGGTCTACGCGCGGGGCGACCGGGTGGCGACGTTCCGCTGCGGCCCGTTCGTGGCGGCACCTTTCGTCTGCTACGACCTCCGGTTTCCCGAGGTCTTCCGGATGGCGGTCGACGACGGGGCGGACCTGTTCGTCGTCCCGGCGAATTGGCCGGCGCGACGTGAGCGCCATTGGCTGGCCTTGCTGTCGGCCCGTGCCATCGAGAACCAGGCCTATGTCGTCGGCGTGAACCGGGTGGGGCGCGATCCCAACGCCGACTACAACGGGCGCAGCGTGGTGATCGATCCCCTGGGGGTGGTGGTCGCCGACGCGGGCGAACAGGAGCGCGTGGTGGGCGTGGATCTCGACGCGGGGTTGCTCCGGGATTGGCGGCGCGATTTCCCCGCGCTCCGCGACCGACGCCGCGCGGGCTGAGAGGCCGTCTGAGAACTAGGGAGGGGTCCTGTTTTCGTGGAAAAGGCTCGATGGCGAGGCGCGAGGAGGGAGCAGACCCGGAGTGGTCTGTGACCGAAGAACAACGAAGCCAGCGGGCCGTTTCCGCGAAAACCCTTCGGGCGGCAGTTCTTTTCCGCGGAGCCTTCGTTGGCTCGGGCATCACGGACCGCTGCGGGTCCGCTCAGCCCTCGCCGCCTCGCCTCCACGAAAAACCCCTCGCCGCAGGACCCCTTCCTAGTTTTCAGACGGCCTCTGAGATCGCGGCCGGCGGCGGCGGCCCGGAATGCAGCCGGGGGATGGGCCGGTGCCCCCGCCGGTCCCGCGGCTTTCCCAGCCGGCGGCTACGCCTTCTTCAGGGCTTTGAGCGCGGCGTTTTCCGGGCGCGCGGTATAATACGGATCCAGCGGATAGCACCCGCTGGGCATGCCGTTCCGCGGGGCGGTGGTGCATTCGCTGAACGTCCGGCAGATGGGGCGCGTCTCGATGGCCCCGCGCTCGAGCGCGTGTGCCGCGAATTCCGGATACGACAATACCATCCGTCCCAATCCCACGACGTCGATCCAACCCGCCCGCACCGCGGCCTGCGCCACGTGGGGCAGGTATTCCTGCAGGTAGGTGTAGCCCCCGCCGATCACCGAAAGCGATGCGGGCGCCCGTTGTTTCAGGATCCTCGCGGCATGCAGATGCAGGGCCACCTCCACCAACGGATCGTGGGCCGGTTGGTAACCGTCGCTCGGAGGGAAAGCCGCCGGCCTCACCAGGTGCGGCGTGTAATACGGCGAACCGGCGCTCGCGCTCAGCAACTGGATCCCGAGTTCCCCCAGGAGCGACACGAATTCCAGGGGCTCGGAAAAATCGGCTTCCACCGGGTTCGCCGCGTTCATGCCGAAGCCGTACCGGTACGGGAGCAGGGACGCGAAGTCCTCGGGAATCCCGGGGCCCAGTTTTCCCGGCGCGGCGCGGCCGGCATCCGGCCGGTGCGGCACGAAATCGAAGGCGCTCAGGCGAACGCCGATGGCGATCGGATTCCCGTCGGCACGGATTCCGGCGACGATGTCGCGCAGCATCCGGGTGCGGTTCTCGAACGAGCCGCCGTAGCGGCCGGGCCGGGTGTGGGCCCCGAGCAACTCGTGCAACAGGTAACCGTGGCAGTGCTTGATGTCGACGAAGTCGGCCCCGGCCTCGCGGGCAAGACGGGCCGCCCGCACGTAATCGCCGGCCAGCGCCGCCAACGCGTCGTCGGAGAAGACCTGGGCGTCGCTCGTCACCCCGAACCGCGCGTCCAGCAACGGATGCCGGTATCCCACCCGTGGTTCCCAGCGCTTCTTGTCGTTCGGCCGGCAGAAGCGTCCGCTGTGGGTGAGTTGGAAACCCACCAGCAGATCGTCGATCCGGCCGTGTCGCTCCTTGTGGGCCGCCTTGAGCACGTCGACCAATCCGCGGATGCCCCCGAGGTTCTCGGGCGCGAGGACAAGTTGGTTTGGATTGGCCCGCCCATCGGGACGGACTGCCATGGCTTCGCCGCCGAAGATGATCTTGGCGCCACTCAGCCCGAATCGCGTCCAACGCCGCCGCACGTCGTCGGTCGGCGCCCCGGTCGGGGTCGCGTCCCAGCCTTCCATGGGATGGATGGCGACGCGGTTGCCTGGCGATCGCCCGTCGATGACGAGACGCCGCAGGGGTTGGGCCAGCGGGGATTCGGGTGCCGCGAGGATGGAGTCGTCGCACGGCATCTCGAGCCCGAGTGCGGCGATGCGTTCGCGGAACGCGGCGACGGTGCGCAGGGAACCGATGCGGACCATGGTCGACGGGGTGGGCCCGGAAGGGGAAGGCGGCGGTTGGGATGGATTCATAACACGGGCAAAAGCTCCGCGAGCACGGCATCGGCGGTGACGGATTCCATCATGCGGCGGATTTGGTCGGGCGTGCCGGCGATGGAACGGCCGTCGTAGCGATAGAAATCGAGCGGCCGACCGCCGACGGCGGGGTTCGGGATCCGGATCCAGTCGCTCCGGAGCGGTTCGACCGGAACGTTGAGCGTCGGGGTTTCGACGACGAACTGGCGGGGCACGCCGACGGCGGCGGCGAGATGCATGAACGCGGTGTCGACGCTGACGAAGGCGTGGGCGTGGGCGAGCAACGCGGCGGCGTGGCGGATGTCGGGGAACTCCGGAAACACGACCGAGGGCGCCGAGGCCGCGAGACGGCGGTGGGCCTCGACCTCGCCGGGCCCTCCCAGGGCAACCACGCGAAGGTCGGGGCGGGCCAGGCGCAGACGCGAGAGCAGTTCGGCCCAGCGCGATTCCGGCCACCGCCGCAGCGCGAGGTTCTTGGTGCCGCCGGAGCCGACATGGATCCCGAGCCACCGGACGCCACCGAGGCCAAGACCGGACAGACAGCGCGTGGCCCAGTCCTTTTCGCCGGGCACGAGAAACAGTTCGTAGGCGGGCGTGGCGTTCGATCGCGGGCCCGGTCCGAGCCGGTCGACCAGACGCAGGTTGTTCGTCGCGCAGGACACCGTGTAGTCCTGCTCCACCGTCTCGTTCACGAGCAGGGCGTCGATCCACGATTGGTTCTCGTACCGGTGCGACAGCCGCCGGCGCGCGCCGATCATCCGGGTGACCACCCGGTAGGCGCGGCGTCCCTGCGGGTGCAGGGTCAGGCTCGCGTCGTATCGGTGCCGCCGCAGGCGGAGCAGGAACCGCAGCGACGCGGTCCGGGTCGCCGCGAAAAAATCGTGCCGATGGATCGTCGCCACGTTGGGGTTGTGGCGGAGGACCTGTTCGCTGCCGGGCCAGAGGACGGCGACGTCCACGGAAGCCGCGGGAAACCGGGCGCGGAGTTCCTTCAGGACCGGCGTGGCCATCAGCGTGTCGCCGATGCCCGCCAGCGAGACGACGAGCAACCGCGACGGCGAGGTTGGAGAAGGGTCGTTCACGTCGGGCGAAGCCTCGGTCAACGGCGCCAACTGCCGGCAACCCCGGTCGCGCCGGCACGGCCGACGGGCGTGAGCCGGAGTTCGTCGGGGGGTGGCAGCAACGGGGCGACGGGGAACACGGCCTCGCGGCGTTCGGGCGGCAAAATCTCCAGCGACCAATGGGTGCCGCGCCGTATCTGCAGGGCGAAACCGCGGAGACCGTTGGTCCCATCGACCTGCCAGCCGAGGACGAATTGCCGGCGGTTGGCCGTCTTGGCGCCGATTTCGGACACCGCGGGCGCGTTGGTGGAGAGCCACGGGGAGGCGGGGGGAAGGGCCGGGAACACGAAGGCTCGCTGGCGCAACAACGGCGCGATGCCGCCAAGGTTGGCCCGGAGACTGGAGGCGTTCCAGAACGCGACTCCGTCGACCCCGGGTTGGCGCCGCGTCACGCCCACTTGGTTGAGGATTTCCGCGGCATTCCGGTCCTTGCCGATCCGTGCCGACGCGATGCCGGCGTAGAGATGGCGCCCTTTGGGGTTTTGCCCGGCCCACCAGGCGAGCAAAGCACCGAATGGTTGCTCGCGCTGGTCGAGGGTCCAATACAGCTGCGGCACCGCGTAATCCACCCAGCCTTCGGCGATCCAGCGCCGGGAGTCCGACGCCAGAACCTCGTAGGCGTCCAACCCCCGCACCATCGGCGGATTGCCCGGGCGCCAGATGCCGAACGGGCTGACGCCAAACTGGACCCACGCCTTCTGCGAGTGGACCGCGGCGCCCGCGCGCCGAACGAAATCGTCGATGTTCTGGCGCCGCCAATGGGAGCGGTCGAGTCCGGTAACCCGGCCGACCCGCTGCCAACTGGCGTCGTCGGCGAACGGTTGGTCGCGACCCGCGGCATCTTTGACCGGATACGGATAGAAGTAGTCGTCGACGTGGATGGCATCGACGTCGTACCGGCCGACGATGTCGGTGACGACCCGGAGTGCGTGTTCCCGGACGGCGGGTTCTCCGGGATCCAGGAAGATCTGGTTGCCGTAGCGAACCGTGAACTCGGGATGCTGCCGGGCGAAGTTCGCCGGGGCCGGGGGCGACTTGGAGGTTTCGGCCTTGGCGCGGAACGGATTCAGCCACGCGTGCATCTCGAGCCCGCGCGCGTGCGCCTCTCGGACGGCGAACAGCAGCGGGTCCCAAAGCGGGGCCGGCGGGTACCCCTCGCGGCCGGAAAGGTATTCCGACCACGGCTCGATCGACGAGGAATACAGGGCGTCGGCCTGCGGTCGCACCTGCAGGATGACGGCGTTGAGGTTGAGGGCGCGGGCGTCGTCGAGGATCGCCGCCAACTCGGCCTGCTGGCGCGCGACGGAAAGACCCGGACGGGATGGCCAATCGATGTTTCCCTTCGTCGCGACCCAGACGGCCCGGAATTCGCGTGGCAAAGGCGGCGCCGGCGGGGTGGAGCGCATCGAGGGCGTCGGGCGTTGCGCAACCGCGCGCGCGCCCGCGCCACCCTCGGTCGCCAAGGCGAGGACGGCAGCGAGCGCGAGCCACCGCGCGTGCAGGGAAAGGCGCATGAAGGGGATGACGATGCGGGCCGGGGGTGGGGTCGATTCAAGCGCCAAGTTTCCGCACCGTCCGGCCAAGCCTGCGGGCGGACGGCATCCGGGACGTCACGGGGCTTTCCCGCGCCCGGGGGGCACCCCTTCGCTTGCCCGTGTTCCGCCGGACCACGTTCCATCGACCGTCCGCGGGCGGCGAGGAATTGCCGGGAAATTGTCTCCCCAGCCGCGAACTTTGCCCCGAAGGTCCGCCCCGATGCCGGAATCGACGGTGAGCAAAAGCCCCAGCGGTTGGGTCCATGGCCTGGACGCGTTGCGCTTCATCAGCGCGGTCTGGGTGGTGTTCAGCCACCTGCCTTTTCCCGATCCCGTGGCGGCGGTCGAGAAGGGGACGTGGTTCGGCACGATCATGCGGGGTTTGGTGCACAACCTCTTCAACGGGCAGGCGGCGGTGATCGTGTTTTTCGTGATCTCCGGTTTCTGCATCCATCGCCCCTTCGTCCACGGGGCGAAACTCTCGTTGCGGGCTTTCTGGACACAAAGATTTTTGCGGATCGGGCTGCCCTTGGTGGTCGCCCTGCCGATCGCCTGGTGGCTGAAGGAAGAGCGCATCGTGGTGTACCTGGCTACCTTCACGTGGAACCGCGCGGACCTCGTGCACACCGTGAATGCGAGCGTCCTGTGGAGCCTGATCTGCGAGACGGTTTATTATCTCCTTTATCCCGCCCTGCTGGTGCTGCGCCGCCGCTGGGGCTGGTGGCCGGTCCTGTGCGGCGCCGGCATGGCGGCTTTCGTGGTGTTGGCCACTTTCCCGTCGGCCCGGTTGGTCCAGGAGCACGGCAACTTCCTGACATGGATCGTGGGGCTGCCGGTCTGGCTTGCCGGTTGCGTCCTCGCCGAATCGTGGGGCCGGCCAAGCCCGGTCCGGCAGGTCGAGCTTTGGTCGTGGCGCGTGGGCATCTGGGCGGCGTCCATCGTGTCCCTTGCCGTCGCGTTCCATCCGCCGTTCGGGCTGAAGTGGAATGGCATGGGTTGGACACTCAGCGTTTTCGGATGGTTGTGCCTGCCGTGGATCCGGGCCGAATTGGCGGGTCGTGCGGCACAGCCGAAGGCCGGGCCGTTGGAGCGGTTCGGGGCGGCAACCTACTCGATCTACGTCTTCCATCCGGTGTGCATCAATCTCGCCAAAAACCACCTCCGCCCGCAGTTGCCGGCTGGGCTGGCTGCGCCTTGGCCCATGTGGTGGATCACGATGGCCGCCATCGCGGTTGGCACGGCCGCGTTCTATTTCCTGGTCGAGCGTCCTTCCCATCGTTTCGCCCGCTGGGCGGGCCGCGCCTTGGCACCGACGCGGACTCCCCGTCCCGACGCATGAAACCCAGGGTCCTGACTCGCGCGGCGCGGGGACTGGCATCGGCTTGGATGTTGGCTTCCTCGGTGGCGGCGGCGCCACCGGCGTGGCAGCAGGGATTGCACGCGGAGCGTCTGTCCGCCGGGGTCGCGCTCGCGCTCGAGGACTCCCGCGTCGCGACGACGAACCGTCGTGCCGCGCCCAGCGCCAGCCCCGTGCCGGCGGTCCTCGATCCGCGCGTGGGACCCAACGTGGGCTTGGGATCCGATCCCGCCATCCTGCCCGCCGGCTTCCGGGCCCAGGCGGAGCCCCACGTCGCGCGACACCCGGTGGACCCCGACCTGTTGCTCGCCACGTTCCAGGACGGGCGTTTCACCGACGGCGGGGCGGTCACCTGCGGCTACGCGATCTCCCGCGACGGCGGGTTGTCATGGTCCCGCGGGATCATCCCCAAGGCCACCAAGCTCGACGGCGGCAAGTCCGACCGGGCGACGGATCCGGTGGCCGCGTTTTCCCCCGGTGGAAAAGTCTTTTACCTGAACACGCTGGGGATCGAGGGCGCCAACCTCGAGATCGGGATCCTGCAGATTTCGCGTTCGATCGACGGCGGCGTCACGTTCCTGCCGCCGGTGGAAATCTACCGGTCGCCGGACGGCTCCGTGTTTCCCGACAAGAACTGGATGGTGGTGAACCCCTATCCGGGCACGCCGACGCACGGGCGCGTGGTGGTCACTTTCACCCGCTTCCAGGGGGCCGCCTCGCCCATCGCGGTGACGTACAGCGACGACGACGGTGTGACGTGGCGGACACCGTTTCTGGTCACGCCGGCCAACGCGCAGTGCCAGGGCTCCCAGCCCCTGTTCCTTCCGGACGGAAAGCTGGCCGTGGTGTATTGGGATTTTCTTGGGAGCGGATCCTTCGACCATTCCCTCCGGGTGGTGGTTTCGCCCGATGGCGGTTCCACTTTCGGACCGCCGTCGACCGCGGTGAGCGGAATCGTCCTCCACGACGACACGACCCTGCGGGATGGCGGCTTCCTCCCGACCGCGGTCGCCGACTTTTCGTCCGGAACCATCTGGGTGTCCTATCAGGCATCGGTCGGGGGCGTCCCGCGGATCCTCGTGGCGCGGTCGACGGACGGGGCGAAGACCTGGAGCCTGCCGGTGGTCGCCAGCGACAATCCGAAGACGGCCTCGGTGTTCAACCCGGTGTTGGCCGCGTCCGCGGACGGCAGATCGGTGGTCGTGGCGTTCTGGGACAAGCGCGCTTCGGCGGACGCGTACCATGTGGACACGTGGGTGGCGCAGTCATTGGACGGCGGCGCGACGTGGCAACCCAACCTCCGGGTGACATCCGTCTCGACCGATGCGCGGTTGGCGCCGAACACCGCGCGGGGCTACATGATCGGCGACTATTTCGGCCTGGCGGCGCCCGTCGACGCCCTGACGCCCGCGGTGGTGGTGACCATCGACACCCGCGACGGCGAGCCCCAGCCCCTCTCGTCGCGCTTCGGGGTGGGCCCGGGGTTGACGTTCGACAACTGGCGCGCCGCGCGCTTCTCCCGCGCCTTCGTGGCGGACCCGACGAAAGGCGGCGAGAACGGCGATGCGGACGGGGACGGCACCGGTCTGTTCGCCGAGTACGCTTTCGGTACCGATCCGTCGCTGCCCGACCGGCCCGTAGTCCGCATCGGACGAACGGCCCAGGGCCCGGTGACGATCAGCTATCCGTTCAATGCGGCGGCGACGGACGTCCTCGTCGATCTGGAGACCTCGGTCGATCTGGTCGACTGGAGTCCGGTGGCCGGATCAACCGCCGCGGGCGGGGGGCCGGTGGCCACGATCCCGAGGGAGCACGGCGGGTTGGGCGCGCACTACCGGGCGAGGGCAATCCGGAAATAGGCGGGCCGCCCGATGCGTGGCGGCCGCGAGGAAGGACGGGCCCGCCGTGTCAGGGCAGGCTGCCGGCGAGGCGCAGGTCGGCGACGCACTCGACGTGCTGGGTCTGGGGGAACATGTCGAGGGGCTGCACCTCGCGCAGGACGAAGCGTCCGCCGTCGCACAACAACTTGAGATCGCGCGCGAGCGTGGCCGGGTGGCAACTCACGTAGAGGATTTGCGACGGGCCCACGCGGCGCAGCAACTCGATGCTGGGCGGATGGCAGCCGGTGCGCGGGGGATCGAGCAGCACGGTGGTTTGGGACGCGTCGAGACGGGCCAGCAGTCCCGGCAGGTTCGCGTCGGTATCGCCGGCCACGAACTCGCCGTTGGTGCGGCCGTGGGTGCGGGCGTTCGCCCGGGCTGCCCGGATGGCGTGGGCATCGAGTTCCACGCCGACGAACGAATCGA
Source organism: Verrucomicrobiota bacterium (assembly GCA_008933025.1). Lineage (GTDB taxonomy): Bacteria > Verrucomicrobiota > Verrucomicrobiia > Limisphaerales > UBA9464 > UBA6176. Next base: position 23,755 of record WBXI01000026.1, read on the forward strand.
CGTCCCCGCCGAGTTCGATGCCGAAGAACCCGACCCCGCAATAGGCGTCGACGAGATGGCGGGAGCCGGAATCCCGGAGCAGGCGGCGCGTGGTGGCGACGAGTTCGGGCAGGAGGAAGAAATTGTTCTGGAAGAAGGAATGTTCGGGGACTTCCCAACCCTCGGGGTTGATGCGCAGGACGGCCTTGATGCCGCCCTTGGGCGGCGGGTTGCGCCGCCATTCGAGGAGGGCCTCGTTCAGCGCGGGCTCGGCGATGGCGCACGAGGTGATGTCGCAAACCAAGCCGCAGTCCTGCCGCATGTAGCCGAGGTCGAGTTTCCGCGCCGGCCGGTTCCATTGCGACCGCACGAGGATGCGGTTGCGGTAGGCGTAGGGCTGGGGGCAGGGGACGACCGGTCGCACGACGGCGGCGTCGAAACCGCCGACCCGGGCGAAGAGGTCGCCGATCTGTTTGTGTTTCCACCGCAGTTGCGCCGCGTAGTCGAGGTGCTGGTACTGGCAACCGCCGCATTCGCCGAAGTAGGTGCAGCGCGGCACGACCCGCTCGGGCGCGGGCACGATGACCCGCGCCAGGATGGCGCGCGCGAAACTCTTCCGCACCTCCGTGACCTTGGCCTCCACGAGTTCCCCCGGACACACGTACGACACGAACACGACGAAATCGTCGACGCGCCCGACCCCTTCGCCGCCGAACGCGAGGTCGACGATCGTGAGGCGGATGCGGTCGCCGACCTTGAAAGGCGCGACGGGGCGCGGCGCCGTCGGCGCGGCGGCCGGGACTGCGGGAACAGTGGGGTCTTCTTGCACGGTGGACGGAACGAAAAGGCCCGCACGGGCGGGCCGGATCGTCGGGCCGGACCCTAGCGCGCGTCGGGCCCCGGGGTGAATGGCGAAATTCACCAACCCGCGGCCTGCCCGTCCTTGCGGGATTCCGACGCGCCGATGTACACGCGGTTCGTCCGGTCCCAGACGATCCCCTGGAATCCCCCGAACGAACCCGGCGCCGTCCGTCCCACCTTGTGGCCCATGGCCACGAGGTCCCGGACCACTTCCTCGTCGAACCCGGGTTCGAGATGGACGATGCCGCCGTCGGCCATGGTCTCGCCGGTGGGTTCGGAAGAAGCCGTGTGGTAGACGCGGGGCGCGTCGCCCGCCTCCTGCAGGTTCATCCCGAAATCGATCAGGTTCGCGAGGATCTGGACGTGTCCCTGCGGTTGCATGTCGCCGCCCATGACGCCGAAGGCCATGAACGGTTCGCCGCCGCGCGTCACGAAGGCGGGAATGATGGTGTGGAACGGGCGCTTGCCCGGCGCGTAGGAGTTGGGCCGGCCCGGCGCCAGGTCGAACGCCTCGCCACGGTCGTGCAGGATGAACCCAAGGCCGTCGGGGCACATGCCCGATCCCATGCCGTGGTAATTGCTCTGGATGAGCGACACCATGTTCCCGTCCGCGTCGGCGGTGCAGAGGTAGATGGTGTCGCGGCCGCCCAGTGGATCCCCGGCGGGAATCCGGGTCGCCGCACGGTCCGGGGAGACCAGAAGGCGTCGCTTCGCCGCGTAGTCCTTGGACAACAGCGCCGGCATCGGGACCGGCAGCGACGCGGGGTTGGCGATGAACCGGGCCCGATCCTCGAACGCGATCTTCTTGGCCTCGATGAATTGGTGCAGGTGGACGCGGCTGCCGAACCCGGCCGCACGGAGGTCGACGGGTTCCAGCAGGTTCAGCATGAGCAGCGCGGCCACGCCCTGGCCGTTGGGCGGGAGTTCCCAGACGTCGAATCCCCGGTAGTTCGTGGACACCGGGTCCACCCAGTCGGAATGGTGCGCGGCAAAGTCCCCGGGCCCGAGAAAGCCGCCCTGGCGACGGACGAAGTCGCAGATCGCGGCGGCCATGTCGCCCTTGTAGAAGGCATCGCGACCGCCCGCCGCGATCCGGCGCAGCGTGGAGGCGAGCGCGGGGTTGCGGAACACCTCGCCCTTGGCCGGGGCCCGGCCGCCGGGCATGTAGACCGCGCGGATGTTCGGGTACTCGGCGAGGCGCGCGACGTTGCGCGCCCAGGCATCGGCGATCACCTCCGTCATCGGAAACCCTTCCTCGGCGTGCCGGATCGCCGGGGCAAGATCCGCCGCCATCGGCAGTCTCCCGAAACGTTCGTGGAGCGCGAACCAACCATCGACGCATCCCGGCACGGTGATAGGAAGCGGCCCGTAGGACGGGATCCGCCGGAGCCCGCGCTTTTGGAATTCCTCCGGGACAAGCGAGGCGGGCGACCGTCCGCTCGCGTTGAGCCCGTGCAACCGACGGTCCTTCGCGCTCCACACCACGGCGAAAAGATCGCCGCCCACGCCGCTGCCCGTGGGTTCCATGAGGCCAAGGCAGGCGTTGGCGGCGATCGCGGCATCGACCGCCCCGCCGCCCTGCCTCATGACCTCGAGGGCGGCCTGCGTTGCCAGCGGATGGCTGGTGCAGGCCATGCCGTGGCGCGCGATCACCTCGGACCGGGTCGCGAACGACCGGCCGACCGGGCGACGTGCCTCGCCGCCACGGGCGGCGAGGGCGACGGCGGCGGCCAGCACGAACGGCAGGGCCCGGTGCATGGTCAGGGAAGCCGCAGGCCGCGGATGAACCGCAGATCGGCGTTGTCCGGGGCAAACGGCACCGCCTGCACGTCGGCGTCCATCCGTATCGTGCCGATCGGGCTCCAGACCGCGTCGGCGGCGAGAACCACGGCGGTTTCGAGTCGGTATTGGACGCCCGTCCGCCCGTAGACTTGCAGCAGGGGCGCAGCCCCGTTCCAGCCGAGGTCGAGGACGGGTTGTTCGCCGATCACAACGACCCGGCCCGGCACGACCCGCGGGTTGGCGATGGTGCTGCCGTCGGGCTTCACGCCGACCGTGGAGTCCGGTTCGAGCGGCACCTTCAGCGATGCCGTGCCGTCCGGCGCGTGGAACTGGAGCCGGGCCAGACGCTCGCTCCCGACGAAGGTGGATCCCGCGACGGACGTGAATTCCAGCCGGGAATGGTCGGGCCCGTCGGGAAGGATCGTCGCGGTCGCCAGTTCGGGCGCGAGCGGTGCCAGCGACAGTTGGTCGAGCGCCGTCACCGGCACCGAGAGCCCGAACCTCAGGCCGACCAGATCGAGGGGCGATTCGAGGTCGATCGCGACCGAGGACGCGTTGCCCCGGTAAAGGTTGGTCCGTCCTAGCGTGACCGAGAAGTCGCCCTGGGTATCCCGGACGGTGACCTTCAGGAACCGGTCGGCGGACAACGGGGGAACGCCGCCGTCGGTGACCCGAACGCCGATGGCATACGCGCGGCCACCCTGGACGTTGTTCGGGCGCCAACGGAGAATGCCCTTCGAACCGTCGATGGTGGCGCCCGCCGGGGGCACGCCGACGAAGGAATAAGACAGGGTTTGCGGCGGCAGGTCGGAATCCGCGCCCGCGAGGTTCACCACCAGCAGTTGGTTCTCGCTGATGGTGGCATCGTTGATCGCGGCGAGCGTGGGCGCGGCGTTCACCTCGCGCACGACGACGGTGGCGCGGTTCGTGGCGAAGAGCGCCGGCACGCCGCTGTCGCGCACCACGATGTCGAAGCGGTTGGTCGACGGGCCCGTGGCCTCGCCGGTTTCCCAGGTCACACGTCCCGTGGACGCGTCGATGACGGCCCCGCGCGGCGCGTCGGCCCCGAGCATCCACGTCAACGTCTGCGCCGGCAGATCGGCGTCGGTCGCGGTGGGTTCGACCACGGCGATCTGGCCCTCGTCGATGGCGACCGTGGGGATGTCGGCGATGGCCGGGGCATTGTTCGCGAGGCTGGTGGTGGTGCCGGCATCGGGTTGGAGCGGGGGTGCCTCGCGGTTGCCCGCGGTGTCGAACGCCACCGAGTAGAAGGCGTAGGCGTGGCCGGGTTCGCCCCGGTAGACGGCGCCGCGGAGTTTGGTGTTCTGCAACCACGGGCCGAACGGCCCGCCGTCGACCGACACGAAGATGTCGAAGCCGGCGAGTCCGCTGCCGCCGGGTTCGTCGCCACCCGACCAGAGCAGGGGCATCACCGGGTAACTGGCGGCGGGCAGGGCGGCGACGCTGCTGGTGGGCGGGGAATTGTCGATGCTGGGCAGATCCTCGTACTCGAGCGTGTAGGAGCCCGTGCCGTCGTGGTCGAGCAGATGCAGGACATTCTCGTAGACGGGGCGTTTGCCCCCGCCGCGGAACGTGCGGTCGGTCACCCAGACGTTGGTTCCCACGGCGATTTCGACGCCGTCGCTGCGCGTCACGCGCCGGAGCGTGAACTTGCCGTCCGCGGGATCGGGCACCTTCAAATAGGCCCAGCCCTTGGGCAGGGCGGCATTGAGCTGGATCCTGCGGTTGGCGCCGGCCAGCACGCCGTCGGCCTGCGCGGAAAGCACCGCGGCCACCGCATTGGTCCGCCCGTCGCTCAGGTACAGCGTGTCCGGCAGATGGTCGGCGTCGGGATCGTCGTTCACCAGGAAGTCGTGCCTGCCGTCCGCGAACGGCCCGTCCGCCTCCACCAGATGGATCAACTCGTGGATGCTGACCGCGTCGACGAGGGAAAGGTTGGTTTTGCCGAGGCTGTCGACGTGCTGGAAAGTCGCCGAGTAGTCGAGGAAGAGGCCCTGCAACGTGGAGGTCATCAACCATCGGGCGATGCCGATTCCGCCCGGCGCGATGCGGCCGAAGTCGGCGGTCAGCGACGGCGAGATGCCTTTCCCGTCGACCTCGGTGGCGATGATCTTGAACTCGATGGCGAGTCCCTTTTCGTTTTCGACGATCTCGGGTTGGCCGGAGACGATGCGCACGTTCTTCGCCTCGCCGTGCCCGTGGTTGGCCACCAGGACGCCGAGATTGAAGGGGACGGTGGGCTCGATGACGTCGTGGGTGAACGGATCGTCGCTGAAGACGTCGCGTTGGTGGAAGTACTGCACCACGAGGAGGGGATCCGGAAGGACGGTGATGGTCACCGGGGCCAGCGGGACGGAGACGGTGCGTCCGTCGAGGCGATAGGTGAGGAAGCCGCCGACGCCGTATTGGCGGGGCGCGTCGGGAGCGGCGTCCCGGGTGGGGACGAGGACGAACGAGGCGGTGCCGCGCGAATTGGGCGGGAGCGTCCCGGTGCCGTCGACGGCGTCGAGGCCGTTCAACACCGGCGGGCGGAAGCCGAAACTGTCGGTCACCGCGTGCCCGTCCATGTCGTAGACCTGCACGGAGACGGCGAGGTTCTCGACGCGGGCGAGGGGATCCTTGTTGATGAGTTCGAGGGTCGCGTTGAAGGCGTTGCGGGTGAGCACGAGATCCTGTTCGAGCCGGAGCTTCACCTGGGCGCAGATGCCGGCTTCCTCGGCCTTGGCGGCCGAGCGGACGCGGGAGGCGGCGCGTGCGGACGACGCGACGGCGGCGTGCGGGGTGTAGCGGGCCTCGTGCTGCGCGCGGAAGTTTTCCGCCGCGGCCATCATCTGGCGGACGATGTCCCGGACGTACTCGGGTTCGCCCGCGAGGTCGGCGGTGCCGCCGAAGGTCTTGCACTTCTCCGGGATCAGTTCCTGGGTGAACTTGCCGCCGATGGTAAGGGCACCGATGGCGGCGCTGGCGTTGGCCTCGGCGTTGACGGCACTGAGACAGACCTTGCCGGACGACTTGTCGCTGCAGATCGAGATCGAGCCGCTCACGCCGGCGGTCACCCCGACGGTGGCCGAGGCGCCTTGGCTGACGTCGGGCTCGCCCGGCACTTCCAGGGTGAGCTTCGCGGCGGCGCCGCAGACCACGGCGGCGGGAATCTCCGCGGTGACCGTGACGTAGAACTTGGGATTCGCGAAGTGGCAGTCGGTGGAACCGGTTCCCGTGAGCTTGATCTTGCCCGCGATGGTGAGATCGCAGCCGATGCCGGCATCCAGGAACACCATGCCGCCGGCCTCGGCGCGGCCCTGCCGGATGCGTTTGCCGACGAGCGGGATCGCCACCGTGAGGGCCGCCTCGCCCTCGATGGTTCCCTCGAGTTTGTAGTCCTCGCCTTCCTCGTCGCAGCAGGTGCAGACCTTCACGTTGCCGTTGATCTTGAATTCGGCGTTGCCGTTGAAGGGGGAGAGGAAGGCCGATGCCGCGGTGCCGACGGCGCTGCCGAAGAGGCCGCCGCTGGCGCCGATCTCGAGGCAGCGCGGGACGAAGCCGCGCTCGTTGCAATCGCAGGGTTCTTTCGGGGACACCGTGGGCTTGGTGGCGAAGCCGCCGGCAC
>WBXI01000027.1 GCA_008933025.1 Verrucomicrobiota bacterium
CGAGTTCCTGACCGACCTTGAGGATTTCGGAAGGATGGGTCAAACGGCCCCAGCTCATATCGGTGATATGGAGCAAGCCATCCAAACCATTGAGGTCGATGAACGCGCCGAAGTCGGTGATGTTCTTGACCGTGCCCTTGCGGATGTCACCCGGCATCATCTCCGAGAGGAGCGTGGACCGGCGGGCATTGCGCTCGGCCTCGACCAACTCGCGGCGGCTGAGCACCACGTTCTGGCGGTCGGGGTTGAGCTTGACCACCTTGAACTCGTAGGCGTTGCCCACGTAGACCTGCAGGTTCTTCGGGGGAACGACGTCGACCTGGGACGCCGGGCAGAACGCCTCGACGCCGATGTGGACGATGAGTCCGCCCTTGACCACGGCACGGACCTTGCCCTGGACGGTGCCGCCCTCGTTGCAAATGGTCTGGATCCGGTCCCAGTTCTGCTGGAACTCGGCCTTTTCCTTCGAGATGTGGATGTTGCCATCCTTGTCTTCGGGACGCTCGATCAGGACGTCGACGACGTCGCCGACCTTGACGGTCGAGAAGTTTTCGAATTCCGAGGCGGAAACGACGCCTTCGGATTTGCCGCCGACGTCCACGAGGACTTCCTTCGGGCGGATTTCGATGATGGTACCCTTGACGATCTGGCCGGCTTCGAATTGCCGGCTGTAGTTCTTGAGCAGGTCTGCGAACGACTGTGACATGTGACGATGGCCCCCGGCATGTGCCGGAAGGCGGCGACGGAATCGGGAGGCTTGGTTTGGGGCGATGAAACATGCGCCCCGGGCGAAGACTCCGGCCCCCACTTTGACCGACGTTGCAGTGGGCAACGGAGGTTGACGGCGAGGTTCTTGGTTGACGGTTTTTTCTCAGCCCACGATGGCCTCCGCTCATGCGGGACCGGGCGGTCGGACCGTAGGGATTGCCCAAAACGAGACAAGCCCGATTTTCCGGCGCTGCCGGGACGGCGTGGACCGCCGCCTATCACCGACGCGCCGCCCCGCGGGCCTCGACACGATAAAGCCGCGTCTTCGAGCGCAGGAACAGGCTGTCGCCCGCCACGGCGGGCGTCGCCATGAACCCGTCGCCCAACTGGCTCTCCCCGAGAATCCGGAACGTCTTGCCCACGCCCAGCACCGTCGTCTTCCCCTTCTGGTCGAAACAGTAGATCCGGTCGCCCGCCACCAGCGGCGAGGCCGAGAATTCCCCGCCCAACCGCTCGCTGTAATGGATCCGTCCCGTGACCGCGTCCATGCAGGTCACGATCCCATTGTCCGAGACCATGTAAACCTCGTCCCCCACCAGCGCGGGCGACGGCTTCTGCGGCGCCTGTCGGGTCACCTTCCAGGCAACGTGGGTGCCGGAAACATCGCCACTGCCGCCGGGCCGTATGGCCCAGAATTCCGGTTTCATGAAGCCGGTCGCCAAGTAGATCAATCCATGCCCGTGGACCGGGCGGGTCACGTTCGAAAAACCCGGGATGTCGACCCACCACAGTTCCCTGCCCGTCGCCGGGTCATAACCCCCGAGCCGGTAGGCCCCCATGCTGATCAATTCGTCCCGGTCACCGACACGGATGACCGTCGGGGTGTGGTAGGCCTTCTTGAAATCGCCGGCCTTTCCCTCCATCGCGGCGCGGTTGCTCCGCTCCGTTCGCCACACCGGGCGCCCCGTGGCCGCGGCGAGGGCGGTGACGAACCGATTCGTCGTTCCATCGCAATTCAGGACGAGCAGGTTCCGGTGGAGGATGGGCGAACTGCCCGGACCGTTCTTCCCGTGATCGTGGGGAAGATCGGTGTTCTTCCACAAAACCCCGCCGGTCTTCCGGTCCAAGGCGGCGGCGCCATACATCCCGAAGAAGAAATACACCCGGTTGCCCCCGATGACCGGCGTCGGGGAAGCGTGGCTGTTGAGTTCGTGGATGGGTTCGGGTGCGGCAACCCGGAACAACTCGATGTCGTGGCGCAACGCCCCGGATTGCCGGTCCACGCACAGGGCGCGCAACGAATGCCCCTCCTCCGTCGCGGTGGCCATCCACAGGGTGTCGTCCCCGATGACCGGCGACGACCAACCGGTCCCGGGCAACGGGATCTGCCAGGCCACGTTCTCGTTCTCGGTCCAGGTCAACGGCAGCTTTCTGGAAGCCGCGTGCCCTTCCCCACCGGGCCCCCGGAACTGGGGCCATTCGTTGGCGGCAAAGAGCCCTTGTCCGGCAAGGACCAAAAGGGCGACCGATAGGAGTCGGGTCATGAAAGGGGAACGCGCCGGACGGCCCGCCGACGCCACGATGCCGACGCCAGCAAGGCCGCGCCGAGGGCGGCAACCGCGACCATCGGGGGCTCCGGAACCGACACCACGTTGTTGTAGAACCCGACGGAGGCCAGGGAATCGCCGTTGTCGAAGAGATCGAAGTGGAGGGTCAACGGTTGGGCCCGGAACGCCTCGGGCAACTCCACCCGCACGCGGTACGCGCCCACCAGACCCGCCGGTGCCACGATGATCGGCGGGAGAATCGTGGACGACGAGACGCTCGACGCCGACAACTCGGGCCCGCCCGGATTGGATGGGACCCACTGGCTGCCGAACACGTCGGTGGTCACCACGAAGACCGCCGCCCCCGAGCCCGACTCAAGGCTGGCCGTGAACGAATCGTGCAACTCGCCGGGCGTCGGGGATTCCTCTGTCCCGAACCCGAACTCGAACTCCAGGGTCGCGGCCCCGGTCGCCGGAAACGGCGCCACGACGACCGACCCGCTCGAAAGCGGGTCCCCGCCGCCGGTGCGGAGCACGTGCAGGGCAACGTCCTGGGCCAAAGCTCCGCATCCCGTCACGGCGCAACCCAACGCCGCCCAAGCAAAGAAGGAATGCGTCTTCATGGAATCACTATGGCTGAATCCGCTTCGGTTGCGCGGCTTCCCATTCGGCTTTGGTCACCGACTTGGTCACGTGGGTGAAAACGTACACCCCGTGCTTGTTGCCCACCACCACGTCCGGTTTCCCGTCCCCGTTGTAGTCGCGCGCCATCACCTGCGTCCCCGTTCCCGACGCGTCGTCGATCAGGTGCGGGATCCAGTCCACCGACTTGTCCGCGTTGCGCTTCAACTGGAACCAGTAGACGCACGGCGCCGCGTTCGGCTCGGGATCCCCCTCCGGCCCGTGCGCCCAGAACCGCTTGCCGGTCACGATGTCCTTCAACCCGTCGCCGTCGATGTCCACCAGATCGATGGCGTGCAACTGCGAGAAATGGACGCCGTACGGATTCTCGGTCGGGAGCTTGTTCATGAAGATGTGCTCCCGGAACTTGGCCTCGCCCCCCTCGCGGTATTGTTCGTACCAAGCCAACCCGTACCCGTGCGCGGAGAGGCTCGTGATGACGTCGTTCAACCCGTCGCCGTTCACGTCGTAGGCGTACATCTGCGCCCCGCCGACGCCAAACGCCTGCGGATGGAATTTCCACACCGGATCGCCCGCCAGCGACGCCGGTTGTTCCCACCAACCGTCCTTCTCGAGCAGGTCCATGCGCCGGTCGCCGTTCACGTCGCCCACGCCCAGTCCATGGGTGAACTTGTGGTAGTTCTTGTTCGGCGAAAGGCTGTGCCACGACCAAGGCTGGCGCGGGTCCGCGCCGGGCGATGCCCATCCGTAGAAACCCTTCGACGAGCACACGATCTCGGGTTTCCCGTCGCCCGTGATGTCCACGAACGTCGGCGACTCGTTGTCGGTGACCTCGAGTGCCGTGTGGCGTTTCCAGGGGCCTTCACCGCCCTTCGGATTCTCGTACCAGAACGATTCCGCCCCCGGGAAACCAAGGACCAGGATGTCGTCCCAGCCGTCGCCATCGAAATCGCGGGTGAACGCGAGGAAATTGGCCGAGTAGTCGTTCTCGCTCCCCAGCGCGCCCTTGTAACCGGCGAACTCGACCGGCTGCCCGTTCTTCTTGCTCTTCGAACGGCGGTCGGCGGGCGCGTAGGCGTGGCGCACCTTGAACGCGGGTCCCTCGTACCAGAACGGCCCCGCCACCACGTCCTGCTTCCCGTCGTGGTTGAAGTCGCCGAAGGCCGCGCCCTCCGACCAAAACTCGTCGCTCAACTGCTGTTTCGCGAAGCCGTGCAGAACCGGCTTGCGCCCGCCGGCGGGCGCGGCACACGCAGCCATCGACACAAGGCACGCGACGCCCAGAAGGACGCGCGGTGCAAACGGGGAACGCATCCCGCCTTTGTCGCGACGCAATCGCCGAGGGTCAAGCCGTGACTCTGCCAACCAAACGGCACGGGTGCAGCCGACTCCCCGTGCGATCGACCTCGCCGGCCACCGCGGACGACGGATCCGGCAGCCTTTGGTCGTCGTCCGGTCCGATGCCGGCGTTCGACCGATGGCGTGCCGCCAGCCCCGACCAAGGTCGACGACGGAGAGGCATCGCGATGCCCCCGAAGGGCAGGCGTCTAGATCTCGACCTGCATGCCCAGTTCGACGACGCGGTTCGCCGGCAACCGGAAGAACGCGGTCGCGCTGGTGGCATTGCGCGCCATGATCGCGAAAAGCCGTTCCCGCCACAGCGCCATCCCCGCCCGACGCGAGGGGATGATGGTCTCTCGGCTGAGGAAGAACGTGGTTTCGGATTCCTTGAACTCCAGGCCTTGTTCCGCGGCCAACTCGAGCAGACGCGGCACGCTGGGGTCCTCGAAAAAGCCGAACCGGGCCCGTATCCGCCAGAAACCGTGCGGCAATTTTTCCACGACGACCCGCTCGGCATCGGGAACCCGGGGATCCTCGGAGACCTGCAGCGTCAGGAACACCACGCGCCGGTGCAGCACCTTGTTGTGTTTCAAGTTGTGCAACAGGGCCAGCGGCGTGCCATCCGACGAACCCGCCATGTAGACCGCCGTGCCGTCGACCCGCGCGGGTTGGCGCCGCTCGACGCTCTCGATGAAGACGTCGGCCGGAAGCGACGCCGACCGCATCCGTTGCCAAAGCAGGAAACGGCCGCGTTTCCAAGTGGCCATGAGCGTGAACAGCACGATGCCAATCACCAGCGGGAACCAGCCGCCATGGGCCACTTTCAGCGCGTTGGCACCGAAGAACGCCATCTCGATGATCAGGGCCGGCACGCAGACCAAAGCCGCCTGCCATGGTTTCCATCCCCACAACCGCCGCGCCGCCCGGTAGAACAACAGGGTCGTGACCGCCATCGTCAGGGTCACAGCGATGCCGTACGCGGCGGCGAGATTCGACGACGTCTTGAACCCGACCACTAGCCCGAGACAGGCCGCCATCAGCGCCCAGTTCACGTGCGGCATGTAGATCTGCCCGCGCTCGCTCTCGCTCGTGTGCTCGATCGACAGGCGCGGGATGTAGCCGAGTTGGATGCCCTGCATCGTCAGCGAAAACGCACCGCTGATCAGTGCCTGCGAGGCGATGACGGCGGCGGCGGTCGCGAGAACCACCAGGGGAAACAATGCCCACGTCGGCGCGAGATTGAAAAACGGGTTCTCGTTCATGTCCGGATTGGCGATCAGCAACCCGCCCTGCCCGAGGTAGTTCAATACCAGCGCCGGCAACACCATCCCAAACCAGGCGATCCGGATCGGACGCCGACCGAAATGCCCCATGTCCGCATAGAGGGCCTCGCCGCCCGTCACCACCAGGAAGACCGACCCGAGGATCTTGAATCCCTCGAAATGATGCGTGCCCAGGAACCGCGCGCCGTGGATCGGGTTGATCGCGGCAAAGACCGCCGGGTGGAGCAGGATGCCCCGGATCCCGAGCAGGGAGATGACCCCGAACCAAGCGACCATGATCGGCCCGAACACCTTGCCGACCGCCCCGGTCCCGGCGCGTTGCGCCATGAAGAGGCCCGACAAAACCCCCACCGTGATCGGCACCACGTAGGCGTCCAGTTTGGGCGTCAATACGCTCAATCCCTCCACCGCGCCCAACACGGACACGGCCGGGGTGATCATTCCGTCCCCGTACAGGAGCGCGGCGCCGAACAAACCGAGACCCAGCATGACGCGGGTCCCACGGGTTTGCGCCGAGGGATTCCCCTTGTCGGGATAGGCCAGCGACAACAACGCGAGGATCCCGCCCTCGCCCTTGTTGTCGGCCTGCATCACGAAGATGATGTACTTCACCGCCACGATTAGGATCAGCGACCAGATGAAGAGCGACAGGATCCCCAGCACGTTCCCGGGGTTCACCGACATCGCGTGCTGGCCGTGGAAGCACTCGCGCAGCGCGTACAACGGGCTCGTGCCGATGTCGCCGTACACGATGCCCAGTGCGGCGAGGGTCAGGCCCGCGAGACGCGACCGCGAGGATGGGTTGGATTGCATGGGTGCGAAATGCTTTCAGGCGGGGACCGAGGCGGGAACGGTCGCAAACCCGCCGGCGGGGACCGGGATACCCGCCGGGATGTCCGGCCAACCCAACACCGTCGCGCCGCCGACGGAGGGCAATGCGATGGCGGGCTGGCTGGCCCGCGTGGGGCCAAGCCTCTGGACTGAATGGTCTGTGTTCATTTCGCGCGGACCGACCTTGCCTCCGACCAAGGGCAACGCCGGTCCACGCCAAGGCGGGATCGCCATCTGCCCCTTCCAATGCCTTCGAGGTTAGCTGACGGGCTCGGGCTGAAAGGTGCCCTGGATCGTGGTTGCCCACGCTCGTGCGCCCCGTCCCGAACGATCCCCAGATCGTCCGGGATTTGGTTCCCCCGCGCCCGGTATTTTGGATGCCACCGGGCTTCGGCGAGCGGGCGACGTATCTCAAGTTGCGCACCCGGTGTCAAACGCCCGGCCGCGAACGAAATGCACAACACTCTGCTGGAGAGCATTTTGTGCTGTTTTTCCAATCACCGGCCGTTCGGGTGGAATCGTTCGGATTCCCGACGCCCGCGGGGTTTTCCTCCCCCCCCGCTTCCGACGGTTGGTCCATCGGGCACGCGGTGGTACGCTGCGCCCATGGCGTTTGATTCCTTCGGGGACTGGGTCCGCGGCCTCGAGCGGGCCGGCGAGTTGCGGCGCGTCCGGCAACCCGTCGCCACCGAACTCGAGATCACCGCGCTGGCCGACGCCGAGATGAAGTCGCCCGGCGGCGGCAAGGCATTGCTGATCGAACATCCGACCATCGCCGGCGTGCGGAGTCCGTTTCCGGTCGCCATCAACACGCTGGGTTCTTGGAAACGCATGGCCCTCGCCCTTGGCGCGGATTCCGTGGACGCGGTCGCCGCCGAACTCGGCGCGCTGATGCACGCCAAGCCTCCGACCGGGATCCGCGACGCCATCCATCTCCTCGGCCAAGCCCTCGAACTGCGCCATGCCCGGCCGCGTTCGGTGCGCGAGGGCGCGTGCCAGGAAGTCGTCCACCGCCTCGATCCGGTGCCCACGGCCACCACGCCCTGGCCGGCGGCCCCGGACATCCTCCGGGGCGAGACCACGCCGGAGTACCCGCCGACCCTGCTGGACCTGCCGATCCTCAAGTGCTGGCCACTGGACGGCGGCCGTTTCGTCACCCTTCCCTGCGTCGTCACCCGGGATCCGGACACGGGCGAGCGCAACGTGGGCATGTACCGGATCCAGATCTACGACCGGCAGACGACCGGCGTTCACTGGCAGTTGCAGAAGGTCGCCGCCCGCCACGGGCGACGTTACTACGAGACCGGCAGGCGGATGCCGGTGGCGATCTTTCTGGGTGGCGACCCGGCGTACCCGTTCGCGGCCACGGCGCCGCTGCCGGACGGCATCGACGAGTTCCTGCTCGCGGGATACCTGCGGAAGAAATCGGTGGATCTGGTGAAATGCCTGACGGTGGACCTCGAGGTGCCGGCGGACGCGGACTTCGTGATCGAAGGCTACGTGGACCCGGTCGAGCCATTGCGGATGGAGGGACCGTTCGGGGACCACACGGGCTTCTACACCTTGCCGGAGCCCTATCCGGTCTTCCACGTGACGGCGGTCACCCACCGACGGGATGCGGTGTATCCGGCAACCATCGTGGGCGTGCCGCCGATGGAAGACTTCTACATCGGCGGGGCCTCGGTGAAGGTCTTCCTGCCGATCTTCCGCATGAACTTCCCGGAGATCGTGGACATCGCGCTCCCGGCGGAAGGCGTGTTCCACAACCTCGTGGTGGTGAGCATCCGCAAGACCTACCCCATGCAGGCCTACAAGATCATGCACGGCCTGTGGGGCATGGGGCAGATGATGTTCACCAAGTATCTGGTGGTGGTGGACGACGACGTGGACGTGCACGACACGAGCGCGGTGTTGTTCCGGCTTTGTTCGAACACCGACCCGCAGCGCGACACGCTGCTGACGCGCGGCCCGGCGGACGTGCTCGACCATGCCACCCCGGAAGTCGGCTACGGCGGGAAGATGGGCATCGATGCGACGCGCAAGCTGTCGGGCGAGGGCTTCAAACGGCCGTGGCCACCGTTGATCCGGATGGATCCCGCGGTGCGCGAAAAGATGGCCAAACTCTTCGATCTTTGACCGGGCTCGCCCTTCTCGTGACGACGCGCGCCGTGTCCGGCGTCGCGGCGAACGCGCTGCAGAAGCGACTCCTCCACGACGGTCTCCCCGTCCGGCGTCTCTGGCTCGCGACCCATGCCTGGATGTTTCTCCCCGCGGCCGCGCTCGCGCTGTCGCAACCCGTTCCCCAATCACCCGCGTTCTGGAGGGACGCCGCCGTCGCCGGCGCCCTCGACGCGCTCGGCAACCTGGCCATGGTCGCGGCCCTGCGTTCGACCGATCTCTCGGTGTTCGGCCCGTTGAACGCGCTGCGCCCTTTGCTCGCGCTGGCGTTCGGGTGGGTGTTTCTCGGGGAACACCCCACGCCGATCGGCCTCGCGGGCGTCGGGATCACCGCGACCGGGGCAGCGTGGTTGTTGGGAGACAAGACCCCGAACGCCGCGCGTCCCGAACCGCGCCGGATGGCGTCGATCGTGGGACTGCGCATGGCCGGGCTCGCGCTGTCCTCCGCGGGCGCCGTGTTCCTGAAACGCGCCGCCGACTCCGGCGGGGTGGGATGGACGGTGGGCATCTGGGTGGCGATGGGCGGCGTGCTGCTGGCCGCGGTGGGTCCGGTTGGCCGGGCCCTGTCCGGGCGCGCGTCGGAAGGCCAAGGGCGGTTGCGGGAATCCATGCCCTCCGCGCCCAAGACACCCCGGTCGCCCGGACACGGCGGCATCGCGTTCCATGCCGGGCTGTTCCTCGCGATGCAATGGGCGACGGTGGTCGTCTTCCGCGGCACCTTGCTGGCCTATTCCTTCGTGTTCTTCCAACTCGGCATGGTGCTGCAGGTGGTCGTGGGCCGGGTGGTGTTCGGCGAACCGGCATTCGGGCGGCGCCTCGCCGCAAGCCTGGTGATGGCGGCGGGGGCAGGGCTGGTGTTGTGGCGTGGATGAACCACGCGGCCCCGTGCCCGCTTTCCATCCGGCTCTCCCCGCCGCCGCGGGCTTGTCGCGGCGAGTCCGGATGCGCCCTCCGCCGACTGCCGGCACAACTTGCGGTTTGAAGGGAACGCGGCGCGGTGCCCAACCTCGGGGCATGAACCGTCGCCCCAGCCTCCCCGTCGCACTCACCATCGCCGGATCGGATTCCGGCGGCGGCGCGGGCATCCAGGCCGATCTCAAGACCTTCGCCGCGATCGGTGTCCACGGTTGCACCGCGATCACCTGTCTCACCGCCCAGAATCCCAAGGGCGTCTCCGGCGTCCATGCCGCGCCCGCGGCATTCGTGCGCGCCCAAATCGACGCGGTCTTCGCGGAACTGCCCCCGCGCGCCGCCAAGACCGGGATGCTCCACGACACCCCGATCATCCGGACCGTCGTCCATGCCTGGCGCGCATCGCGCCGGCCCCCGCTCGTGGTGGATCCCGTGATGATCGCCACCAGCGGCGCCGTTCTGTTGCGCAAGTCAGCGCGGAAGACCCTGCGCGACGAACTGCTCCCGCTCGCCGCCCTCGTCACGCCCAATCTCGACGAGGCCGCCGCGTTGCTGGAACGTGCTCTGAATTCGGTCGACGACCTGCGGCAGGCCGCGCGCGATCTCCATCGCCAACTCGGGGTCCCGGTGCTCGCCAAAGGCGGGCACCTGCGCGGAATGCGCGAGGCCGTGGACGTCTATTGGGACGGCACCGAAGAACTGTTGTTGTCGGCTCCGTTCGTCCGGGGCGTCGCCACGCACGGCACCGGTTGCACCTATGCGGCGGCGATCGCCGCCTACCTCGCGCTTGGATGCGCGATGCCCCATGCCGTCGCCCTGGCGAAGGAACACGTGACGCAGTCCATCGCGCAGTCCGTGCGCGTGGGCCGGCACGGCACGTTGAATCCATTCTGGAAATGACCCGCCTCGCTCGTCCCTTGACGCCCGCGAATCCGCCTCCGCATCTTCCGCCGATGCCGCTCCCGACCGCAGGCCTGAAGACTCGATTCCGCTGGGTCCTTCCCTGCATCCTCTTCCTCGGCTTCGCCCTGCGGGTCGGACTGATGTTTCGCGAGGATCCCGTCCAGTCGATGCTCAACCAGAACGACGGCATGGAGTATCTCGCGTACGCGCGCTCCATCCTCGACGGCAAGGGCGACGATCACGCGCGCATCTTCGATCTCGTGCGCCCCCCGGGTTACCCCCTGTTCCTCATCCCGTTCGAAAGCCTGTTCCCGATGGAATCGCGCCATCTTCTCGTGTCCATCCGGGGATTCGAGCCGCCGGTGCGCATCAGCGACGCGATGTTCCGCACCATCGAGGGCGTCCAGTGCGCGATCGACATGGCGACGGCCTGCATCGTGGGACTGATCGCCGGCCGCATCGGGGGATCCCGTGCCCGGCTGTGGACGACGGCGCTCTACGCGTTCAACCCGCTCGTCGCCGTGTTCCCCGCCTGGGTGATGGCCGAGACGGTGTTCATCTTCCTGACCTGGCTGGGGATCTTCCTGCTCCAGTCCCTTGGCGAAGGATCGTCCCCGCAACGGTGGCGCCGTCTCGTGGGAGCCGGGATCGCGTTGGCCTTTGCCTGCCTGTGCCGCCCCAGCCTGCAGGCCTTCCTGCCGGTCGCCGCAATCTGGGTGGGATGGATCGGCTATCGGCGGACAGGGCGGTTGAGGACGGCCATCGCCCAGATGGCCGGGCTGACCGTCGCGGTGTCGGTCTGGTTGCTGCCGCTGCAGGTGCGGAACCTGTGGCATCACGGCGAGTTCAACATCGCGCCGCGCTATGCCACCGCGATGTACGCGATGAGCAGCTCGCGCGAATACTATGCCACCTTCGCGGCCCGAACCCCGCACGAATACTACGCCTCGCTCGCGCGGTTGTTCGCGCCCTACCACGTCGGCTCCGGCAAGTATCAGGCGGATTGGGTCCGGGATGCCTCGGCGTTCCGGCGCGGACGGCCGGCGGATTGGTGGCGGATGCAGGGGCTCAAGATGATCGGTTTCTGGCGGCCGTGGCTCAATCCCATGCTGTACGCTTGGCCCATGGTCGCGGCCTCGGCCCTCGCCACCATCCCCACCTTCCTCGCGGGTTTCCTCGGGATGTTTTCCCGCCGATCCAGGCACCCGTCCCGCCCGTTGCTGGTCGGCATCGTGATCGTCGGCTACCTCACGGGCGGATTCCTCTTCATCGTGGCGACGCGCTTCCGCGTCCCGATGGTGGACATCGGACTGATGGTGTTCGGGGGCATCTGGCTGGCGGGCTTGGGACGCCCGGACGCGGACACGCCGCCGGCGGCGTCGGAGCCCGCCTGACGGCGGGGACAACGCCTCCCGGCACCGCGGGGGTGACGGGAGGCCATCGGATCAGTACACGCCCTCGACGATCGTCTTTTCCATCGCGCCGAACGGACGCACGTCGCCCACGCCGTCCCACGCGTACGGGGGACGCGGCGCGCGGCGGATCGCCTCGTCGCGCTCGAGGAAGCGGGGCATGAAGAACTCGCGGGTGAGCGTGGTGAGCTCCACGCGGCCGAACTCGCCGTACGCGACGGTCTCGTCGGTGGCGGTGGGTTTCACGACCCGCAGCACGGCGCGCGGTTGGGGCGCGTAGTAAGTGACGCTGAAATTGTCCTCGGGCTGGAGCGGCACGCTCGCCGCCAGACCCATCAGGGTGTTGCCGTAGGTCGGGTAGAACCCGATGCGGTTCTCGAGCAATTCCTCGACGAGGAACCGCACTTCCTGGGGCTTCATCGAGGTGCCGCCGCAGAACACGCCCCGGATCCCGGCGTCCCAGAGGTTCACCTTCTCCGCCAGCGCCTCGAGCAGCTTCGGCGTCGTGAACAGGCCCGATACCCTGCGATGCTTGAGGATCGTCACCGCCTGGTCGACCACGTGCACCATGTACGCCTTCGCCTGGTCGTATTTCTTCTCGGCCAGGATCTTCTTCACCCAGCGCGGGTCCAGATCGATGAAATAGCAGGAGCTGCCGCGAACGTTCGCCAGGTGCTCGATTGCCAGACGCAACCGCCGCGGCCCGGTCGGCCCCATCATCAGCCACGCCCCGCCGCGCGGGAAATGCGCGTCCGAAATCTTGTCGGAGAATTCGGAGTAATCGACCCTGTAGTCATTCCACCCGATCCGTTGCTTGGGCATGCCGGTGGTGCCGCCGGTCTCGAAGATGTTGAACGGTTTGCCGCGGTATTCCGCCGGCACCCAGACCTCGGGCTGCAGTTCCCGGAGCGATTCGTCCTGGAAATGCGGGAACTTCAGGAGGTCCGCCGAGGTCTTCACCACGCCGCGCGGGTCGAAATTCCTCGCGGCCCATTCCAGCCAGAACGGGCAACCCGTCTGGGGATTGAAATGCCACTCGACGATCTCTCGCAGGTGGGCGTCCAAGGCTGCCTGTGCGGCGGCCACGGCTTCGGGGGCAACGGTCGGGATCGGCATACGCGTTTAGTACGTGTGCCGGAAGGCTACCCGCGATCCGGTTTTTGGGAATCCCGATGTTCGACGCCCCCTCTCTTTCGAGGATCGTCGGGCGTCTCGAATTCCGCTTCGATCTCCCCATGTCGTCCCCCCGGTCCGCCGCGCTCCCCGCCGCATTCTGGATCCTCGCGAGCCTCGCGGCCCTCGGCGCCGAACCCGTCGCCCGCGTGGGCGACATGCCCCGCGTCCCACCCACCGAACCCACCCGCGCCGCCGCCACCTTCCGAATCCGACCCGGATTCGAGGCCCAACTGGTCGCCGGCGAACCGCTCGTCCAGAGCCCCGTCGCCCTCGCCTTCGACGAACAACGCCGCGCCTACGTCGTCGAGATGCGCGATTACTCCGAACGCCGACCCGAACGACTCGGCCGCGTCCGCAGGCTCCGGGACACCGACGGCGACGGACGTCTCGATGCCGCGGACGTCTTCCTCGACGGGCTGGCATGGCCGACCGCGGTCACCTGCTGGGACGGCGGCGTCTTCGTCGGCGCCACGCCCGACCTGGTGTTCGCCAAGGACACCGACGGCGACGGCAGGGCGGACCTGCGGGAAACCATCTTCACCGGTTTCTCCAGCGACTTCGCGCCGTACGAAACCAACCGCCTGAACGTGCAGGCCCTGATGAACTCGCTGCAGTGGGGCCTCGACCAGCGCATCCATGGCTCGGCCAGCCTCAGCGGCGGGACCGTGCAATTGGTCGACTCGCCGTTCACCCGCGCCTGGCGCGCCAGGGCCGGGGTCACCAACCGCCCCGCGCCGGTCCGCCTCCGCGGCTGCGATTTCTCGTTCGACCCGCGCACCCTCGATCTCCGCGCCGAAACCGGCGGCGGCCAGCACGGGATGTCCTTCGACGACGCCGGACGGAAATTCGTGTGCAGCAATTCCGACCACCTGCAGCAGGTTCTCTACGACGACACCGCGTTGCCGGCGAACCCCGCGCACGACGCCCCCGACGCGCGGGCGAGCATCGCCGCGGACGGCCCGTCCGCCACGGTTTTCCGTGCCAGCCCGGATGAACCGTGGCGGGTGCTGCGGACCCGCTGGCGCGTCGCCGGCCTCGTGCCCGGTCCGGTGGAAGGCGGCGGACGGCCCAGCGGCTATTTCACCGGCGCCACCGGTTCCACCATCTACCGCGGCGGCGCCTACGGCCCCGACTACGCCGGCGACGCCTTCATCGCCGATTGCGGCAGCAATCTCGTCCACCGCAAGAAACTGCGCGCCGGGCCCGACGGCATCGTGCGCGTGGGCGAGCGCGACCCGTCGGAATCGGACCGGGAATTCCTCGCGAGCACCGACAACTGGTTCCGGCCGGTGCAATTCGCGAACGCGCCGGACGGATGCCTGTGGGTGATCGACATGTACCGAGAGACCATCGAGCACCCGTGGTCGTTGCCCGAGGGACTCAAACGGCACATCGACCTGAATTCCGGGAATGACCGCGGGCGATTGTGGCGCCTCGCGCCGGTCGGCTTCGATGCCCGCGGCAAACTCGACGCGGGCGTCGGGATCCGGCCGCCCTCGACGGAAGACTGGGTGCGCGACCTCG
Organism: Verrucomicrobiota bacterium; assembly: GCA_008933025.1. Lineage (GTDB taxonomy): Bacteria > Verrucomicrobiota > Verrucomicrobiia > Limisphaerales > UBA9464 > UBA6176. The sequence continues at coordinate 14,458 of WBXI01000027.1, forward strand.
CCAGCCCGAACGGCTGGACGCGCGACACCGCGGCACGGTTGCTCCACCAACACCGGTCGCCCGTCGCCGTCCCGCTCCTCCGCGCGCTGCTGCGACGCGACGGGCCTGCCACGGCACGCCTGCATGCGCTCCACGTGCTGCACGGTCTGGCCGCACTCGACGGTCCCACGCTCGCGCGCGCTTCCAGGGATCCGGCGCCGACGGTCCGGGCCCAGGCCGCCCTGTTGGCGGGCGATGTGGGCTTCGGGGAGAACGGTCCCTGGAGCGCCCTCGCGGAAGACAGGGATCCCGAGGTTCGGTTCGCCGTGGCCCGCGTGGTCACCCATGCGCCGGCCGCGCTGCGCGGCGATTTGATCGCGGCGTTGGTCCGCCGCGGCCCCCCGCTGGTGCGCGGCCTCGCGTTGCATGCCTCGGCCGGGCTCGAGTCCACGCTATGGGGCGCGTTGGCCAAGGAAGCGTCGGTCCCGACGGAGGCCCTCGGGGATCTGGCGCGATTGGCGGGCCGCAAGGCGACGGCGGGCGAACGGCAGCGCATCGCGGCGACCGCCGCCTCGCTGCAACCGCCGGCCCGAAGCCTGGCGGTGACCGCGGCGTTCGCGGACGGCGTCGCCGCCGCGGGTGGGAATCCCGCCTCGTGTGGAATCGACGCCGCGCTCGCCACCGCACGAGCGGCGCTGGCCGGAAACACGGACCGCGGACTCCGCGCCGCGGCGATCCGCCTGCTCGCCCACGCCCCGGCCGCCGACGCGGTCCCGGCCCTCTCCGGCGTCCTTTCGAAGGGAACGGCGGACGAACGTGCCGACGCGCTGCGATCGCTGGCGCGATTCCAGGGCCGCGAATGGGCCGACACGCTCGTCGCCCGCGCGGCCGAGGTCGGCGAACTCCGCCCCCGGTTGTTCGGCCTGCTGCTGCGGCGTCCCGAGGGACACGCCGCGCTGGTCGCCGCGCTCGGCAAGGGCACGCTGCGCGTCGGCGACCTCACCACGGAAACCATCCAGGCGATGCGCCAGACTCCCGATGCCACCACGCGGCGCGAAGCCCGTCGCCTGCTCGGCGAACCGCCGGCCGATCGTCACGCGGTGGTGGAATCGCGCCTCGGGGCGTTGAACAAGTCCGGGGACGCGACGCGCGGCGCCGCGGTGTTCGCGGAGCGTTGCGCCGGCTGCCACCGGTTCCGCGGCGTCGGACAGACCCTCGGCCCGGACCTCGCCTCCGTCGCCTCCAACGGCCCGGAGAAACTGCTGGTCGCCATCCTGGATCCCAACCGCGAGGTCGCGCCGAATTTCACGGCCTGGCTTGCCGAAACCGACGGCGGCGAATCGTTGTCCGGCGTGCTGTCGCGCGAGGCCGACGGACGGGTGACGTTGCTCCAGGCAGGCGGCACGTCGACGACGCTCGAACGCGCCAAGCTCCGTCGCTGGGAAAACACCGGGCGCTCGCTCATGCCCGAGGGACTGGAGGAAGGTCTCGACGACCAACGACTCGCCGACCTGATGGCCCATCTGGCCGCGCCCGAGCGCTGAACCCCGGGGCCACGTCGCGGCCCCGGCGCTACGCGGTCGCCCGCACCGCCCACCGCAGCTTGGCCGACCCCGAACGCGGGTTCGAACGCTGTTCTTCCGGCGCCGGCCGGATCACGTCCTGCGCGATCTCCGCATACTCGCCCGACGCCAGTCCGGCCTTGAACGCCTGCTTCACGCGCCGGTCCTCGCCGCTGTGGAACGCGAGGACCGCCACCCGCCCGCCCGGCCGCAGGCATCCCGGCAGGTTCCGCAGCCAGGCGTCGATCGCCGCGAACTCGTCGTTCACCGCGATCCGCAGCGCTTGGAACACCCGGCGGATCGACAATTCCTGTTCCTCGAGATTCACGCCCGGCAGCGCGCAGCGCACCGCGTGGGCCAATTCCCGCGTGCGCCCCAGTTGCCCGGGGCCCCGTGCCGCGACCAACCCCGCGGCGATCGCCGCCGCCCGCGGTTCGTCCGCGTACTCGCGCAACGCCCGCTCCAAACGTTCCGGCGTCGCCCGCGCCAGCCATTCCGCCGCCGAGTCGCCGCGCGTCGGGTTCATCCGCAGGTCGAGCGGCCCGTCGTGCTTGTAGGTGAACCCGCGCTCCGGATTGTCCAACTGCATCGAGCTCACGCCGAAGTCGGCCAGGATCACGTCCGCCCCGTCCCACCCGATTTCCCCGAGCACCTTGGCCAGACCCGCGAAGTTGGACCGGCGCGCGACGAACCGTTCCGGCCCGTGGCCCAGCGCCCGCAACCGGGCCTCGGTGCGCGGCAACTCGACGGGATCGACGTCGAGCCCCAGCAACATGCCCGGGGCCCCGTCGGCCACCCGTGCCAGCAGTTCCCGGGCGTGCCCGCCGTAACCCAGCGTGCAGTCCACCGCGCGCTCGCCCGGCGCGGGCCGCAGCACTTCCAGGATCTCCGCCACCAGGATCGGCCGGTGCGTTCCCGCCAGCGTCTTGCCCGACGCCAGGATCTTCTCGGCGTCGACCGCGTACTTCGCCGGATCGTGTTCCTTGTACTTGTCCTCGTACCGGCGCGGGTTGCGTCCCGCATAGCGCGGCCGCCGCCGATGGACCGGCGCGTCCTGGGGCGCGACGACCGGGATGGGCGGGGCTTCGGAAGGCCGGGGCGACGGCGGCGGCGGGGTTTCGTCCATGGTCGGCCTAACGGGAGATGTCGGGTTGGTACAGCACCCGGAACTGGTGGCGTCTCAGGGCGTCCTCGGCGACGTCCTGGTGCTCGATGCTGATGGCCAGCGCGGATTTCCCGCCGGGCCGCGTCAGGAACGGATAGGTGTAATGGATGTTCAATTCGGCCTCGACGAGCGCGCCGAGCACATCCTGCAGCACCTTCTCCGAATCCACCTCCACGCACACCATCGCGCTCTCCGAATACGCGTGGGAATGCCGGTCCAGCAACCGCCGCGCACCGTCGGGATCGTCCACCACCAAACGCAGGATGGTGCTGTCGGTGGTGTCCAGGACGCTGAGCGCCATGATGTGGACCTCGCTGGCGGCGAGCAACCGCACCACCTCGTGCATCCGTCCCATGCGATTCGGGACGAACACCGAGAACTGCACCACGGGTTCCGGATCGCGTTCGCGCGCTGTGCTGACCGACATGCCCGCAGGATGGCCGCCCGGCGCCCGCGAGTCCAAGGACGATTCGGACGCCCGTCTTCCGCGCGCGGCGGGGCCGGGACGCGGTGGCAAGGCCCCCGGAGGGCCGCGACGCCGCAGCGAGGCCGGGCCGGTCGCCGGGCAACGCGAAACTTAGAACCTGAAACCGGGAACCGCGACCGCTAGCTTCCGCCCGTGCCGGACACCGTTCCCGATACCACCCGCGCGGACCTCGCGCGCCTCGCCGCCGAGGTCGGCCTGCCCTCGGTGCGGCGCCATATCCTGCTGTGCGCCGACCCGACCAAGCCCAAGTGCTGCGATGCCGCGCGTTCCCTCGAATCGTGGGAATTCCTCAAGCGGCGTCTCCGCGAACTCGGGCTCTCCGGCGCGGGCGGCACGGTCGCCCGCACCAAGGCCAATTGCCTCCAGGTCTGCGCCCACGGCCCCGTCGCCGTCGTGTACCCGGAGGGCACCTGGTACCACTCGTGCACGCCGGAGGTCCTGGAACGGATCGTCCGGGAACACCTCGTCGGCGGCTCGCCCGTCGCGGAATTCTCGTTCCTCACGCGCCCGTTGCCCGCCCCTCCCGATGCCACCCGGCCTTCCTGATTTCATCCGCAAGTGGGCGGGGGTGGACGCCGTGCCCGAGGTCCACGCCACCCTCGAGGTCGTCGTGGACGGCACCCCGGTCCGGGTCGTTTTCACGCGCCACCCCCGCGCGGTGCGCTACCGGTTGACGTTGTGCCGCGACGGTTCCGCGCGTTGCACCATCCCGCGCCGGGGATCGATGGCCGAGGCGCACAGGTTCGTCGGGCGCAGCCACGCATGGCTGGCCGAGCGTCTGCGCATCGAGGCCACGCGACCCAAGCCGCAGCGCGAATGGCGGATCGGGACCGCGGTATGGTTCCGGGGCGAACCGACATGCCTCGAACTCGCCCCCACCGGCAACCGACTCCGGCTCGGCGACGCCGAGTTTCCCCCGCCCCGCGTCCCTTGCGAAGACCTGCGCCCGCACGTCGAACGTCGCCTCCGGCTCCTTGCCGCGGTGGAATTGCCGGTCCGGGTCCACGAACTCGCCGCGGTCCACGGCCTCGCGTTCCGGTCGGTCTCGGTGCGCAACCAACGCTCGCGCTGGGGCTCGTGTTCCCCGCGCCACGGCATCTCGCTGAACTGGCGCCTGGTCCAGACGCCGGCCTTCGTCCGCGATTACATCGTGCTCCACGAACTCGCCCATACCCGGCACCTGAACCATTCCGACCGCTTTTGGGCCGAGGTCGCCCGCCTTTGCCCCGCCCATGCCGAGGCCGAACGCTGGCTCAAGACCCGCGGCGAGGAATTGATCGGCTGATCCCGACGATTTCCCACTACCGGGATTGGCGCGAAGGGCTACTTTCCGCCCGCCGTATGGAAAACGTCGTCATCATCGGGACGGGCTGCGCCGGTCTCACCGCCGCCATCTACACCGCCCGCGCCAACCTCGCACCCTTGGTCCTCACCGGCACCTTGCCCGGCGGTCTCCTCACCACCACCAGCATCGTCGAGAATTTCCCCGGGTTCCCCGAGGGCATCGATGGCTACGAGCTGATGACCCGCATGCAGGCCCAGGCGGAGAAATTCGGCGCCAAGGTCAAGTTCGCCACCGTCGAGTCCGTCGACCTCTCCGGCCGCCATCCGCAACCGCTGCGGCTCGTGGTCGACGGCGAGTTGGTCGAGACCCGCACGCTGATCGTCGCCAGCGGCGCCGGCCACCGCCACCTCGACGTCCCCGGCGAGGCCGAACTCGAGAAGAAGGGGGTGACCTATTGCGCCACCTGCGACGGCGCGCTCCCGATGTTCCGCAACCAGCCGGTCGTGGTGGTCGGCGGCGGCGATTCCGCGTGCGAGGAAGCCATGTACCTCACGCGCTTCGCCTCGAAGGTCTACCTCGTCCACCGCCGCGACACCCTCCGGGCCTCGCGCATCATGGCCGAACGCACCCTGGCCAATCCGAAGATCCAGCCGGTATGGGACACCGTGGTCACCGCGGTGAACGACGTCGCGGCGGGCAAGGTCACCGGCGTCGGCCTCAAGAATCTCAAGACCGGCGCCGAATCGGTCCTGCCTTGCGCCGGATTGTTCGTCGCCGTCGGGCACTTTCCGAACAGCGCGCTGTTCAAGGGCACCCTCGAACTCGACGAGAACGGCTACTTCGTCCGTGGCCATGGCTCCGGGACCACCGTCCCCGGCGTGTTCGTCGCCGGCGATTGCGCCGACCACGTCTATCGCCAGGCCATCACCGCCGCCGGCATGGGCTGCGCCGCCGCCATCGATGCCGAACGCTACCTCGCCGGCCTCGACGTCTGATCCGACCGCCGCGATGCCGATGCAAATCGACCCCAACGAACTGTCGGCCCGGCTGCGATCCGGCCATCCGCCCCGCTTGCTGGACGTGCGCGAACCCGGCGAGCACGCCTTCGCGTCGATCGCCGGTTCCACGTTGGTGCCGCTCGGGGAGATCCCGGAGCGGGCCGACGAACTCGAGGCGTGGCGCGACGAGGAGGTCGTGTTGTATTGCCACCACGGGGTGCGCAGCGCGCACGCGATCGGTTTCCTGCGGCAACTCGGGTTCTCGAAGCTGTTGAACCTGGCCGGCGGCATCGACCGCTGGAGCCTCGAGGTCGACCCCGGAGTCCCGAGGTATTGACCGGAAACCCCGCGGCCGCCAGGTCACTCCGCGGACTTCGGCTGCGGCAGGAAGAAGCTCAGGCCGAGCCCCAGCACGAACACGCCCAACCCCACGATGCCGGCCGCCATCGCGACCTGCTCGAAGGTGTTGCCGCCGAGATTGGGCGCGATGAGTTTGGTGGTGAGGTAGGCGGCCGAGGTGCCGAACATGCGTCCGCCGACGTTGGTCGCGAAACTGCCGCCCGTGCCGCGGAGATGGATGGGGAAGACCTTCGGCAGGTATTCGCCGAAGTAGCTGAACTGCGCGACGGTCAGCAGGCCGCACGCGGCGACGCCCCACTTGAACAACTCGGGCTGGTTGCGGAAGAGGAAGAAATAGGTCAACGGCACCGCGATCAACCCGGGCACCTGGAAAAGGCGCAGCAGGTTGCCGCGCGACACCGCCGCCACGATCAGCAGGGCGAGGAGGATCCGTCCGACGAGCCCGCCGGTTTCCTGGTAGAACTGGGCCTCGTTGCCGCGTGCCTTGATGGCCGTGTCCGCGGGATCCTGCTTCTCGCGGTTCGCCGCCAACTGGCCCATCACCTTCTCGCGCTCCACCACCACCTTCTTGGCCTCGGGCTTGCCTTCGGTCACCCGGGACAACTCGACGTCCAGTTTCGCCAACTGGTTGCTCATCCCGCCGAGTTTACCCAGCACCGCCACCCTGGCCGCCTCGTCGAGGTTCGTGGCTTCCGACTGCTTTTTGGTCGACCGCAACGCGATGCGGAGCCGCGCCCGTTGGCCGGCCACCTCGGCCAACCCCGGCGTCGAGGCCATGGTCTCCCGGTACTGCGGCATCACGGCGTTCAACTGGCCGTTCAAAGCCTTCGCGTCGTCCTGCAGCGGCTTCAGCGTCTTGCGCTGTTCCGCCAGATCCGACAGCCCGGGCACGATCCGCGTCGGGGTCAACTGGAGCATGCCGAACGCCGCGCCGTACGCGCAGGCGGAAAGGGCCGCGGCGACGAGGGTCGTGCGACGCAATGCCGGAGAGAACAGTTCGCCGAAGCTCGGGCGCTTCAGGGTTCCGGACGCGCGACGCTCCTTCCACGCCGGCGATTCCGGCACGAACGGCAACAACAGCGCGATCGGGATGGCCGGGATCATCCCGGTCAACAGCGTGTAGCGCCAATACGCGTGCGAGTTGAACGGTTCGGGAACCGGGATCGCGAACAACGACGAGGCATGCGCCAGCGTCCAGGCGTTGGCACCGGTCACCAGCAGGCCGCCGATCGACGCGAACGCCTGGGTCCAGCCCAGCACCTTCTCGCGTCGGCCGCGTTCCGGGAACAATTCGGCGAGCCAGGTGATGGCCGCGACGAACTCGACGCACACGCCGACGAAGGTGGCGCAGCGGAAGAAGAGGAACCACGGGAGGGTGGTGCTGAACGCGGCGGCCACCGGCGAAAGCGAGTAGAGCGCGATGCTGGCGGCGAGCACCGTCTTGCGACCCAACCGGTCCGTCAGCCAACCGCCAAGGAGCCCGAAGACACCGCCGCAAAGGGCCGTCATCCAGAGCATCTGGCCGACCCATTCGGTGACGATCGGATTGCTCGGGGGCACCTGGAGGATTTCCGCGATCGCCGGGCCGGCGATGAGCGGGAGCATCAGGAGTTCGTAGGTGTCGAAGGCGAACCCGATGATCGCGATCAGAATGACGAGCCACTGCGTGGGGGTGATCCGGGCCGGACCGGCCGCCGGGGAATTCATACGCATGCGTATAGACACCAACCGGCCACCCCCCGGCAATCCCCAAGTTCACGCGGGGAGCCGACAACTTCGTAGCCGCATCCCGTGAGAGTGCGGATCTCAGGGAGAGATTTTACCCGGAGCCTGGGAATGCTGATTCGCCCAGCGCTTGGCCTGCGCATCGCCCGTCGCTCGAACCGACTTGCGAGCGCGCCTCACCGAATCGGATCCCGCCACCACCAAGGACACCATCAACGCCGCGATGAGGACCACCGCCACGGTCGCCACCGCACCCCGCCGCCTGCTTCCCCTGTTGGATTTCGTTTTCATCGCTTCGCCAACGCTCCTCCTGGTACCGCCACAAACGAGTGCCAAACCGCGATTCGCGACTTGGACGATTCCGGTGCCAGCAACACCTCCCAACGCCACGCCTGAACCTCATCCCGCGATTCACCCGCCATGCTCGAAGCCGATACGGGCCCGAGCCAGACGACTTCCCCATCCGCCGCCTTCCGCCACATCACACCGTCGCGCCACCGCCATTCAATGTTCCCGGACCCATTCGAAATCCGACATCCCGCGCCGCCCTCGATTCGCTCCACCGCACCGCGCGCCGATCGGATGTCCTCGCGCCACCGCTCTCCGGCACGCAAGGCCGCCGATATCTGATCGCCCGTCTTCGCCATCCGCCCGGTCGTCTGCCACAACCGGCCCAATGCCACGGTGGCGATGCCCGTGATCGTGCCCAGCAATACGATGTAAACCAGACACTCCAGCAAGGTGACGCCACGCCTTGACGCCCTGCCGCAACACCCCCGTTTCATCGGGCACCTCCTTTCATCGCGATCTCCCGAGCGAACGGCACCGCATGGCGCGTATCCGTGGGAACCCATTCAATCCGGCAGGTTCGATCCGTGCGTGTCAGAAGGAACTTTCCAGACGGAAGGTTGGTCGCGGCATAGCCGCCCATCCGAATCTCGCGGACTCCCACGGGGGCCCGTTGGGGATCGCCCGACGCCAGCACTTCCAACTCGCCATCGATGAGTTCCATGACCACCGCGCGCTGGTAGGTTTGACGCATCAATCGTTGATTCGCCACCGCGCCAAATCCCATGGGCAGGATCAGGACCACCACCAACCCCAGCGCCACCAGCGCGTCCATCTGCAAGGTGCCCGAACACCGCGTCCGACTGTCAATTCGCGTCACCATATTGCCGCAGCCTCCATCATCGAAATAAGGATCGAGTACACCGACACCGCCGTCAGCGCCACCAACGTGGCGTTCGACAGCACCGAGAACACCAGGAAGGACTGCGCCGCCATCGTTTCGTTCCGATCGGCCTTCGACTCCAAATCCGCCAGCCAACCGCGCATTGAGTCCATGGCACGACCCGTGCGATGCATCGCCATTCCCAAACGCCAGCGGAACTCCGGGGCGCAATCCACCGTTGCTATCGCCTCGTCAAGCCGCACCCCGAGTCGCAATGCCGAGGTTGAATCGAGGGACCGTTGCCGCCACACCCCGTTCCCCGTTCCCGCACCCGCCGCCACCACGGCTTCTTCTTCGGATATACCCAAATCCAGACCCAGTGACAGTAGTTGGGCGAATCGCCGCTGAAGGCGTTGGCGTCGCCACGGAACCACGAGTCCCAGACGGTCCAGCGGCAGCCACTGTCCCAAACGCGGTCCGCAGATCCGGGCGAAGGCCACCGCGTATAACAACAGCTTCACGGAGACCACGCCCAGCGCCAGTAGCCAACCCCACTCAAACATCCAGCCCGCGATCCCCCCGAACGCATCCACATCGAAGTCCTCCGCGATCTGTCGAAACTTCGGCAGGATCACGATGCGGATCATCAGGAAAACCGCCGCCGTCGAACTCGGCCACAGCAACATGGCCCCCACCGCCAGCATGCCGCCTTTGGTCGTGTTGGGTCGGGATCCGGCACCCTGTCGACACAACTCCACCGCTTCCAACAGGCGACCGCGTTGGGCACCCCATCGCAGGGTCGCCTGCACGTCGGGCGGCAGAAAACCCGCATGCCGGGCCATGGAATCCGCAAAGCTCGCGCCCCGCTCAAGGTGGAGCGCCATCCATTGCATCTCCTTTGGAATGGACGCATCGCGGGTGGCACAGGACTCGATGATGGCCTGCTCGTGCGTCTTCCCTTCGCGCAATCCCAGCCACAGCACTTCAAGAAACAGGCGGCATCGTTCGGCACGCCGCCACGGCAGCGTCGCCAGCCAATAGACCACCCAAAACACGGCAATGGCCGGGACCAAGGCGACCATCCACAGCACCATCAACTCATCCCCACGATCCACGACAGCCAGTACCATGACGCTTCCTCAGTCGGCTCCGATTTGATCCACCAACCCGCCCATCCACGCCAGCAACGGCATGAACTGCGCGACCATCACCAACCCCACGAACACGAGCGCCAACGGCATCGCCCCATGGAGGAGCATTTCGGTCCCATGCCGCGATCGATTGGCATAGAACTGTCCAGCCGCAGCCAATCCCTCGCCTAGCCGGGACCCTGCCTGCGCCACCAGCCATCGAAATAGCGGCGGAAACAGGGAGGTGTCGCCGGGCCCTGCGACGATGGCCGAGAATTGTGTCGTCCCCGACGCCATCCTTAGTTGCCATTCCTCCAACTCCTCGGCCAACGGAGTTCCCCGCTCCATTTCCCCGAGCAACCCGACCGCCTCGGGGAACGGGCAGCCCTGTGTCACCAACACGGAAAGGGTATTCGCCGCACGAGCCACGCGGGCGTCCCGAAGCACCGGCAATCGCCATGCAATCCAGTGCCGCCACGCCGGGACGATTTGAATCGTCGTCCATGCCAACGCCACAACCCCCAACAGCGCCGGCATCGCCCACGGCACCGCCCCGAGTCGCCCGAATCCACCGTCGAAGTCCGTCAGCTTGACCGTCCGAAATACCCAGCCGGCAATCCAGCTCACGACGGTTACCACCACCAGCAGGCACGCCGGATACACCATCACCGCCTGCGCGCGGCGGCTCAATTCCGCCGCCGACTCGAAGTAATCCGCGGCCGCCAGCAGGGCGCCCGGCAGATCGCCGCTCGCTGCACCCACTCGCACCATCTTCCGATACACCGGCGGAAAGGCGCGCCGTTCGATCGCATCGGCCAGCGGGATCCCGGCGGCGAGATCCAGCTCCAGCTTCCCCAATTCCGTTTGAAGCGATCCCGACGCCATCTCCCGAGACGCCCCGCGCAACGCGCCTTCCAGTGGGACGCCGTCGCGGAGCATGCCCGCGAGCTGCCGATTCAAAAACGCCAGTTCATCCGCCTTCATATGCCCAAAACCCTTTCCAGTTCCGCACGCGTCGTTCGCCCTGAACCCACCAACCATTCCCCGGTATCCCGAAGCGTTGGCGACACCACTGGGTTTCCCACCCGCCCCGCCCGCAGTTCCCTCCCCAACGCATCGTCAATCGGCAGCAGTTCCACCAGCGGAAGCCGTCCCCGATACCCCGTCCCACGGCATCCATCGCATCCGCTGCCACCGCACGGAATACAGGCGCGTCGTACCAGGCGCTGGTTCGCGATGAGCGACAATCCCGACGCCACCGCGAACGCGTCCCGTTCCATCAACAGCAACCGTTCCAACACGCCGCGGCAGGACCCGGCGTGCAGCGTGGAAATCACCAAGTGACCGGTCATCGCCGCACGCACCACCAACCCGGCCGTTTCCGCATCGCGAATCTCGCCCAGCATGAGCACCTGCGGATCCTGTCGAAGCAGATGCCGAACGGCTTCCGGATACGAAAGACCTCGAGCGATGTTGACCTCGGTTTGCATCACGCCAGGCAGCACCTGTTCCACCGGATCTTCCACGGTGATAACATGGCGACCGCTGCCAGCCAGTCGTCGAAGGCAGGCATGGACCGTCGTACTCTTCCCGCTACCCGCAGGCCCGGTGAACAGGATCAGTCCCGCGGGCTGCGACACCGCACGCGCCAGCGATTCCAACGCCGGTGCGGGAAAACCAAGATCCTCGAGCGTTGTGGCGTCCGTCGCTCGAAACAATCGCAGCACTACTTTCTCCCCAGCCACCGTGGGATATGTAGACACCCTCAGATCACCGGGAACGCCGAGATCGGATCCGGCAATCCGCCCGTCCTGCGGTTGCGCATCCTGATAGGTTCGGAGGCGCGCCAAGTACTTCACGCGCCCCACCAATCGCTCGCCGAGATCCCGTCCCAACTTCCCCGCCGCTACCAGCACCCCGTCCAATCGCCACGCAATCTCAACGGCTTCCGTCCCTCCTTGCAGATGGATGTCGCTCGCGCCCGCGGCCACCGCCGAACGCACCAATTCCTCCAGCGCCCGCGGGGCATCGGCGCCTTCGCATTCGGACACGGAAAGTCTGGGATGGGTCTCGATCACGGGGACAACTCCAAGCTCGCCCGGGCCCGGCAACGACGGCAAGCGACGTTTCGACCGGCAAGGCCTCGGAAGGTCACGGAAACATCGTCCCGCCGGCGTCTTTTCCGCACAACGTCGGCAAGGCGTGGCGCCACCCCGTCGAAACGGAGGGGCCGGACCGCATCACGCCGGAATGGGACGGCGGGGCCCCTGCCGCAAACCACGCGTTGCACGATGCACCCGTCCCCCGATCGGCGCTCATTCACCCCCCATCGGCGGTTTCGCGGCACTCGCGGATCCATGCCGCCGCCGCTCGGCGACCACGCCCATGGCCGCATCGCCGATCGCGCACGCGAAGATCATCCCGGCCATCATCCCCGCGCTCATGCCCGCCAGCGCCAGCGGGAATTGGTGCGGATGTCCCGGCCCCGCCCATCGCAACGCCACCTCGGCCCCGAATCCCATCCCCGCCACCATCCCGACCGCCGATAGAACCAGCACCCACCCGCGTCCCATGCGCCGTTTCCATGCGCCGTTGCCGACGGCCATCGCCGGCAGGCCGCCCGCGAGCATGCCGACATGCATCCACGGGATCCGCGCGCCGACTTGGAAATAATGGTGCGACCGACAACACAGGCACACGCCCTCGCGCATCACCGGCCCGAAGCCGGCGTCGGCCCACCAACCCACCAACATGAGCAGGTTGCCCACCCCCAGCATCGCGAGCGCCCCGCGGGTGGCGTGGGAGGTGGCCCATCCGCGCGCGGGGCCGGGCCACGCCGACCATGCCGCCAACGCGAGACAGACCACGCCCACCGCCGAGGCCATGCCCGGCCCCAATTGCCCGAGCCAAACGATCCACGGCACCTGCACCCCAAACGCCAGCGCCGTCCCCCAGCGCATCCGGCCGGACCACGGCGTGGTCCCCGCCGTCGGGACGCAATCCGCCGCGTCCGGACGCAACACGCGCCACGAGACCACCGCGCTCGATCCCACCATCAACAGGGCCGCCGCCACCGGGTGCAAGGCGCCCGCCGCCGCCAACCCCATCCCCAACGCGTTGTAAAACGCCGCGAATCCCAGGCTCGCGCGGATGGCGCGCCGGGTCGCCCGCGCGGTCCGGATCACCGTCGCCACGCCCGACAGGTCGTCGCCCGCCAGCACCACGTCGGCCGTCGCCTCGGCCAACGCCGCGCCGCCGCCAAGCGCGAACCCGACGTCGGCCGCCGCCAACGCCGCGGCATCGTTGACGCCGTCGCCCACCATCGCCACGCCGGGCGCCGCCTCGCGTACCAGGACCGCCTTTCCCGCCGGCAACATCCCGCCGTGCGCCGCGTCGGCCCCCAAACGTTCCGCCATCGAATCCACGCGGCCGGCGGCGTCGCCGCTCAGCAACGTGGCGGTGCAACCCAACGCGTGGAGTTCGCCGACCAACCGCGCCGCGTCGGCCCGCGCCCGTTCCCGGGCCGCGCCCAACCCCACCCAATGGCCATCCACCGACACCGCCACCCGCGCGTCGCCCGGCGCCGCCCGCAGGGTCCCCGCCCATGCGGGCGCAGTGCCCGATGCCAGCCATTCCATGGTCCCGATCCGCACCGCGTGTTCGGTGCCGGTTCCATCCGACACCCAGGCCTCGACGCCCCGGCCGGGCACCGACCGGAACGAGTGCACGGCGACGCCCTCCGCGGCCGCGTCCCTGTCGGGCAGCCCCACCGGGACCCC
>WBXI01000028.1 GCA_008933025.1 Verrucomicrobiota bacterium
CCGTCAGGCCGGGCTGCCATGGCGGCGAGCACGGAGTGGTACTCGGCCATGAGATGCGCGGCATGGTCGACCGTGAAGCGGTCGGTGTCGATGTTGAGCCGGCCGACGACCTCGCCCCGGGACTCCTCAAGCAGGAGGGAGAGTTCGCTCTTGGAAGTGCGGGTTTGGGTATCGAACTGGCTGACGGTCCAGTCGCCGAGTCCGGCGCCGACCTCCGGTTCCATCACGAAGGCGATTTGATGGAAAGTCGGACGGCGCCTCGCTGCAAGTGTCTCGGCCAGCATCAGGAAGGGCACACTCCGATGCGCGTACGCATCCACGCATGCGGCTCGCACGCGGCGCAGCAGTGCATTGGCTGGAGGGCGCCCCTGGAGATCCAGTCGGACGAGAAGAGGGTTCGCGAAGCATCCGGCCACATGCTCCAGGGCGGTCGAGCCGCGCCCGGAATCAACGATCATGATGACGCGGTCGTCGGGTCCGCCGAATCGACGCAGGGCGGCGGCGAATGCGGTCAAGAGCACCATGTGCAGGGTTGCCCCCTGCGAGTTCGCCAAGAGTCGCAACTCCGCGACGCGCCGGGCCGGGATGATGGCGGGCAGGTCGGTGCCGCGGTAGGATCTCAAGCGCGGACGGGCAGGGAAGCCGGGCAGGGACGGGGCGACGGCTCCTTCCAAGGTTCGCAACCACCAGGCGAGTTCCTCGGCCACCGCCGTTCCAGTGCCCCACGACTGTTCCCAGACAGCGAAGTCGATCTGGTTGACGGCGGGAAGCGGGCGCGGCAGCCGGCTTTCCCAGAACGCGCGAAGATCGGGCAGGAGCTCGTAGTAGATGGTGTGTGCGTCGAAGACCAAGTGATGGATGGTGATGTAGAGCCTGGAATTGGCGGGGCAGAATCTTACCAGGCGGGCGCGCAGAAGCGGCGGGCGCGCCAAGTCGAAAGGCTCGACGGCGTCGTTTTCCGCGAGCCTTGCCGCCTCGGCATCCCTTGCCGGCAGTGCCAATGCCGAGAGATCGGACCAACGGAGGACCAGCGGAGAGACGTCCCTCAGTGCCTGATGCGGCACTCCCTCGTCATCCACGGTAAAGGCCGTGCGCAGGATGTCGTGTCGGGCGACGAGGGCCCGGAGTGCCGCCTCCAGCGGGTGCGGGTCGACCGGGGCCGGGATTCGGATCGTGAAAGGTTCGTTGTAGACGGGACGGTCCGGAACCAACTGGGAAATGATCCAAATGGCCTTCTGGGCGAACGAGAGTGGGCCTCCCCGCCGCCCGAGCGGTTTCAGCGGCGGTGGCCTGAAGCCGGTCGGACACGGTGGATCCCCCGGCGTTGCAGCGATTCGGTCGGCAAAGGCCGCGACGGTTCGGGCATCAAAGAGGTCGGCATGGGTCAACCGGATGCCAGACTCCGCCTCGAGCCGCGCCAGAATCCGGGTGGCGACGAGGCTTTGGCCGCCCAATTCGAAAAAGTCGTCATCGCGACCTGCGACCGGGACGCCAAGGGCCTCCTCCCAAAGGCGGGCGACACGCTGCTCCCTGGGTGTGGCGGGTGGTTCCCCCGTCCCCGCGGTCCGGGGTTCCGGCAGTGCGGCCCGATCGATCTTGCCGTGAGGGGTGAGCGGGAGGACCGGAAGCACGACAAACCGGGACGGCACCATGGCCTCCGGCAGGAGTGCGGACATGTGCCCGCGCAGCGTCGGCGCTTCGCCTTCGGGAGCAACGTAGGCCACTAGGTTGCCGTGACGGACCACGACGGCGGACTGGCGTACACCGGGGGCCAGACGGAGTGCCGCATCGACCTCGCCGAGTTCCACCCGGACCCCGCGCACTTTCACCTGATCGTCCATCCTTCCCAGGTACTCGACCACGCCGTCTTCACGGATGATGACGCGGTCGCCAGTCCGGTAGAGGCGTTCTTCGGGACATGCAGGATCCGGGAAGAAACGTTCCACGGTCAGGGCGGGTCGACGCCAGTACCCCCGGGCAAGCTGCACGCCGCCGATGCAAAGTGGACGGTCGGGGGTCAGTCCTCACTTTTGACACTCGGCTGGCGGCGGCATCCGGGTCGCACCGAAGGTTCGGTCACCGGCATCCGCACGGATCCAGTCACAACCTTCCCCGGATTTCGCCTTTCGCGCGCCGCGTTCCGGGCGCCAGCCCGCAGCCTCGCTCGGCACAAGTTGTGTCATTAGTGAGGACTGACCCCGGACGCCAGTTCAGGGCGAGGGTTGGTAGTACCAGTCGACCTTGCCATCCTGTCCGGTCGACATGGTCTTCCAAGAGGTCATCGAGACGTGTCCATCGACCCAGGAGTAATTGCCGCCCGTGCCATGGCGCACGTACTTGAATTGGACCGATACCGTCGGGGGATAGAGATAACCCAGCATCCACCACTGGATGGAGGGCGCCGGATCGAGGCCGTCGCCGTTGAGGCAGGTTTCCACCGGCTTGGTGACGATGCTGAGCTTCTTCCGGTCGTCGGGAGTGTAACCCAGATAGGCGTAGTTGTGGCCGTAACCGCCGTAGCCCTGCCAACCGGGCACGTTGGTGGGGATCGCCTTGGCAAGGATGGCAGTCGGGCAGGCGACCACCTTTTCTTTGGCGACCATCTGGCGGTAGTTGGTCTCGCTGCCGCTGGAGATATAGGGACTGATCTCCAGGAACCAACGGCTGGGGGCGACCCAACCCGATCCCTGGCTCGGGTCGGGACTGCCCGCAACCGGGAGGTAATCGGACTGGTCGTTGGCATACAGCATGTAACCCAGGCCGATCTGCCGTTCGTTGCTGACGCACTTGGCCTGCTTGGCCTTCGCCTTCGCCTTGGCCAAGGCGGGCAACAGCATGCCGGCCAGGATCGCGATGATCGCGATCACCACCAGCAACTCGATCAGGGTGAAGGCGGTGGTCCGGGGTTTCATGGATGACGGGGGAACGGTGGCAACGGGGGCCGCGGTCGGCGAGGACCCCAAGGTCACCTCGCCCTGGAGGACGTCGCGTCCGTCCACGGCCGCGGTGACGCGCGCCTGAACCAGGGTTCCCATGCGAGCGATCACCGTGGCGCCGAGCACCACCGTCTCGCCCGGTCGCACCGCGCCGAGGATCTTGATCTGTCGCAGAGCGGTGAGCCGGAGATCCGCCAGTGGCGTTTGCTGGGGATCCGATTGGGCCACGACGCCGGCCAACTGGGCGCCCGCTTCCACCAACAACACGCCGGGCATCAGCGGGTCGCCCGGAAAATGGCCGGCCAGAAAGGGCTCGTCGCCTTCCAACCGGTATTCGGCCATGCCGGACACGCCGGGTTCGAGCGCGACCAAACGCTGCAGAAACCGGAATTCGGGGCCGTGCGGGAGAGCCTCGAGGGCGGTGGCGAGGGGATCGTTCATGGACCGGGGGTTTTCTGGGGAGCGTTGGTGCGCGCGGATCCGGACACCGAATAGCCCTCGGGCACCGCGGTTTCGAATCGCTCGGGCCCGACGACGGGATTCCGGACGGCGTTGGTGAAGTCGTTGCGCAGGACGGTGCCGTCGGCGAAGCGGAGTTCGGTCGCCATCAGGGCAAAATCGTTGGTGCCGAGCGAAACCCCGAGACCGGACAACAGCCGCCGCGCGCCGGCATCGCGGGGCCGGAGCTCGAGGTCGAAGCGGCCGGACACCTCGCGAACGGATTGCACCTCGAACCGCGCGGCGAATTGTCCGGCGTCCCGAGGAAATCCGGTGTCGAGCAGCGCCATGGCATCGCGCATCGGCCCGCGGGCGATGGCGCGCAGGTCCAGGGTTTCGGCCCGTTTCAGCCGGGGGCTGAGCACGAGCAAGGCGTCGCCACGGCGGACGGCGATGCTCTGGACGGGATCGCCGAGTTCCCATCGGAAGCGATCGGGGGCGGCGAACCACACGTGGCCGGGCGAGGAGAGGGGGCGAGCCAAGGCGGGCAAGCGCCGGGTCTGCACGAAGTCCGCGGACCACGCCGAGACGTTGGTTTGCGAACGGAGCCACGACGCGACGACCGGATTTCCCGCCGCCCGAAGGGGGACCGCGGTGGCGACGGCTGCCAGCAGCGCCGCCACGCGAAGCCACGCCGCGGATGGCGGAAGGGGTTTCATGCGGGGGAGTCCCCGTCTTCCACCGGCGGCCACGCGGGAACGAAGTGGAACCATTGGTCGGGACATTCGCGCACCGCGGGTTCGAACGCACGCAGGATCCGGCCCGTGAATTCCGCACGGGCGGCACGGTTGCCGAGGGACTGCCGGTCGTATTCCACCGGCGCCAGCATGCGGACCTCGTAGCCGTGCCCGACCCGCGGCAACACCACGGGCACGACGACGCAACCGGTCGCGCGGGCCAACTCCGCGGCGGCGGGGGAGGCGAGGAACGGGCGCCCGCACCACGAGACCGGGGCGGCATGGCCCGATGTCGCGCGGTCGAGCAACAGGGCCACGGTGCCGCCGCCATCGAGCCACCGGACGACCTCGACGAACGCGAAGGGATCGTTGCCCACGACGAGGGTCCGGACGCCCTGGCGGGCGCGGGCGTCGCGCCGGAGTTCGGTGAGGCCGACGGCGGGTTCGGCGGCGGTGAGCACGAGGAGCGGCCAACCGGCCTTGGCGAGGAGCGGGGCGCCGAATTCCCAGTTGCCGAGGTGGACGGTGACCAACAGGACACCGCGGCCGGGGGCGCGGACCTGGTCCGGCGTGAGCCATCCGGCGCCGGGCCGGACGAGCGGGAGCACGTCGATGCCGGCCTCGTAGCGCCACAGGTCGGCGAGCTTGTGGCCGAAGGCCGCGAAATTCCTCCACGCGGCCCGCGCGGCCATCCGGCGATCGCCGCCGCACCAAGGAAGGAGATTCCGGGCGACGATGCGGCGACGTTCGGGCCGGATCGCGGCGTACGCCAGGGCGGCGGCGGCGGCGGCGTGGCCGAGCAACGGCCGGGGCAGGATGCGGGGCAACCGCAGGGCGAGACGCCACCATGCGGTCCGGTACAACGACGAGGGGGCGGCGGCGGTGGGCTGGTCGCCGCCACCCGACGCGAGCCACCAGGCCGGGAGCAGCGCGAGCGAGACGAAGAACACCGCGGTGACGCCGAGAGCGCAGACGAGATCGAGACTGGCGAGCCCGGCGTTGCTGCTGAAGGCGAGCGATCCGAATCCGGCCAGATTGGCGCCGGCACAGAGGAGCAGGGCGCGGCCGGTGGTCCGCCACACCGCGCGCAGGTTTCCCGCGTGCCGCCGCATCGCGAGCATGACGTGGATCGTCGAGTCGACCGAGGTACCCAGCAGCAAGGGGATGGCGACGAGACTCATCAGGTTCCACGACCAGCCGGCGACCCGCATGGCGGCCAGCACCAACAACCCGCTGAACGCGAGTGCCGACAACCCCAGCGCGACCTCCCGGAATCGACGGAAGGTGAGCAACAGGCAACCCACCAGCGTGGCGCCGACCCCGAGCGTGAGCCAACCGACGCGGCCGCCCACGTGCCGGACGAGGGCGGGTCCGAGCAGGGACCAGCCCGTCAGCCAGACGTGGTCGCGCGCCAGATCGGCGACCAAGGCGGGGGCCGGCGTGTCGTCGGCGAGACGGACCATGCCGAGCGCGAACCATTCGCCGCCGTCCCGCGCGACCGCCTGCCGGGTGATCCAACGGGCGGTGGCGTTGGTGGGCCAGGGCGAGGCCGAGGCAGGGGACGGTTCCCGCCGCCACGAACGGAACACGGCGTCCGCGAGCGTCATCGCGTTGGTGGTGAATCCCGCGGCGAGGGCGGCATCGCGGATCCCGTCGCGCCGTCCGGAAAGGCCGAGCGCGACCCCGCGGTTGGTCATGGCGGCGCCGGGATTCGGCCACAGATCGGTGGGCAACACGAATTCGCGGACGATGCCGGCGTCGCGTGCGGCGCCCAGCCGCGCCCGCGCGGCGTCCATCCTCGAGGCGACCGTGGCGGCATCGGGGCCCGAGACCACGACCCACGCCGGATCCCCGGCCCGCAGGAGGCGGCGGGACAATTCTTCCATCGCCTCGTAGGCCTCGCTTTGGCGGGGTCGCAACGGCGCGGCGGACGTGTCGAGGGCCGGCGGGCGGCGGACGGCCAACACGATGGATGCGGCGAGGAAGAGGAGGCCGGTGGCGGCGAGGGCGGCGCGCGGGTACCAGTGGACGGGCGCCGGGTTGGGCGCGGAAGCGGCGGGAATCGCCGCGGTGGGCAGGGGTTGGGAGAACTGCCAGAGCATGAGCGCGGCGCCGAGGACGATGCCGATCGCGACGAGGGCACCGAGTTGGGCGAGACCGGGGAGACCGGCGAAGGCGAGGGCGAGGAAAGTGCCGGCCGTGGTGGCGGCGGCCCAACCGAGGGCCGGCGCGAGTTCGCGGCGGAGTTCGCGCGGCGAGAGACCGGGCGCGGCGACGCGTTCCTGGTGGGTGACGAGGCCGTAGTCGACCACCAAACCGAGCAACACGGCGGCGAAGCCGAGGCCGACGACATTGAGCGCGCCGAAAACCGCGCCGCCCGCGAGCAACGCCAACACCAGCGTGAGGGCCAGCATCGCGAGGAGCCGCAGCAGCGGTTTCCACGAGCGGTGGGCGAACCAGAACAACGCCGCGATCACCAGTCCCGTGGTGGCCACCGAACTCCCGAAATCCCCTTCCATGCCGGTGGCGATCTCCGCCGCGAAGGAGGGGCCGCCCGTGTAGCGCACCCGGACGGCGCCGGATTGAACGGCGGGAACGGCGCCCACCACGCCGCGCACGTCGGCAAGCCAGCGGATCGCCCTGCGATAGTTCCCGGAAGTCCCGACCGGTTCCACCGCCACCATGCGGAAGGTGCCGTCGGCGCCCGCGAAGCCCGCGTCGGCCCCGGCCCACTCGGGCACGCCGCCGCCGGGCAACCGGGCGAATCCAAGGGGATCGTTGGCAACGCGCGCCAGTTCCGCGGGCGAGAGCGAGGTTGCGAGCGTGTCCCGGGACGCGGCCAGCGTGGCGTCGAGGCGGTCGGCGGAGAGACTGTCGGCAAAGGCCGCGAACTCGCCGGGCGACCGGTTCAACCAGAGCCAGCCCAGCAATTCGGGGATGTCCGACGGATGCTCGAGCCAGGGAGCCTGCCACTCGGCGGAGCGGACGAGGTTGGTATGGGCGCGGAGGGACAGGGCGAGATCGCGCGCTGCATCGGCGGTGGCGGTGGGATCCGAGCCGGAAACCGTGAGGATCAACTGTTGTCCCGAGGCGAAGTGGCGTTGGTAGGCGGCGAGTCCGCGGACCTCGGGCACCGCGTCCGGCAACAACCCGAGCACGTCGACGTCGAACCGCAGGCGCAGGGCGCCGACGACGGCGACGGCGACGGCGAGGACCACCCAGATCCAGCGGCGATGGCTCACGGCGCGGGGCCCTCGACGAATTCGTTGCCGCGCGTGGCCTGGAGGCGCCAGGGATGTCCCGGCGTCCCGACCGATTGCCAGCGGGGGGAATCGGGCGTGCCCGGCGGCAGGGAGCGGAATTGGAACCACGGCACGCGGTCGGTGGGACGACCGCGGCCCCCGAAGGGCGGTCCCTTGCGCAGCGGGGAACCGATCGACCATCCGGCGGGGGCGACCGTGGCGACGACGACGGGAAGGGACTGTTTGCTGAACTGGACGAACCGCCGACCGTCGGGATGGGAAGCGACGAGGAGTTCGCCGGCGAGTTCGGGCGCGTTGCCGGGCGGGTGCCAGACGGCGGCGGATTCGCGGACGGTCCAGCCGGGTTCGGCGAGATCGACGGGGGCGAGGCGGGGGGCGGCGCAACCGGCGGCGAGTCCGGCGACGAGGGAGGCCAGGGCGAGGCGGGTGGAACGGGAAACGTTCACGGGACGGGCGCGAACGCGATGCGCGGCATGAAGGGCCGCCGGGCCTGGAGCCGCACGAGCAGGAAGAACAGCCGCATGCGCCAGCGGAGCCGCCAACCGCCCTCGAGTTCGCCGGCCAACACGGCGTTCACGGCCGACGCGAGATCCCATTTGTTCCGCGGTTCGAGGAACAATTCCATGAAAGGCGTCGTGTAGAATTCCCCGACCATCTCCGAGTAGATGCCGAAGGCGGCGCGCATCCGCGTCTCGTAGCGCCGGAAGGCCTCGGAGCCATCGGTCCGGCGGGCCAACGCGTCGAGGATCGCCCGCGCCGCGATCCGCGCCGAGTGCATGGCCAGGAACACGCCGCTGGAAAAGATCGGGTCGATGAACCCCGCGGCATCGCCCACCCGCACCAGGCGCGGCCCGTGGAAGGAACGGTTGCTGTACGACCAATCGGAGGTGACGTGGTACTCGGTCAGGCGCCGGGCGTCCGCAAGGCGGGCCTTGACGGGCAACGCGGCGTCGCGCCACCGCTCGAAGACGGCGGCGGGCGTCGATTTGGCCGCGGCGAATTCGTCGCGGTCCATCACCACGCCCACGCTGACCTTGTCGTCGCCGACGGGGATCAGCCAAAACCACTTGTTCTCGAGACGGACGATGACGGTGTCCCCGGCCGGGCCGCCGGGATCGAGGCGGACGCCGGAGAAATGGGCGAACACCGCGAGTTTGCGGAGCTTGGGGTTCATCTCGCGGACACCGTCGCGGTTGCCCGTCAGGTTGTCGCGGCCGGTGGCGTCGACAAGAAACCGGGCGCGGAAGGTGGCCGCGGCACCGTCGCGCGCGGTGCCCTCGACCTCGACGCCCTCGGCATCGTTCGCGGCGCGGCGGACCGAGAAACCCTCGCGGACCTCGGCGCCGGAGGCGGCGGCATGGCGGAGGAGGATCTCGTCGAAGCGCGAGCGCTCGACCTGGAAAGCCTCGGGGTGGCGGGTGAACCGGCCGTTGCGGAAGACGAACGCGGTGCCCTTGCTGCCGTCGCCCAGATGGAACTGGGCGCCCCGTTTGGTGGGAAATCCGGCGTGCCGGAGCGCGGGAAGGAGACCGAGTTCCTCGAAGATCGCGTGGTTGTACGGGAGCAGGGACTCGCCGATGTGGAACCGGGGGAAGACCTCGCGCTCCAGCAGGAGCACGCGGCGTCCGGCGCGGGCGAGCATCGTGGCCGCGCAACTGCCCCCGGGGCCGCCGCCGATCACGATGACATCGAACGCGTCGTCTGACACGGGATCATCCTATCGCGGCCCGGGGACCGACAACAAGCGCGCGGACCCGGCCCGCCGCCGGGGTCTCGGGCGAAAGGGGGCTTTGCGTCGGGCCGGCGTCGCGCGACGGCGGCGAGAGACGACGTTGCGGGCGATCAATACACGTACACGAACTCGTCCGAGCACAGCAGCGCCTGCGCATAGCTCTCCCAGGCATCGAGGGTACCGCGCTGCACGGTCTGCCCGGTGTTCTGCACCGCCGCGTACTTGTTGTTCTGCGCCGCGGCCTTCTTGTACTCGACCTTTGTCCGGCGGGGACCCTTCGGTCGCTCGGATCCGTAGAGCAGGCGGTGGACGTCGTCGATGTAACCGCGGCCCCACGCCGTTTCCCGGGGCTGTGGATTCCTTTGGAAGAGGATCTGGTACAACGCCGCGATCCGTCCGTCGTCGTC
Source organism: Verrucomicrobiota bacterium (assembly GCA_008933025.1). Taxonomy (GTDB): domain Bacteria; phylum Verrucomicrobiota; class Verrucomicrobiia; order Limisphaerales; family UBA9464; genus UBA6176. Next base: position 9,514 of record WBXI01000028.1, read on the forward strand.
GGGCGCGTCCGCCACTTCCGGCCGGAACACCAGGTGCCGGGCGGCATCGACCGACATGGGGTTGTTCATGAAGAACAAGGCCTGTTGGGGCACGATGGTCGTGATCCGGCGGGAGTTGGGCATTTCCGGATCGCTGAAATCGAACTGCGACATCAGGTCCGGGACCTTCAGGCGGTCGATGTAGCCATAGACGCTCCGCCGGTGGCTGTAGGGTTCCTCGGTGATGTTCACGGGTTTGCCGCCCAGGGTTTCGTCCATCTTTCCCGACAGCCAGATCAACGAGTCGCGGATGGCCTCGAAATCCAGCCGCCGGACGTTGGCCCGCCACACCCATCGGTTCTCGGGATCGCGGGCCTCGTACTCCGGGCGGCCATCGCCGGACTGTTGGTAGGCCGCCGAGAGGAGGATCCGCTTGTGCAGGCGCTTCATGGACCAACCGTCCTCCACGAAGGTGGCCGCCAGATAATCCAGCAATTCGGGATGGCTGGGCGGTTCCGACATGTTGCCGAGGTCGTCGGGCGTTGGCACCAATCCCCGGCCGAAATGGTGCATCCAGACCCGGTTCACCGCGACGCGCGCCGCGAGCGGGTTGCGGGGATCGACGATCGATCGGGCCAGATCGAGCCGCCCGCTGCCGACGCGGAAGGGTGTTCGGTCCGGTCCCGACACCACCTCGAGGGAACGCCTTGGGACGGCGGGCCCGCGCTTGTTGCGGTCGCCCCGGATGTAAACGTAGCCGGGCGAGGGTTTGGGCTTGTCGGCCACGACCATGGCGCGCCCCGGGGCGCCGGGGTGGGTGAGGCGGAGTTGGTTGATCTGGGCGAAGGCGAAGGCGTCCGAAGTCTTGGGCTCGAAGCGGGGCGCGCCGAGCCAGGGCTTGCGACGCGGCGCGCCGTCCAGGAACTCCTGTTGTTTCTCGACGGTGTCCAGTTCCGCCGTGGTGGGCACGTAGAACGGCGTCTGGACCAATTCGGCCAAGGCCGCGCCGTCGGGTGGGTTGGTCGCGCTGCCCTTGCCCCGGGCCTGGACCAAGGCCACGGCGTCGGCGACATGCGCGGACATCAGGCGGCCGTAGGCGAGGGCCACGTCCTCCAGGGTGCGTGGCTTCAATCCCGCCAGTGCCTCGGTCACGAGGGGATTGACGGGCACCTTGGGGTTGGCGAGGGCCATCGCGAGGACCGTCGTCGCCTTCGCGGCGAATTCGTTGGTCGGGATCCGGCTCAGGCGCGCGAACGGACCCAGCACCGGATGGTCGTCGGCCAACCGGATGCCGCGCATCATCTCCGGGTCCTCGGGCAGGAGTTTGTATTGCTGCGCGACCGCGCGTCGTTCCGGCGAGCGTGGCTTTTGCGCGGCCAGCATCAGGTAACCCGCCGCGTGTCCGAGGAAGTCGGGATTCCGCTTCCGGTAGAAGGCATAGAATGCCGCGCGGTTCCTGGCCTCGAGCGCCGCCAATTGCCTTTCATAGTCGCCCCGTTGCCCCGGGTCCGCCGTTCCCGGGAGTTCCGGCGGGTCCGCCGGCTCCGTGATGTTCGAAAAGATCCCGTGCCACGAATAGTAGTCGGCCGTCGGGATCGGATCGAACTTGTGGTCGTGGCAGCGGGCGCACGACACGGTCAAACCCAGCATCGCCTTGCCCGTGGCATCGATGCGCTCGTCGACGACGTCGTCGGGATTGTCGAATCGTTTGCCCACCGTCAGGAAGCCGAGCGCGGCGAGCCGGGGATCCCGGGGTTCGATGTCCGGCAGGAGGTCGGCCGCGAGTTGTTCGACGAGGAACGCGTCCCACGGTTTGTCCGCGTTGAACGCGCGGATCACGTGGTCCCGGTACGTCCAGGCGTACTCGTACCGATAATCCCGGAAGCGTTTGCCGCCGTCGTTCCCGTGCCCGGTGGTGTCGCTGTAACGCACCGTGTCGAGCCAGTGCCGGCCCCATCGCTCGCCGTAATGGGGCGACGCCAGCAAGCGGTCCACGACCTTTTCGAAGGCATTCGTCGCGGTGTCCCCCGCGAAGGAACGGATTTCTTCCAACGTCGGCGGCAGCCCCACGAGATCGTAACTGGCCCGCCGGAGCAACGCCTCGCGCGGGGCCGGGGGATTCGGGTGCATCCCTTCCTTCTCCAACCGTGCGAGCACGAAGGCATCCGGATCCGACCGGACCCACGCGGTGTCGCGGACGGGCGGCGGGGTCGGTTTGCGGATTGGCTGGAAGGCCCAGTGGGCGCGTGCCTCGGGCGACAGGCCGGTCAACCGCCTGGTCCCGCCTTCCCGTGGGTCGTACGCCCCGTCGGCGATCCACTGGCGGATCACGGCGATCGCCTCGTCCCCGAGTTTGCCGCCCTCCTTGAGGGGCGGCATGCGCAGGTCGTCGTCGGTATGGAGGATCGCCTTGAAAAGGAGGCTTTGCTCGGGTTTGCCGGGAACGATGGCGGGCCCGTGTTCGCCGCCCCGTTGCCAGCCGGAACGGGTGTCGAGGGCGAGGTCCCCCTTCGACTTGCCGTCCTTGGCGCCGTGGCATTTCTCGCAGCGCTCCGCGAGCAATGGGCGGACTTTCCTCTCGAAGAACTCCGCCTTGGCAGGGTCGGGTTTTGGTTCCGCGGCCACGGTGACCGCGATGGCCGCCAGCCATCCGCAAAGCGCGCGGAGTTTCACGACAGGATCGCCTCCACGACCTTCCCGTAATTGTCGGTCAAACGGAAATCCCGGCCGTTGTAACGGAAGGTCAACCGCGTGTGGTCGAAGCCCAGCAGCCGCAGGATGGTCGCGTGCAGGTCGTGGACATGGACGCCGTCCCGGACCACCTCGCGGCCGAGTTCGTCCGTCGCGCCGTGCGCCATGCCGCCCTTCACCCCGCCGCCGGCCAGCCAGAGCGAGAAACATTTCGCGTGGTGGTCGCGGCCCGAGTCGGCCCCGACCTTGCCGGCGGTCGTCGCCGTCCGGCCGAATTCGCCGCCCCAGATCACCAACGTCGACTCGAGCAGACCGCGTTCCCTGAGATCGGCGATCAGGGCCGCCGCGGCCTGGTCGACCGCCTGGGCCGAACGCACGATGGACGTGGCGAGGTTGGCATGGTGGTCCCATCCGCCGGCGTCGACCTGGACGAAGCGGACGCCGCGTTCCACCAGACGCCGCGCGCAGAGCAGTTTCGCGGCGAGATCGCCCTTCCCGTAGGCCTCGCGGGTGGCGGGGGATTCCTTGGAGAGATCGAAGGCCTCGGGCGCCTCCGTCTGCATGCGGAAGGCGAGTTCGAAGGACTGGATGCGCGCCTCGAGTTGTTCGTCGTGGGGCGCGCGTTCGTGGTGGGCTTCGTCGAGGCGGTGCAGCAGGTCGAGTTGGAGGCGTTGTTGCTGGCGCGAGGCGAAGTCGCTGCGGAGGTTGGGCAGCACCTTGTCGGGGGCGCGACCCGCCGCGAAGTCGGCCTTGGATCCCTGGAACAAACTGGGGAGGAACGAGGTTCCGCGCCACTCCGCGTTGCCGCCGAACGTCACGAACCCGGGCAGGCTGGCGTTGTCCGTTCCCAATCCGTACAGGAGCCACGAACCGAGGCTGGGGCGGACCAGGGTCAGGGCCCCGGTATGCATCAGCTTGGCCGCCGGGCCATGGGCAGGGACGTCGGTCATCATCGAACGCACCACGCACAGTTCGTCGGCCACCGTTCCCAACCGCGGGAAGATCTCGCTGAGCTCGAGCCCGCTCCGGCCCCGTCTCGGGAATTGGAACGGGGACGGGAAGGCGACGCCGGAATCGCCCGGCAGGGTCTGGTCGCGCAACCGGGCCAACCCCGGCTTGGGATCGAGGGTGTCGAGATGGCTCGGGGCACCGCCGGCGAAGATATGGATGACGTGCCGGGCCTTGGCGGGCAGCGGGGGTTTTCGGGGGGCCAGCGACGCGTCGTCGGCGGCGTGGGTGTCCTCGCCCAGCAGACAGGCGAGGGCAAGGCCGCCGAGGCCGAGGCCACCGCGTTGCAGGAACTGGCGGCGGCTGGCGGCGGCCAGCGGGTGGCCGCGATGGGAACGGAGCGGATCCATGGGGATGGCGGTGGCCACGTCGCTTTCGGCGAACGCGAACCGGGTATCGGGAGCAGGTTGGGGGCCGGATGCCCGCCTATTGGCGAAGCACGAACCCGGCGTTCGCCCAATCCGCGAAATCCTCCCGCGAACCGTCGCCGGCATCCATCGCGACCAGCCCGATGAGCTTGGCGCCGTCGGGAATCGCGACGTCGAAGCGCCATGCGGGCGACAACACGCGCATGACCGGGCTGGCGGCGGCTTCCTTGCCGTCGATGAAAACCTTGAACACCACGCTCGGGAACTTGGCGAGGTTCGAGCCATTGCTGATGGCGACGAGGTTCTCGTCGGCACCGGCCAGGGCGACGAAGCGTTGGTACTCCGGTTTGATCTCGTACATCAGTTCGCAGGGGGCATGCACGCCCATGCCCCGCGGGTAGACCTTGCGGTTGACCTTCAAATCCTGCCCGAGGTTCGACTTGTCCTTTTGCGGCGGCCGGGTGTTGCCGGAATACCGGACGCTGCCGCCGTAGGTGTGGCCGAAGCCGACGTTTCGGACCGGCTTGAGGTCGCCGATGGCCACGTCCGGCGCCGGCGGCATCGCTTTCATCCGCGCGAACGAACCCTCCGACTCCAGGCAGACGGCACGCCCGCCGCGGAATGCGATCGCCCGGAGATGGGTGGTGTCCGCCAACACGAACGGCTCGGCATAGAGTGTCGAGGCGGCGGTCGGTTGCGTGCCATCGAGCGTGTAGCGGATCTCGGCGCCGGGCTGGAGCGGGGCGGTGAGCGTCACGGTGATCGGTTGCTCGAAGAGATGCGGCCGCATCGGGGTGCCCCACGGGGTGACGCGGACCGGATCGACGACCCAGTTCGCGTCCCATTTGCCCAGCTTGGCGAGTTCCTGCTGGAAATGGATCGTGGGCGCCAAGTGCTTCTCGAAATGTTCGACCACCTGCTCGGTGTTGAGGTCGGGCGTGAAATGGCGCGCCGGATCGTAGCCCGGATGGGCATCGGTCATGTCGCGGGCCAACATGCAGTTCAGGCCGGCGGACTTCATGGCCTTCAATCCCATCGATTTGCCCAACAGGCAGACCTGGGTGTGGAACCCGACGTAGACGAGGTGGGTCAGGCCGTTCTTTTTGCAGATGGCGTACACCTCGGCCTGGGTGTCGGGCATGAGATCGTTGTCGCCGATGCGGAGGGCGGGGTGCATGCCGTCCCAACCGTAGTTCCCGGCGCAGCGTTCGCGCCCGCAGGCGCAACCGCCGGCATCCGGCACCGGGGGACAGGTCACGTTCACCACCGACGGCACCGGGATCTGCGGCAGGGCGAAGACGGCCTCGCGCTGGGGGTACCCCACGTAGTTGTCCACGACGTCGCTCGGGCACAGCATGACCGTCATCCCGAGTTCGCGGGCGGCGTCGAGCGCCTTGTTCATGCGCGGCACGATCGCGTCGACCCGCATGGTGGCGGTCTTGCACCAGTGGTAATTCCAGACGTCCACCGCGATCACCCCGACGTGGCGCGGGTCGATCGACTCGGTGGAGAGCACGACCTTGCCGGTGACGGGGTCGCGGGTTTGCAGGGTCAGGTCGATCGCCAGGGCAGGGATGCCGGCGAGCGCGAGGAGGAGAAGGCGGAGCAGCGGGCGCATGATGACGAGGGAGGGCGGCAATGATTGCGGATCAACGGGGCGATGGCGTCATCTGATAATGGCTTTTGATTCCGGCGGCAATCCCCTTCGGGGCAATCCGGGGCCGATGCGGTCTCGGGGCGGGGCGGCAAGATGGGCGGGGACGCCACGCGGGGTTTCGACACGCCCGCGCTGGCCGCGCGGCCTTGCCGCCGCATTGCCACGGGGTTCCGCGCGGTGGCGGTGCCCGGACGAGTTGCCGCCGGGAAACGTGCTCTCGCGACTCCGACTCAATCCGATTGCCCCGGCCGCGGCGCTCGTCCCAACATCGGCGCGGAAACGATGTCCATGACCGATCTCCGACAATCTCCGGCCCCGGGTTCGCGGTGGGTTCGCCATGCCGGCGACCGCGTCGAGTTCGAAATCGGCCCGGTGCCCCAGGGTTGGAGGGCGCGCCTGCGCACCAACATCGGGCGCGCCGTGCGGTTGCGGGAAGAAATCGTCCGCTCCCATTTCGAGCGCATTCCCCTGGCCGGCGCGTCGTGGCGGGACCTGCCGATGCCGGTCGAGGGCGGGCGGGCGCGGCTGTCGCTTCCCTTGGCGGAAGTCGGTTACTTCAAGTCGAAGGCGTATCTGGTGGATCCCGACGGATTCCAGCATTGGCCGGCGGGAGCGGACACGGGGGTCGGGGTGCACCCCTCGTGGACGCGGACGGGGAACACGATCTACTGCGCGTTCCCGCGGATGTTCGGGTCGTGGTCCAAGGCGCGCGAGCGGACGCAGCCGGACCACGAGGCGCCGGCATTGCGACAATGGGACGCGGCGGGGTTCACGGTGATCCCGCCCGGCGGGACGCTGCGGGACCTGCAGCGGGAGTTGTCGCACATCGTGGGGACCCTGGGGTGCCGGATCGTGCACCTGCTGCCGGTGAGCCCGGTGCCGACGACGTTCGCGCGGTTCGGCCGGTTTGGTTCGCCGTACGCGCTGCAGGACCTGACGGCGATCGACCCGGCGTTGGTGGAATTCGACCGGCGGACGACGGGCGTGGACCAATTCCGGGAATTGACCTACGCGGTCCATGCGCGCGGGGCGCGGGTGATGCTGGATCTGGTGATCAACCACACGGGCTGGGGCAGCCGCGAATGGAACGATCATCCCGAATGGTTCCTGCGCGGTGGCGACGGGACGTTCCACAGCCCGGGGGCCTGGGGGACGGTCTGGGAAGACCTGGTGGAACTGGACCAGCGGCACGTGCCGCTGTGGGACTATCTGGCGAACGTGTTCCTCACGTGGTGCCGGCGGGGCGTGGACGGATTCCGCTGCGATGCCGGCTACAAGATCCCGGTGCACGTGTGGCAATTCATCACGGCCCGGGTGCGGCAGGAATTCCCGGACACCGTGTTCCTGCTGGAGGGATTGGGCGGTTCGTGGGAAGCGACGGACGCGTTGCTCACCGAGGGCGGGATGCAGTGGGCGTACAGCGAGCTGTTCCAGAACGTCGGCAGCCCGGACGTCGGTTCCTATCTGCGGCACAGCCTCGAGGTCAGTGGGGCGACGGGAACGCTCGTGCACTACAGCGAGACCCACGACAACTGCCGGCTGGCGGCTCTCGGCGCGGCGGGCCACGCGCCGCCCACGCCCGAGGGGCGCCGGTGGTCGCTTCACCGCAACCGCCTTTCGGCCCTGGCGAGCGTGGGGGGCGGCTTCGGGTTCACCAACGGCGTCGAATGGTGCGCCACCGAACAGGTGAACGTCCACGGCAGCCGCGGTCTCAACTGGGGCGCCGCCGACAACATCGTCGGCGAATTGGCGCGCCTCGGCGCGTTGCTGTCGGAACATCCCTGCTTCTTCGACGGGGCTTCCATCGAGCCGTTCACGCCCGCGGAATCGCCGGTGGTCGGGTTGGAGCGGCGCTCCGCCGAGGGCACCGACTCCTGCCTCGTCCTCGCCAACGTCGATCTCGCCTCGCCCCGGTCCCTCCGGATTCCGCGGGCGGTCTGGGAATCGATGGGATCGCCCCGGTTCGACCTCGTGGCGCCGCATCCCGGGGATTCCTTCGCGGATCCGGCGATCCGGGTGGACGAGGACGCGGTCGAATTGACGCTCGGGCCGGGGGCGACGCATTGCCTGTCGTCGCATGCGTCGGCCCGCGGGTTGTCCGGCGAGAATTACCGGCGGGCGCGGGCGCGCGCCGACTGGGCGATCGCGGCGTACGGCCAGGTGCGGCACACGGTGGAGGTCCCGTCGACGCCGTGGCGGGAATTGTCGGCGGTGGTCGACCGGGATCCGGCGGCGTTCCTGGCCTCGACCTTCGTCGGCGCGGGTAGCCACGCGGCGGTGGTGGAGTGGGGCTTGGTGGATCGGAACCGGGTGGTGCCGGTGCCGCCGGGACACTGGTTGCTGGTGCGCGACGACGTGCCGTTCCGCGCCGCGTTGCGGTCGGCCGACGGTTCGCTTGGGGAACACGTGGAGGGGATCCTGGCCGGGGAGCGTTACGTGGCGGCCTTCGCTCCGCGCCAGCGCGCGACGCGCGGGGTGCTGGCGCTGGAGCGCTACGGCGTGGTCGAGACGTCCGTCGAGGGACCGGTGCAATTCCTCGGGGCCGAACCGACGCTGCCGGCCGGACTGCCGCGGGAGACGTTCCACGGGCCGCTGGTGCTGTTGACCAACGGGCGCGGCGGGATGGCGCGGCTCGGCATCGAGTTGGGCCGCATCACCTCGAAGTACGACTGCCTGCTGGGCGCGAACCTGCACGCGCGGGTGCCGGTGGACCGTCATGTGTTCGCGAAACGGGCGCGGGTGTGGATCAACGCCGACGGCTTCATCACGCCGCTGGACGCGGGCAACCTGGTGGATTTCGAGGCGGGTCCGCCGGCGCACTGGCGTTTCGTGGCGAACGCGGGGGACGGGCGATCGGTGGAAGTGCACCTGGTGGTGGATCTGTTGCCGGAACGCAACACGCTGGTGATGCAGTTCAGCCGGCCGGACGGGACGCCGCCGCCCTTCGGGAGACCGTTGCCGACGGGGACGGACGTGCGGCTGACGCTGCGGGTGGACGTGGAGGACCGGAATTTCCATTGGACCACCCAGCGCAACGGCGCGGCGGAAGGCCACTTCGAGGCCCATTGCCGACCGCTGCTGGACGCGGTGGGATTCGAGTTCGCGCCCGCGTCGGAACGCCGGTTGCGGGTCATGGCCGATTCCGGCCGATACCATCCGCAGCCGGAATGGACCCAAGGCATCGGGCATCCGGTGGAGACGACGCGCGGCATGGATGGATCGGGCGATGCCTACAGCCCCGGCTGGTTCGACCTGCCGCTGGCGGTGGGTGGGACGGCGACGTTGACGGTGGACGCGGAGACGGACGAGCGGTTGGCGCCGTCGGGCAACGGGTTCGTCGCGGAGCGGGTGCGGCGGCGGGAGGAAGCCCACGCGCGGGCCGGGGTGGCGCCGACGGATGCGTTTGGCCGGGCGCTGGTGAACGCGGTGCAGGCCTTCGTGGTGCGGCGGGACGCGACGCGGACGGTGATCGCGGGTTACCCGTGGTTCCTGGACTGGGGTCGGGATTCGCTGATCGCGGCGCGCGGCCTGTTGGCGGCGGGCATGGTCGACGAGGTGCGCGAGTTGCTCGTCACCTTCGCGCGGTTCGAGGAAGGCGGCACGCTGCCGAACTCGATCCACGGGGAGGACGCGTCGAACCGCGAGACCAGCGACGCGCCGCTGTGGTTCGGCGTGGTGTGCGAGGACGTCGCCGAGCGGTTGGGCAAGGGCGCGTCGGCTTTTTACGCGACCGTGGTGGACGACCGCGGCCGGAGTCTTTCGGACGTGCTGCGCTCCATCGCGTCGGGCTATCTGGCGGGCACGCGGAACGGGATCCACGTGGACCACGCGTCGGGACTGGTGTGGAGCCCGTCGCATTTCACGTGGATGGACACGAACCACCCGGCGGGAACGCCGCGGGAAGGGTACCCGGTGGAGATCCAGGCCCTGTGGATCCGACTGTTGCGGCAACTGGGTCGGCTGCGTTTGGCGCCGTGGGACGGGCGCGGGGAAAGTTGGGCGGACCTCGCCCGGCGGGCGGAGAAATCCTTCCACGCGTATTTCTGGCTCGAACAGAGCGGATGGCCGGCGGACGTGTTGCTGGCGCCCGCCGGTCACCCGGCCCGGACGGCGCCGCCGAGCGACGCGCTGCGGAGCAACTGCCTGTTGCCGGTGGCGTTGGGATTGCTCGCGGGCGACGCGGCACGACGGACGGTGGCGGCCGCGGCACGGTACCTGGTGGTGCCGGGCGCGTTGCGGTCGCTGGCGCCGCTGACGGTGACGCCGCCCCTGCCGGTGCGGTCGGCCGGCGGCGGGTTGCTGAACGATCCGGACCATCCGTACTGGCCGCGCTACGAGGGCGACGAGGACACGCGGCGGAAGCCGGCCTACCACAACGGAACGGCGTGGACGTGGACCTTCCCGACGTTTTGCGAGGCGATGGTGAAGGCGCATCCGGACGATCCGGCGGCGCGGGCGGCGGCGCGGGCGTATCTGGGGAGCATGGCGGGATTGTTGGCGGAAGGCTGCGTGGGCCAGATCCCGGAAATCCTCGACGGCGACGCGCCGCACACGCAGCGGGGTTGCGACGCGCAGGCATGGGGCGTGACGGAGGCCCTGCGGGTTTGGCGGTGGCTGTAGCGGCCACGGCTTGTGGCAAAGCCGGGGGGTGTCGCCGGGGCGTTCGCACGCGCGGGGCCCGGGCAATGTCCCATGTACTGATACGACCCCACGGCGGGGCTCCCAAACCGCCGGTTGCACGGGACTCCCGGGTGTGTTTGTTTGGTCAAGTCCCCCCGGCGGTTCCGAACCTCGATGCGTCGGCCCCATGCTTCCTTCTTTCCAAATCCGGAAGGCCACCGCCGCCGACGGGCCCCGCGTGTGCGAGATCGTTTTCGACGCGCTGCGGGAACACGGCCTGGAGCCGGATCCGGACGACACCGACGCGGACCTTCTGGATATCCCGGCCTATTACGGACGACCCGGCCATCGTTTCGACGTGTTGGTGGACGAGACGACGGGCCGGGTGATCGGCTCGGTGGGATTGGCGCCGGCGGGGCCCGAGGAAGCGGAACTCCGGAAGTTGTACCTGGCTGCGGAACACCGGCGTCGTGGTCTGGGCCGGGCCCTGCTCACCCACGCGCTGCACGTGGCGCAGGAGTTGGGTTACCGCCGGGTCCGGCTCGAGGCCGCGGCCCGTCTCGGGGCGGCGCTCCAACTCTACGAGAAGTACGGCTTCGAACGCCTGCGCGAACACCCGCGGACGGGCCGGTGCGACGTGGTGATGGCGCGCGAGCTCGAGTGAACCCGGTGGGAAAACCCGCGTCCGCCGCTTACCGCGCGCCCAAGCCGGTCGGCACGCGCACGACGAGGGTGCCGGCCACGAGATCGTGGAGCGCCTGCCGGGAGGGATTGAAGAAGGCGAGCAGATACCCGGCCCCGAATGGCGCGAGCGAGAGCGACTCCGCGGCGAACCGCACCAAGGCCCGCGGGAAGGTCAGCCGCGTGCCGTCGTCGCGCAGGATCCGGAGGCCCACGAGCAATTTGCCGGGCGTGGCGCCCAGGGCCGCGTTGAAACCCACGTTGTACGCGAGACTGACCGGGATGTGGAACGCCAGCACCATGGCGTAGAAACGCATCACCAGCGCGAGATCCGGCGTCGTCTTGGCCAGGGTTTCCATCGCGTCCTTCTGCAGTGCGTCGAGCTGGGTGTTCCACGGAAACGACACCAACCACACCATGAGGCCGACCGCGACCATGTCGAACAGGTAGGCCGCCACGCGGAGCGCGATCGGCGCCGGGACCGCCGCCGCGGCGTCCCGGGCGGCCACGACCGGCGGCGCCTCGTTCCGGGGCAGGTCCCAGCGGAGTTGGGGACGCCGGGCCGCCGGAAGCCATTCGCCGTCGTCGCTCTCCCAGACCAGGGTTTGGGAACCGACGCGGCCGTCGGTGATCCAGGTCCGGATTTCATCGACGGTCGCGGGCCCGTATTCGCGGCCATCGCCGCCGATGATCCTGTAGGTAACGCCTTTCAATCGGGCGGCTGCATAAGGCCCGGGAACGCGGCGTGCAAACGGAATTGGGACGCCGACCCGTCGCCGGGTGCCCTTGGCCGCGGTGGCGATCGCCCGCGCCGCCCACCTTCCACGCCGGTGCCGACATCGTGGCCCGACGGGCCGGGCGCGACCCGGATTTTTCGTTGCGGCGAGCGGGGCGTCGCGCAGGTTGGCGGGGATGTCTGCGCGTTCCTTGCCTGCCTTGGCCGCGGCGATTGCCGCGGTTGTCGTCGGCTGTGTCGCGATCGTTCCCGTGAACCCGCCCCGCCCCGCGTATCCGCCCACTGCCCGCACCAACGTCGTCGACACCTATTTCGGGCAGTCGGTCGAGGATCCCTACCGTTGGTTGGAAGACGACAATTCCCCGGGAACCAAGGAGTGGGTCGCGGCGCAGAACCGGGTGACCTTCGGTTATCTCGAAGGCATCCCGCAGCGGGCGGCGATCAAGGAGCGGATGACCCGGTTGCTGGACTTCGAACGGTTCGGCACGCCCGCCAAGGTCGGCGGTCGCTATTTCTACACGCGCAACGACGGTCTCCAGAACCAGGACGTGTGGTACACGGCCACGGCGGCCGATGCGGAACCGACGGTGTTGCTGGACCCCAACCGGTTGAGCGCGGACGGCACGGTGTCGGTCTCGGGCCCGGCGGTGAGCGAGGACGGCCGTTTGGCGGCGTACCAGATCTCGGCGAGCGGGAGCGACTGGAAGGAGATCCGGGTGCGGGAAGTGGCCACGGGCCGCGACCTTCCCGACCGGTTGGAATGGGTCAAGTTCAGCGGCGTGTCGTGGCGCAAGGACGGCACCGGGTTCTACTACAGCCGTTACGAGGCCCCCAAAGAGTCGGAAAAACTGACCCGCCTGAACGAGTTCCAGAAACTGTGCTTCCATCGCGTCGGCACCCCGCAGTCGGACGACGCGGTGGTTTACGAGCGGCGGGACAAGCCGCGCTGGGGATTCGGCGGGGAAGTGTCCGACGACGGCGCCTATCTGGTGATCACCTCGACCGAGGGCACGGACCGGAAGAACCGGGTTTTCTACCAGGACCTCGCGCGGGGCGGCGCGGTGGCGGACCTGCTGGTGGACTTCGACGCGAGCTACGATTTCGTCGGTAACGACGGCCCGGTGTTCTGGTTCAAGACCGACCTCGCGGCGCCGCGCGGCCGGATCATCGCGATCGACACCCGGAAACCGGATCGTTCGGCGTGGCGGGAAGTGTTGCCGCAGGGCGACGCGACGTTGACGGGGGCGAGCGTGGTGGGCGAGCGGTTGGTGGCGGACTACCTGAAGGACGCCCACAGCGTGGTGCGGATCCACCGCCTCGACGGGACCTTCGAGAAGGAGGTGGAACTGCCGGGCATCGGTTCCGCGGGCGGGTTCGGTGGCCGCCGCGGCGACACCGAGACCTTCTATGGGTTCGCGGGCTACACGGTCCCGGGTCGGGTGTACCGGTATGATTTCACCACGGGCAAGAGCACGCTGTGGCGCGCGCCGAAAGTCGGTTTCAACCCCGACGATTTCGAGACGAAGCAAGTGTGGGTGACGAGCAAGGACGGGACACGGTTCCCGATGTTCGTGACCCATCGGAAGGGGCTGAAGCTGGACGGGACGAACCCCACGCTGTTGTACGGCTACGGCGGCTTCAACATCTCGCTGACGCCGGCGTTCAGCGTCGGGAACCTGGTGTGGATGGAAATGGGCGGCGTGTACGCGGTGCCCAACCTGCGCGGCGGCGGCGAGTACGGCGAGGACTGGCACCAGTCCGGCACCAAACTGCGCAAGCAAAACGTGTTCGACGACTTCGTCGCCGCGGGCGAATGGCTGGTGAACAACCGCTACACCCAGCCGCGCCGGCTCGCCATCCAGGGCGGGTCGAACGGCGGCCTTCTCGTCGGCGCCTGCATGACCCAGCGGCCGGACCTGTACGGCGCCTGCCTCCCCGCGGTCGGCGTCATGGACATGCTGCGGTTCCACAAGTTCACCATCGGCTGGGCGTGGAAGAGCGACTACGGGTCGAGCGAGGACGCCGAGGAATTCCGCGCGCTCCGCGCCTACTCGCCGTACCACAACCTCCGGCCGGGCGTGGCCTATCCGCCCACGCTGGTGACGACCGCCGACCACGACGACCGGGTGGTGCCGGCCCACAGTTTCAAATTCGCCGCCCGCCTCCAGGAATGCCAGGCCGGATCCAATCCGGTGTTGATCCGCATCGAGTCCAAGGCCGGGCACGGCGCCGGAAAACCGACGGCGAAAATCATCGAGGAACGCAGCGACCAACTCGCGTTCCTCGTCCGGCAGTTCGGGATGGCCGGCCCCCGTTGAGGATGTTGGTGGCTTTGGATGCACCCGGCCCGCCATGGGCCCAACGCACAAAAACAGCATGTTGATCGAGGTCTTGGTGGAATCGGTGGAATCGGCGCGGGCCGCGGTGGCCGGCGGCGCGGACCGTCTCGAGGTGTGCCAGAATCTTTTCGAGGGCGGCACGTCCCCCAGCGTCGGCCTCGTCGCGGCCATCCGCCGCGCCGTGGCGGTCCCCATCAACGTCATGGTCCGCCCCCGCGGCGGCGATTTCTGCTATTCGGACGACGAGTTCGACGTCATGGCCCGCGATCTCCGGGCCTTCGCGGACGCCGGTGCCGATGGGATCGTGCTGGGGATCCTGGGTCCGGACGGGACCGTGGATGCGGAGCGGACGGCGCGTCTCGTGGCCATGGCACGGCCGTTGCCGGTGACGTTCCACCGGGCGATCGACATGACGCGGGACGTGTTCGAGGCCCTGGAAACGCTGGTGGGATTGGGGGTCGACCGCGTGCTGACGTCCGGCGGCGAGGCCACCGTGCTGGAAGGCGTGGAGACGATCGCCGCGATGGTGCGGGGCGCGGGCAACCGGATCGTGGTGATGCCGGGGGGCGGGATCCGGGAGCGGAACGTGGAACGGGTGGTGCGGGAGACCGGGGCGCGCGAGATCCACGTGTCGGGAAGCAAATCGGTTTCGAGCCGCATGGAATACCGCAACACGCGGGTGCCGATGGGCCGGGAATTGCGGGCGCCGGAATTCTCCCACAACGCGGTGGATGCCGCGCGGATCGCGGCGTACCGGCGCCTCGTGGGGTAGGCGCCGCGGCGGGGTTCCCCGGCTCCCCGGCCCGTGCCGCCTCTCGACGCCGCGCCGGCGATTCCTATACTGGGCGCATGTTCCGATTCCTCGCCGTCGTGCTCGGCGCGATCGTCCTCGCGGCGGCCGCGCGCGCCGATGGCCCCGACGACCAGTTCATCGTCGTCTACAATCTCATCCAACAGGGCGACAAGGCCGCGGATCGTCTCGCTTCCTACCGGCTCTACGCGGAAGCGCTGGATGGTTTGCGCCGGATCCAAAAGGGATATCCGGCCTGGAACGAGCGGGTGATCAACTACCGGCTGCGCTACTGCGCGGACAAGCTGGCCGCCCTGCAGGACGTGGCGGTCGCGGCGGTCCGCAAACCCGACGCCGCCCAACCGGCCGCCGGGTCCGGCGAACCGCCGGGCGAGGTCCTGGCGCAGCTCACCGAGCTCAACGGCCAGATCCGTGCCCTGGCGTCGGACAAACGCGTCCTCGAGGCCAAGCTCCGCGAGGCTTTGACGGCCCAGCCGGCGCCGATCGATCCCCGGGAACTGCACGCGGCGGTCGACAAGATCGCGGCGTTGCAGTCCACCAACCGGGTCTTGCTGACGAAGCTCGAGTCGCAGGAAGGCGAGCGGAAGAACCTGGTCGACAAGGTGGTGGCGGAAGAAGCGCAGAAGGCGCTGGCGGAGACCCGGCGCCAACTCGGCGAACAGAAGCAGGCGGCGGCGCGGTTGGAACAGGAACGGGCGGAGGTCGAGGGTCGGCTCCGGCGCCTCCAGACCGAGAGCCTCCAGCCGCTCAAGCTCGAGAACCAGACCCTCAAGGACCAGGTGGCCGAGCTCAGGTCGGACACCGAGAAAGGCCGGCAGGTCGCGGATTTGTCGGCCCGCCTCACCAAGGTGCAGTCGGGACTCGAGGGAATGAAGCGGGCCAACGAGCGGTTGGCGGTGGAGAAAGGGGCCCTGGAGAAGCAGCTCGAGGACCTCAGGACACGGCAGGCGGAAGAGGGGATCGTGAAGATCTCGAGGCTCGAGACGGAACTCGCGGTGGCGCGGGCGGACGCCGAACGCAACGTGCTGCGCGCCGACCAATTGACGACGAGCCTCGCGAAGGAAAAGCAGGAGCATGCCCGGGCGGAGCAGGAGGCCCAGACCCTCGAACAGCGGGTCTCGCAGCTGGCGGCGCGGTCCGCCGCGGACAGCGAGGCCCTGAAGACGCTGGAGACCACGCTGGCGGCCGAGAAGTCGGAGCGGGCCAACGTCGAGGCGCGGCTCAAGGCGGCCGAGGCCCGGGCGCAGGCCGTTGCCGCCACGGCGCCGAGTCCGGCCCTGCCCGCGGCATCGCCGACGACCGAGCAGGAATTGCAGGCGACGGCCGCCCGGGCGGAAGTGGCGCGATTGCAGGAGTCGCTGCGCCTGAGCGCGCGGCGCGAGACCGAGATGCAGTCCGCCCTCGCCCAGGAATCCGCGCTCCGTGCCCGGTTGGAACGGGAGAAAGGAGGGTTGCAACGCCAGTTGGCGGAGGCGAACGCGACGATCCGTGCGCGTGTGGCCACCCCCCGGGAGGTGGCTGCCGCGGGCACCACGCCGCCGATGGCCAAGCTCGAGGGCAAAGTGCTGCAGTTGGAGAAGGAGCGCGACGAACTGAAGCAGCGTCTCTCTCGCCTCTCGGTGCAGGCGACCCACCGCCTTGCCGAAATCCGCCTGTTGCCCGCGATCACTCCCCGCGATCGGGCGGTGGAATTCCGCCTGCAGCGGTAGCCGCCGGCCGCGCCCCATGGACGCCTTCCATCTGGCCCTCGGTCCCCACGGCCGGCTCCAAGCCGAGGCCGGTGCGGCCGCCTGCCCGGTTCTTGCCGCCGCGTTTGCACGGGGAACCGCCGAGGGTTTGCTCGCCTTGGCAACCCGTCGCGACACCTCTGTCTGGCCGGTCGAACTGCTGTTCTGGCGCGGGTTTGCCGACACCTACCTCACCGCGCTGGCACATTCGCCCGCCGCCGCGGATCCCCACGCCATCGCGGCCGTCGAGCCGGCGCCGGGCCTGTTGGCGGAGTTCACCCTGCGCATGCCGGCGATGTCCGGCGCGGAATACGCATCGCCGGAACTTCTGGCCGGCATCTGGGGTGACCTGGACGTGCTGGCCCGTCGCGAAGCCGCGGCTGCGGGCGGGCTGAAGCCGTGGCTGGGACACATCAATCCCGCGCTCCATCTGCTGGGTCGGGTCACCTTCCATCTCGCGGAGAACAAGCGGTCCACGGAAACGCCATTCGCGTTCATGGCGACCTATACGCACCGGCTGTCGGCCCACGACAAGCCGGTGCACTTGCCGCTGGGCCGGGCGCTTCAGGAATTCGCCGGCGCTGGCAGCCGCGCCGCCCTCGAGTCGCTGCTCGAGCCGGTGAAGAAAGCGTCGGAGCGCAGCGCCTTGGCCCGCGACCTCCTCGAAAGCCGTCGACTCTTCCAACCCCAGGCCTGGACGCCCGTGCAGGCCCACGCCTTTCTCCGGGAAATTCCCGTGCTCGAGGAATCCGGCATCGTCACCCGCATTCCGGATTGGTGGAAAAACAACCGTGCCGCGCGTGCGCGCGTCACCGTCCGTGTCGGCGAACAACCCGGCGCCGGCCTTGGATTGGACACGCTGCTCGATTTCTCGGTCGAGCCCACCCTCGATGGCGAGGCCTTGTCCCGCGGGGAATGGGAAGCGCTGCTTCGCGCGGACGCGGGACTCGTCCCGTTGCGCGGACGCTGGGTCGAGGTGGACGCGGAGAAGCTCCGCGACGTCCTTGAACATTGGCGCAAGATCCAGGACGGGGCTGCGGGCGACGGCGTGACCTTCCTCGAGGCCATGCGGCTGCTCGCCGGAGTGAGGCTTGGTCGCGGAGCCGATGCGACGGCGGAGGAAGAGGTGGCCATGGACTGGAGCGAAGTCGTGGCTGGCGGTTGGCTTGCCGGGACCTTGGATAAACTCCGCCAACCGGGCGGGGGCGCCGAATTCGATGCCCACGAGCATCTCCGGGCCCGTCTCCGTCCTTACCAGGAAACCGGCGTTCAATGGCTTTGGTTCCTCCAGACCCTCGGCTTGGGAGCCTGCCTCGCCGACGACATGGGTTTGGGCAAAACCATCCAGGTCATCGCCGTGCTCCTCCGCCTCAAACACGGCCCCCAAGTGCCTGGTGTTCCGCGGGGTCGCGGTGCCGCGCCCGACGGCCCGGCCTTGCTGGTCGCCCCGGCCTCGCTGCTGGCCAACTGGAAGGCGGAGATCGAACGGTTTGCGCCGAGCCTCCGCATTGCCTTCGCCCACCCGTCGGAATCGACCGGCGACACGTGGCGCACCGCGGGCAAGGCCGAGGCATTTCTTGCCGGCGTGGATCTGGTCGTCACCACCTATGGCCAGGCGGCGCGGCTCGACTGGATGGCGCGTCGGACCTGGCGGTTGGTGGTCTTGGAC
>WBXI01000029.1 GCA_008933025.1 Verrucomicrobiota bacterium
ACGCCGCCCGTGGTGGAGGAGTTGCTGCGGTCGCTGCTTGCGAACTGGGAGCGTTTCCTGCACGAGGCGACGGACATTGACCCGCTCATCCGCATGGCGGTTGCGCTTTACCAGTTTGAGGCGATTCACCCATTCAGGGACGGGAATGGCCGCACGGGGCGGGTGCTGTTCATGCTCCAAGGGGTGGAGGAGACCGCGGGCTGGACGTTGGCGCGGATCGCGGCGATTGGGAAATTACAGGCACACACGGTGGAACGCGTGCGCCGGGTCGCGCCCAAGGTTTACAGCCACGAGCTGGTGAACCTGATCTTTGAGCTGCCGTATTGCCGGATTCAGAATCTGACGGAGCGGGAGATCGCCGGGCGGCAGACCGCCTCGGTGTATCTGAAGGAGTTGGTAAATGCGAACGTGCTGGAGGAGCAGGGCGTCGGCCGGGAAAAGCTGTTCATCCACCCCAAGCCGATGGGCTTGCTCACACGAGAGCCGAACGATTTCGCGCCTTGCCCATGAACGAAGCCGAGACCAGAGCCGAGCACTTCGACACCGCATTGACCGCGGCGGGTCGGGGTGTGGTCGAGGGGAGCGAAATCCTGCGCGAATACCGCGTCACCGAGGGTCGCATCGAGGGCCGTTGTCGTCGGTCAGGCGTTGGACTTCCTCGCGGTAATCGGCGAGCCGGCGGTTGGCCAATTGGCGGCCGGTGGTTTTGAGAGAACGGCGAAACTGTTTGCCTCCCCTTTTGACGAACGCGTAATAACGGCTCGTCCCGACATGGAGATCCAGGCACTCAGCGACTTTGGCGAACGGACCGGACGGCTCCTCGCGGGCCTCGGTTCGGCGTTTTCCCATGCCGGACACCGCAGGGTTGCAAAAACGGGTTACAATGGTTTTTCGGCCAACGAAAAACTCGCTGTAGACGGTTTGCAATCAACGTCGCCCCGATAGCTCAAATGGATAGAGCAGCGGTTTCCTAAACCGAGGATCCAGGTTCAATTCCTGGTCGGGGTACCAGTCCGTCGCTTCACGCACGCGGTCGAGCCCACGCGGTCGGCATTGGGCAGGGGTTGAACCTCTACCAAGAGAGCGTGCACGACGGCGGTTGAACTTCCCTGCCAACACCCTTCGGGCGTCGGAACGTACCGCCGCCCCGGACGCTCCCGGCTTCACGCCGGTGTCGCGCCCTTCCCACGCCGCGCGGCCCGGGCTGTCGTCGCGTTGCCCCGGCCCCTCCCGACGGACTTGGCCTTGCGCGGATGCCGCCCATGGCGCTATCGCAGGTGCATCCACTTCCGGGAATGTACCTCGACATGAAACGTCCTATCGCTTTGTTCGCGCTCCTCTTGTTGCTCGTGGCACGGACTTCGATGGGTGCCGATGCGGCGCCATCGCTCGCCGGACGGCTCCGGCCCTTCGTCGAAAAAGGCCAACTCGCCGGCGCGGTCGCCTTGGTCGTGGACAGGGAAAAGGTCCTGTCCGTGGATGCCGTGAGCTTCGCCGATGTGGCCCGCCGGAAGCCGATGAAGTCGGACGCCCTGTTTTGGATCGCGTCGCAGACGAAACCCATGACGGCGGTGGCGGTGATGATGCTGGTGGACGAGGGGAAGGTGGCGTTGGACGATGCCGTGGACAAATACCTGCCCGAATTCCGCGGCCAAATGGTGGTGGCAGAAAAGAACGGCGACCACACGGTGCTGCGCCGGCCCGGGCACCCGATCACGGTGCGCGAGGTGCTCTGCCACACGAGCGGGATGCCCTTCCAGTCGCCGCTCGAGACACCGACCCACGACACGTTGGCGTTGGCCTCGCTCGTGCGAAGTTACGCGATGATCCCGCTCCAGACGGAACCAGGCACCCATTACCAGTACTCGAGCGCCGGCATCAACATCGCGGGACGGATCGTCGAGGTGGTGTCCGGGATGCCGTACGAGGATTTCATGCGGCGGCGGTTGTTCGATCCGCTCGGGATGAAGGACACCACGTTTTGGCCGACCGAAAGCCAGACGCGACGGTTGGCCAAGGCGTACCGGCCGGATGCGGGCGGAGTCGCCCTGAAGGAAATGCCGATTGCCCAGTTGGCCTACCCGCTTTCCGACCGGACGCACCGCTTTCCGATACCGGCCGGCGGCCTGTTTTCGACGGCCCGCGACACCGCGCGCTTTTGCCAAATGCTCCTGAACGGCGGCCAATCCAACGGGCGCCGCCTGTTGAGCGAGAAATCGTTCGTGGAGTTGACGCGCCGCCAGACGCCCGCGTCGGTGAAGGAGAATTATGGGTTGTGCCTGGCGCTCGGTCCCGACGGGTTTGGGCATGGCGGGGCGCTGGCCACGGGCATGGACATCAGGCCTGGCCCCGGAATCGCCACCATCTGGATGGTGCAGCACGCGGGTTTCCCCGGGGACGGCGGAAAGGCGCAGGGCGTGTTCCGGGACTGGGCGCTGGAGCGCCACGGGAAGCCCGTCGCGCGGTAACCATCCCGGACGGAGGGCCGCATCCGCATGGGCGGAGTGCTCCCCTCGGGATTGCGAGCCGGCGACGGCTCGGCTTCGCGGCGTCTGGATGGATGGACGGACCACGGGTGGCCCACGCGTCGCGCGTGCGTCGAGTCGCCAATTTCACGAATCCTTTTGGCAGGGGCATCGCGGTCCCCCGACTCCCTCGCCCCGGACTCCGATGCCGCCTCGCGCGGGGTCGAAGGCCACGATGCGCGCGAGTGCCGGAAAGGTCGGGAAGCGCGCTTGACCCGGGGCGTCCGCGCGATGCCCACTTTGACCGTGGCCACCCCGGGTGCCGCATCGGTGGCCCGTGGGATCCCACGGACGGCGGCATTCCCTTTCACCCACCGCATCGACCCCAACCCCGGACCGAATGTCCACCCTCCCGACTGCCAAGGACCCCGAGACGAACCGCGACCCGTTGGCGGGCATCCCGTTCGTCGCGTCGACGGCGCGCGCGGTGGCCGCGGATGAACAGCGGGCCCTCGGGCGCGGGTTGCGACGATGCCGGGACCTGGCCGATGGATCCGGGGCGGGTTTCGTGGGCCGCGGATTCGACCGATTCCGGCGGGAGCATCCAGGCATGGGCATGCGGCCCTTCCGGGGGTTCGCGGTGGCGCTTGCCCTCATGGCTTGGGTTGGCGGCACGGGAGTGCCGACGGTCTTCGGGGACGGGGTTGTTTCCGAGAAACGGACCGGTGGCGCGACGACGGCGACGGACACGACGAACGTCGTCGAGGGTTGGACGGTGCGGGTTCGGGGCGTGCTGTGGCACGAGCAGCGCGAGGCCACGGAGGCCGCGCTGGCCTTGTTGGGGAAACAACTCGCCGAGGTCGCGGTCGTCGTGCCGCCGGCGGCGCTCGCGAGACTGCGCGAGGTGCCGCTGTGGTTTTCGCCCGGGTATCCGGGAATCCCACCCGGTGCCGAATACCACCCCGGGCGCGAATGGTTGGTGGCCAACCACCGCGACCCGGCGATGGTCAGGGGCGTCGAATTCACCAACGTGCGCGAATTCGCGAGCGAGACCGACCGCATGCCGAACTTCGCGCTCCACGAACTCGCCCACGCCTACCACGACCGGGTCCTGGGCTTCGAACATCCCGGGATCCGCGCTGCGTACGAGCGGGCGAAGTCCTCCGGCAGCTACGACAAAGTCGAACGCTGGTCCGGATCCGGCAGACCCAAGACCTTCGAGCGAGCCTACGCGATGACCAACGAGCGGGAGTATTTCGCGGAGTCGACCGAGGCGTATTTCTCGCGGAACGATTTCTTCCCGTTCAACCGGGAGCAACTGGAACGGCACGATCCCGGGATGGCGTCCTTGCTTCGGGAGCTTTGGAAAACACCCGACAACCACTAGTGTGCTGACCGCGAATTCCTTTGCATGATGCGGCAAGGGTTTTTGGCGTCAGCCGAGGCGCGAACGACGAGCGGATCCTGAGTGATCCGTGAGGAATGAGCAACGAAGGATGGCGCCAAAAGGACTGCCGCCCGGTGGGTCGCGAGGAAAAGGGCCCGCTGGCTTCGTTGCTCGTCGGTCACAGATCCTCCGGATATAGTTCCTCCTCGCGCCTCGCGATCGGGCCCTTTTGCTCGCGACATCATGCAATGGAATTCGCGGTCAGCACACTGGAGTCCGGTCCGGGCGACTTGCGCGCCCGGACCCGATCAACAACATCCCATGCTCCCGACGGTTTCCATTGCCCTCGTGATCGTCGTCGTGGCGTTCGTCGTCCTGGTTGCGTCGCGACCGGACGATTACTCGGTGGTGCGGACCGCGCGGATCGACGCGCCGCCCGGGGAGGTCTTCGGCTTGGTCAACGATTTCCACGCCTGGGAATCCTGGTCTCCGTGGGCCAAACGCGATCCCCACATGAAGATCGTTTTCGACGGTCCGCGGGCGGGTGTCGGCGCCGACTACCGCTGGTCGGGCGACCGCAAGGTCGGCGAGGGACGGATGACCCTCACCGAGAGCGAGTCGCCGGCGCGCCTGCGCATCCGCCTGGAGTTCACCAAGCCGTTTGCCGGGGTGAACGACGTGGGGTTCGCCTTCGCACCGGAGGCGGGGATGACCCGGGTCACTTGGACCATGGCCGGGAAACTCAATTTCGCGACCAAGGCATTCGGATTGTTCGTGAGCATGGACACGATGATCGGGCGCGATTTCGAACAGGGTTTGGCGCAGTTGAAGTCGGTCGCCGAAGCGGCTTCGGCAAAGACGGGCATTTGATCCGACCGGATGGCCGGGGCTACCGGATGGCCACCGGTCCGGGGCGATTCAGGGGCCCGCGATGGCGGCAACCTGGATATAGAGGGTTTTCGGTGGTTCCGCATAATAGCGGAACATGGCGGGGCAGAGCCACCCATCGAGCGGCGGATCGTCCATCCGGTAGTAATTGCCCCCCATGTCGCCGCGGAGCCAATCGAGCCGGCGTTGGTGTCCTGGAAACGGGGTTTCCGAGACCAGGAGTCGGAAGCCGTGGATGGCCGTGGGAATATCGGCGACCATGGCGTCGATCATCTCGGGGACGCCGGCGACGAACGGTTCGCGGACCAAGCCCACGGCGGGGTCGTCGAAGACCCAGGTGCCGGCGACACGGTACGGTTGCAGGACATGAAGGGCGTTGCGGGGAGGGGTGGCGATGCCCCGGAGACCGAAGACGCCGGCCCGCCAAGTCCCCGCGAGCCCGACCGCAGCGATTCCAAGACCGACGGCGAGGATCCGTGCGATGCGCGGGGTGGTTTTCGGGATCATGTCCTTGGGACAAGCCACGAACCCCGGCGTGTTGTCCGGCTCAGTAGAACGTCGTGTAGTTGCCGGAATGCTGCCACTGGATCTTGGCCCGAGGCCGGGTTTCCACGTGGCCATCGGCAAAGGCGGCGTTGATCGACAGGATTACCCCGCCGGACGAGTGGCCCGCATAGGCCTTGGAAAGATTGGTGACGATGACTCCCGGGGCCGCCACCAGGTCGGTGATGACGGGTTGGAAGGCGGCGACGGGATCTTCCGCCCGCTGCGGCCAACCGTCCTTGGTTCGCGTCACGGTGCCGCCGAGATTGATGCCGGGGAACAGGCGCTTGGCATCGCCGTCGAGGGTTCGCGGCACCCACCAGTCATGGTTGAGCAGCGCGAAATTGCCGAAGCGCGAGGTCAGGTACTTGTTCAGGTCCGCGACGGATCCCATGCCTTTGCCGGCATTCTTGCCCCGGAACCATTTGTCGGCCTCGAGGAACTCCTCGGGACGCACCGGGCAGAACCACATGGGAACCGTCAATCCGTAGGGCTCGAGTTTGGGGGCCATCTGGATCGAGACGTCCCAGGGATTGAGCCCGGTGGTGGGCATGTCGAACGAAGGCAACCGTCCGCGGACGTCGTCGTTGGCATAGAGGGTGACGGCGATGCCCCACTGTTTGTAGTTCGAGGTGCAGTTGATGACCTTGGCCTTGAATTTCGCCTTGGCCAGCGCGGGCAGGAGCATGCCGGCCAGGATCGCGATGATGGCGATGACCACCAGCAGTTCGATCAGGGTGAAGCCCTTCGGGCTGGGATGGGAATTGGGAACCGGAGGGGCCATGGATCTTGCGGTGATTGCGGTCGCCAAAATGGAACGAAAACACCCTTCGGGGCAAGGGGCGTCGCGGGGTGCTCCCGGCACTGCCCGCGCGCGGCCACCGTGGGCCGTCGGGTGGTCGGCTCAGGACTGCCGTGGAGAGGGTAGGGCGGGTGGGTCGCGAACCGGTGGGGTGTCGCTGCCGCCGCTTCCCGCCGTTCTTTGGGGTACTTCGCGCGGGGGGCGGCATCGAGACCGGAAACCGTGTCAGGATGCCACCCCGCCTTGCCGCCTCGCCTCCACGAAAATCCCCTCGCCGCCGCGTCCTCATTGTTTTCGGACGGGCGTTCGGGCGCCGGGGTGCGAACCGGGTCGCCCGACCCGGATGCTTTCCGAACGGGCCGAGGGCGCGCGAAGGGACGGGTTGGATTACGAGAGGCCCGGAACGTGCCAACCGGCGCGGTAGGAGCGTTTCACGTGGGCGTTGGCCTCGCGCACGTTGGTAAACGCGAGTTTCGCCGCGTTCCATTCGAGCGTCGTCCTCGGGAATCGCGTGGCGACGCTTCCCAGCAAGACCGATTCGGTCAACGGCCCGCTGTAGCCGAATCCGGCGCTGGTGTGACCTTCGCCGCGGACGGCATCGATGAATTCATGCCAGTGATTGGCGTGGCCGACGTCGGGCAACTTCATGCCGGCGTATTTCTCGTCGGGCAACAACACCGGGGGCGCGACGTGTGGGATGACCATGACGCCTTCGGTGCCGATCAGGATCGAGCCTTGGTCGGGCATCGGCGTCTTGCCGATCAGCGCCCGGACCTCCGCCGGCGGGCGTTGGTTGCCGTCGTACCAGACGACGGGGATGGTGCCGGGCGTGGTGTAGCGGGTGGCCGGGAAGACGTAACGGATGACGGCATTGGTGGCCCAGGAATGGGAATTCGGGGCGGCGCCCTCGCTGCGCACCGAGATCGGGCTGGTCAATGCCAACGCGCCGAAGACGGGATCGAAGATGTGGCAGCCCATGTCTCCGAACGTGCCGGTGCCGAAATCGAGACGGCGGCGCCAATTGCCCGGGTGATACCAACCCTGGCCGATGAAGGGTCGGTCGGCGCAAACGCCGAGCCAGAGGTTCCAGTCGAGGCCCTGCGGGATCGGGTCGTGGCGGCGGGGCATTTCCCCGTTGTCGCCCCAGTCCTTGCTGCTCCAGGTATGGGCCTCGCGGATCTTGCCGATGGCCCCGTCATGGACCAGCCGGACCGCCAGTCGGTATTCGCGGGCCGAGTGGATCTGGATGCCCATCTGGGTCACCAGCTTCTTCTTGCGGGCGAACTCGGTGAGGCGGCGGGTTTCGTGGAGGTCGTGGGTAAGGGGTTTTTGCCCGTAAACATGGATCCCGCGCTGGAGGGCGGCCATGCCGATGGGCGCGTGCATGTGGTCCGGGGTCGACACGTTGACCGAGTCGGGACGTTCCTTGTCGAGCAGTTGGCGGTAGTCGGCGTAGACCTTCGCGTTGGGGAACTTCTTCCGGAATTCCGCGGTCCGGTTGGCATCCACATCGGCGACGGCCACGACCCGGACGTTCTTGTGCCCGGCGATCTCGGTGAGATCCGCCCAAGCCATCCCCCCGGCGCCGAAGCTGGCATGGGCGACCTGGGACGAGGGCGGGTTGGCGAGCAGTCCGCGGAAAATGAGCGGGCCGGTCGCGGCTCCCGCGAGGGAGGTGCGGAGGAAACGACGGCGATCGATCCGGAATGGTTTTGGAGACGTCATGGGAATTGCCCCCGTATCACAACCGGAATCCAAGGGCAGGGGAATCCCCCGGTTCGCGGATTTCACGGGTGCGCGCGGACCCCGTCGTCCACGTCGGCGGCACCCGCCGGGGCTTGCCGAGAGCGTGGGGACGGGATGAGAAGCGGGTCCGGGATCGGACCCGGCGTTGTCCGGAAGTCGCCGGGGTCGGGAGTGCGGCCCGCCGGGCCAGCCCGATCACGACGTCGGCACCCTGCACCCGGATTTCATGGAAATTCCCGGGGCAGCGGGTTGCGGTAGGGAAGAATCGGATCCAAAGATCCCGCCGATGAATTCCGTGACGCCCGAGACGTTGTTGCAGGCCTTGCAGTGGCGGTATGCCACCAAGAAATTCGATGTCGCGCGCCAGATTCCGGCGCCGGCTTGGTCGGCATTGGAACGGTCGTTGGTGCTCACGCCGTCGAGCTACGGGTTGCAGCCGTGGAGATTTCTGGTGGTGACGGATCCGGGGACGAAGCGGGCGTTGGTGCCGCACTCTTGGAACCAGACGCAACCCGCGGATTGCTCGCACTTCGTGGTGTTCGCGGCGCTTCGGTCGGTGGACGAGGCGTACGTCGATCGGTTCGTGGCGCGGACCTGCGAGGAGCGTGGGTTGGCGGCGGATGCGTTGTCGGGCTATCGCAACATGATGGTGGGGGACGTGGTCAAAGGCCCGCGCGGGCAGCAGGCGTTCGAATGGGCGGCCCGGCAGTGCTACATCGCGCTCGGCCAGTTCATGGGGTCGGCGGCCCTGATGGGGATCGACACCTGCCCGATGGAAGGCCTGGTCCCGGCCCGCTACGACGAGGTGCTGGGGCTCGTCGGGACCGGATATGGCACCGTGGTGGCCTGCGCCGCCGGTTACCGGGCCGCGGACGACAAATACGCGGCGCTCAAGAAGGTCCGCTTCCCGGCCGTCGACGTCGTGAAAACGATCTGATCCGGCCCCGGGGTCGGCGCCCGGCGGGCGCCCGTTGCGCTACTTCTTCGGGGGCGCCTTCTCGCGGGCATCGGCCGGGAAGTGTTTGGCGAGCGCGCGGCGTCGCGTCTCCCAGTCTTTCCACGACGCTTCCCAGTTGGGGCCGGTGAGTCGGGTGCGCGCGGCCTCCCACGAGGCATCGAGCGCTTCCAGTTGGGACTGGGTCCCCTCCTTTTCGTGCCAGTGCCACAATGCCTCGGCCAACGAAAGGCGGTTGTCGGGATAATCGGGGGCGAGCGTGACGGCCCGTTCCAAGTGCCGGCGGGCCTTGTTCTTGTTGCCGATGCTGGTGGGCCAACCGGGTGCCTCGAAGTAGAGGAGACCGAGGGCGCGATCGGGTCCCGCATGGTCGAATCGTTCGTCCAGGGTCTGGGCCGCGGAGAGCGATGCCTCCATCTGGACGACGAGTTTCAGGGCGCCCAATTTCTTGGTGCGGGCGAGTTGTCCCTGGCAGAGGGCGAGATAGTAGTTAGCGGGAGCCGACGCCGGGGAATTCACGAGGGCCGATTTGCAGGCGGCGATGCCCTCCTCGGCGATCCGTGCGCGGTCGGGGTCGTGGGTTTGGAACTCGGCCCAATCGAAAGCGGCCTGGCCGAGACGCCAAGCGGCCTCGATGGAGACGCGGTTGGTTTCGAAGGCCGTCCGGGCGGATTTGAAGAGGGATTCCGCGCTGTTTTTGGGTGCAGGCTCGTCGCCGCGGAGCGGAATCACGGCGCACCAACCCGCGGCAAGGCAAGCGAGGAGGATTCCCAGCAGGGTGGAAATGGGGCTAAACAGGCCAGTTTTCACTTGCGAGGCGGTTGCCGGGTTCACTATATCGTCTCCCGCTTCGCGAAGACAGATACGGTTTTGCATCTCAGCATGATTCATCCCGAACCGGAGGCGGTCGCTTGAGCCGCCCGTTTAGTCGTCACCAGCCGCAGCAGCCGCTGCACCGGGTCAATGGCCGGATCCGGGCCCGCGAGGTTCGCGTCATTGGGGTGGAGGGCCAGCAGGTCGGCGTTCTCGAATTGCCGGCGGCGCTGAATCTGGCGCGTGCGCAGGGCGTGGACCTCGTCGAGGTTGCCCCCACGGCCGTTCCCCCGGTGTGCCGCCTCGTCGATTACGGCAAGTTCAAGTACGAATTGGCGAAGAAGGAACGCGACTCGAAGAAGCACCAGCACGCCAATCTCGTCAAAGAAGTCCAATTGTCGGCCCGCATCGATCCCCATGACATGGGCATCAAGCGCAACCATGCCATCGGGTTTCTGTGCGAGGACATGAAGGTCAAGGTCACGCTCCGGTTCCGCGGACGCGAAATGGCCCACACCGAAATCGGCCGCCAGGTCGTCGAAACCTTCCTCAAGGAGTTGGAGCCATGGGGGCATCCGGACTCGCCCTCCAAACTGATCGGTCGTTCGATCAACGTGATGGTCAGCCCGCATCCCAAGCACAAGCGGGCCAAGAATCCCAACGAGGAGGCCGACAAGGCGGCCGCGCGCGCCGCGTCGGCAGGACGCGAATCGGGCGCTCCCGCACCCGGGTCCGAGAACGGGGAAGTGGGCAAGGGGCGGCAGAATGGCCACGATGTCGCGGCCCAAAACGGCCAGGTCGCCGGCGGGGTTCCGGGCGGACGTGTGCCGACGGACGCGGCCGAAGGGGAAGGGTTGGGACACAATCCGTTCTCGGGCATATCCCTGCCGTCGGAGTGACGGCAGGCGTTGTACGCCGCCATGCGCCATGGTCCGGAGTGAACCGCGGGGCATCGCGGTACCGGGGCACCGCATGGCACCGGCGTGTGCGGGTCGGATCCCCCGGCACTGAGCCGCCCGGGTCTCGGGTTCAGCCGTCCTTCGGCGCGTCGGTGGACGACGGGTCGGGGGAGGGCTCCGGCGCCAGCATGCCCTTCTTGCGGAGCATCGCTTCCATCACCTTGTCCATGGCGTGTTCCGCCAACGGACGGGTCACCTCGTCGAGATGGGCGGTGGCTTCCTTGAGGCGGGCCGGATCGCCGGTTTTTGTCCGGGGATTTTCCTGCGACAGCACGGCTTCCACGCCCTCGATGGCGCCGTGGATCTGCCGGCGGTAGTCCGGGTCCAACTCCGCGTCGTATTCGGCCATGGTGCGGCGGGTGGCCGTGATGGTCTCGCCCGCGCGGATCTTGGCCTCGATCCATTGGCGTGCCCGGAGGTCGTCGAACGCGTTGGCCACGGAATCCTCGACCATCTTCTGGACGTCCTCGTCGGCGACGTCCACGGCGGACTTCATGGCGACGATTTTCTGGTGGCCGGTACGGACGTCGCGGGCGAGGACGTGGAGGATGCCGTTGGCATCGATCTCGAACTGGACGCCGACCCGGGGGACACCCTTGGGCGCGGGTTCGAAATCGAGTTCGAAGCGGCCGAGCGACCAGTTGTCGGGCGCCCGTTCGCGCTCGCCCTGGAGCACGTGGATGAGCATCGAGCGCTGGTTGTCGATGGCGGTGGTGAACATCTCGCCGGCCTTCACCGGGATGGTGGTGTTGCGCGGGATGATGACGTTCATGAGGCCTCCGAAGGTCTCGATGCCGAGCGAGAGGGGCGTGACGTCGAGCAGGAGGAGATTGCGGAAGCCGCCGGAAAGAATCTCGGCCTGGATGGCGGCGCCGAGGGCCACGGCCTCGTCCGGGTTGACCGACGTGTTCAACTCGGGGCCGGCGTGTTCGTGGAACTCGCTCCCGAGGCGCAGGTCGCCCCGCGTTTCGCCGAATTCCCGGCAACCGAACCATTCCGCGACCAGACGCCGCACCAGCGGCATGCGGGTCTGCCCGCCGACCAAGATCACCTGGTCGAGGTCCTTGGCCTCGAGTTTCGCATCCGAGAGCGAGCGGATGCAATGGGCGCGGGTGCGCTCGACGATGTCGCGGGTCAATCGCTCGAGATCCGCGCGGGCGAAAGCATGGCTGAAACTGAAGGTGGGCGTCAGGAACGGCAGGGAGATTTCGGCGACGGTCTCCGAACTCAGACGGATCTTCGCGGCCTCGGCCGCCTCGCGGACGCGCGACAGGCGCCCCAGCGTGTCGGGATCGGCCCCCGACTGCACGAGGCCGCGGAGGTCGGCGGCGGCGATGGAAAGGTCGGGACCGCCCGCGGCGCGGATCCGGTCCACGAGATGGGCCACGACACGTTTGTCGAGGTCGTCGCCCCCGAGACGGGTGTCGCCATGGGTCGACAACACCTGGAACACGCCCTGGTTGAGTTCGAGGATGGAGAGGTCGAAGGTGCCGCCGCCGAAATCGTAGACGGCGATGCGGCTGTGGTCGGCGAGTTTGTCGAGGCCGTAGGCCAGGGCGGCGGCCGTGGGTTCGTTGACGATGCGCTCGACGACGAAGCCCGCGAGTTCGCCGGCGCGGATGGTGGCGTTGCGTTGGGCGTCGTTGAAGTAGGCGGGAACCGTGATGACGGCGCGGGCGACGGGTTCGCCGAGGGCGATCTCGGCGTCGGCTTTCAATTTGCGCAGGATTTCCGCGGAGATTTCCTCGGGCGACCATGCCCGGCCGGGAAGATCGATGGCCACGGAGCCGGATCCCTCGCCGCGGACGGGGTAGGTGACGAACATGTCCTCGCGCGGGATGTCGCTGCCGCGCCGGCCCATGAAGCGTTTGACGGAATAGACGGTCTGGCGGGGGTGGAGGACGCGGACCCGGTTGGCGGGGTGGCCGACGACGGGTGGTTTGTCGGGACCGGGGAAATGGACGACGGACGGCGTGAGGCGTTGGCCCGAGGCGTCGGCGATCACGTAGGGAATGCCGGCCTCGACGGTGGCGACGAGGGAGTTGGTGGTGCCGAGGTCGATGCCGACGATTTTGCTCATGGGATGGGAAACGATGCGGGGCGCGATGGGCCCGGGTGCGAGTCGGGGCTCAGTGGGCTTGCTTCAACACGACCTCGCCCGAGAGGAGTTTGACGCAGCAGGTGAGCCGGTACTTTTCGGGGTCCTTGTTCCATTGGTCGAGGACGTCCAGTTCCTCGGCCGTGGGGGCGCCGAGATTGTCCATGCCGCGGACCACTTCGGCGACGCAGGTGCCGCAGGAGCAGTTGAAACAGCCGGCCTCCATCTCGACGCCGGCTTTTTCGCCGGCCTGGAGCAGGGTGAGACCGGGCTCGACCTCGGCGGAGGCGCCTTGGGGAAGGATGGTGATCTTCGGCATGGTACTTTGCGGGGTCCGCCCGGGACCGGGACGGACCGGGAGATTCGGCCCGGACCGCCGCGAAGTCAAAGCGTGGCGTGATGCTCCGCGGACAGCGTCATCGAATCTCCAGGGAACACCACCGAAGGAACGCCTTGAAAACCGCGTTGCCCATCGCATCCGACGCCCTAGGGTTTGCACCAATCCGAGGGATGACCGAACCAACCATCGACGAAGGGCCGTCGCGCCGGGCGCCGGCTTGGTGGCAGATCATTCTCGTGGGCCGCAACCCGCGGTTCACGGGGGTGCGCGTCGGCGTCACCGTGCTTCTGGCCTGGCTGGTGTTCGGCGAGATCCTCCGGCCCATCCGCGTGGCGGGTCCCAGCATGGAACCCACCTATCGGTTCGGGCAGGTCAATTTCATCAACCGCTGGTCGTTCAAGTTCCGCCCGCCGTCCCGCGGGGACGTGGTCGGCGTCCGGATGGCCGGCGAAAGCGTGATCTACCTGAAGCGCATCGTCGCCCTCCCCGGCGAACGCATCCGGTTTCGGCGCGGGAAAATCCACATCAACGACGAACCGCTGGACGAACCCTACCTGCGCAATCCGGCGCCATGGAACGAGGCGGAAATGCAGTTGGGCCCCGACGAATTCTTCATCGTCGGCGACAACCGCACCATGTCGGCACGCGACCACACCCACGGGGCTTTCCGGCGGTCCGACCTGATCGGGAGGGTCTTGTTTTGAATCGTTCGATCCGCTGGTTGTTGGTGGCCGCGGTCGTGGCGGCCGTCGGCGGTCTGGCGTGGAACTTCCGGCCCACCGAGGAAAAGCGGATCCGCAAGGCGATCGGCGGCTTGGCGGCGGACGCGACGTTCTCGGGGCGCGAGGGCAACTTCGCCAAGATCGCGAAGATCGAGTCGTTGGCCGGCCGGTTCACCGAGGACGCGGACATCCGCATCGACCAAGTGGTGCCGATCGATGCCGGGCTGCACGGGCGCGAGTCGATCCGGCAGGTGCTGGGGGCGGGGATGCCGCTCTTGGGCTCGATCAAGGTGCAGGTGCACGACCTGCGGGTGGAAATGCTGGACGAACTGACCGCCAAGGCGGTGTTGACCGCGAGCGCGCAGGCCGGTGGCCAGCGCGACATCGCCGCGCAGGAGTTCGAACTGCGGATGGTGAAGCAACGGGGGCGATGGCTCGTCGGGCGCGTCGAGGCCATCCTCGGGTACCGGCGGCCGGTGATCCAATGACGGGACCGATCAGCGGCGGGGTTCGCCGGGAAGCACCGGGAAACTGCCGGTGCGCGGCGGGGCGACCCCCGCGTCCTGAAGCAGGTCAACGATGCCGCGGTGGTGCAGGAACCAGAAGGTGCCGCCCGCCACGGTGACCACCGCCGCGGTCACCGCGATGGAGATGGTACCGAACCGGAATCCCGCCAACGCCCCGCCGTACCCGCCCGCGCCGAAAGAAAACGCCAGCAACGACAGGAACCGCAGTTTCCACCAGTCGATCTGCCGGTGCCGCAGCCAGTGGCCGAGCATCACCCCGATGTCGGTGACCGTCCCGGTGACATGGGTGGTGCGGATGACGAGGCCGCAATAACTGCTGGCCATGGCGTTCTGGAGACCGCAGGCCATCGCCACCACGGGGAGGCCGATCCGATGGCCGGTCGCCAAAAGCGCCGACGCCGTCATCAGCAGGCCGCCCTCGGCCATCAACGCGATCCCGTAACTGCGCCCGGGGATCAGCCGCAGCGCCCCCACCAGCAGGCCCGCGACCACGGCGCCCGCGAGGAAGCCGACGACGATGCTGAGCGAGGCGAGCACGTCCTTCGGATGCCCGGTGGCAAGGTCGATCCCAAGGTGGGACACGGCGCCGGTCATGTGGCTGACCGGGGTGTGGAAGAATCCGAGGACGACGGAATTGACGAAGCCCGCCACGGAGGCAAGGGCCATGGCCCCGGGAAGGAGGTGTCGGACGCGCCGGAGGGCGTTCGTGCGATCCAGCGGTTGCGGATGCGAGTGCGGCATTTGCCTTGGAAGCCAATCAAAGGGCCGACGGGTGCCTTGGCAAGGAGTGGTTTGGCGAAGTCGCGCCGCGGTCCGGGGATTCGGCGTGACGCTTGGACTGCACGCGATACAAGGACGGCGTGATGCGTTCGGTGCGTTCGGTCGGAATCCAGTGGTTTGTCGCCGCGTTGATGGTCTTGGCCTGCGATCGGGCGCGGGCGGAGGACGGCAGGGCGTTGCCCGCGACGGTCGAGGGGTTGCGGCGCAAGGCGGAGGCCGGCGATCTCGGGGCGGCCTTCGAGTATGGAGATTGGATCCGCAAGGGAAGCAAAGGTCCGAAGGATCCCGTGGAAGCGGCGCGATGGTATCGCCGGGCGGCGGAAGGCGGGGAGGCGCGGGCGCAGGCGTCGCTGGGCTGGGCCTTGCACCACGGGATCGGGGTGGAGAAGAACGACGTGGAATCGGCCCGCTGGCTCGCGAAAAGCGCGGAGCAGGGAAATGCGTTCGCCCAGTTTGGCTACGCCGAGATGCTGGCGACGGGCACCGGGACGGCGCGGGACGCGGCGGCAGCCGCCAGATGGCTTCGCAAGGCGGCGGGGCAGGGAATGCCGGAGGCACAGCACAACCTCGGGGCCCGGTTGGTGGCGGGGGCCGGCATGGTGCCCGATCCCGAGGAAGGCATGGAGTGGTTGCGCAAGGCCGCCGCGCAGGGATCGGCCCAGGCCAAGAACCACCTCGGCACGGTGTATCTCGAGGGCTTGGGGGGGCGCCCGGATCCCATCGCGGCCGCCAAGTGGTTCCGCGCGGCCGCGGAACACGAACTTGCCGACGCGCAACGGAATCTCGGCAACCTCTACCATGACGGCAACGGGGTTCCCGCCAGCCCCGCCCAGGCCGCGAGATGGTGGCTGCTCGCCGCGGAACAGGGGATGCCGGAGGCGCAGTTGGACGTCGGCCGCGCCTATCTCACCGGCACCGGCGTCCCCAAGAACCCGGCCGTCGGTCTCGGTTGGGTCCGACGCTCGGCCCTGCAGGGATTCGCGGAGGCGCAATTCGTCCTCGGCATGATGAGCCGCGACGGCAACGCGGTCCCGAGGGACGAGGCCGAGGCGTATCGATGGTTTCTTCTGGCCGCGGCCCAGGGAATCAAACCCGCGACCGTGGAGCGGGCGTTGTTGAAACCGGGGTTGGAGCCGGCCCAGATCGAGGCGGCCGAAAAGGCGGCCCGCGAATTCAAACCGGTGGTCGAGGCACCCAAGCCCAAGTCGGTCGAACCGTGATCCGGACCGGTTCTCGGCCGGGGACCCGCGGGCGGAACTTCGGGCCAAGGCGCGGGACATCACGGATGCCCGGTGCCGTGTTTCCGGTCCCGGTTCCGGGAGGCGCGGCCGGGGCGGCAAACCCCGGGGATCCCCGCGCCTTGGCCCGCGCGCTCCCTTGCGGCGTGGTTCCGGCTCAACCGGGAACCGCG
The DNA here is from genome assembly GCA_008933025.1 of Verrucomicrobiota bacterium. Taxonomy (GTDB): domain Bacteria; phylum Verrucomicrobiota; class Verrucomicrobiia; order Limisphaerales; family UBA9464; genus UBA6176. The sequence continues at coordinate 16,437 of WBXI01000029.1, forward strand.
CGCAGGAACTGGCCGGTATGGCTTCGCTTGCAGGCGGCCACCGTCTCCGGAGTCCCCGCGACCACCACGGTCCCGCCCCCGTCGCCCGCGTCCGGGCCGAGGTCGACCAACCAATCGCAGCAGCGCAACACGTCGAGGTTGTGCTCGATCACCAGCACGGAGTGGCCGGCATCCACCAACCGCTGGAATGCCGCCAGGAGGATCCGGACATCCTCGAAGTGCAGTCCCGTCGTCGGTTCGTCGAACACGAACAACGTCGGGCGCCCTGCCGACGCCGCGGTGCCGGCGGCGGACCCCACGAGATGGCTGGCGAGTTTCAGGCGTTGGCTCTCGCCGCCGCTGAGCGTGTTGATCGGTTGTCCGAGCCGCAGGTAACCCAGGCCCACTTCCGCCAGCATGCGGAGCTTTCCCGCCGCGCGGCCGGCCGCCTTCGATCCCGGTTGGGCCGCGAGCCATTCCAACGCGGTGTCCACCGGGGCCTCGAGGATGTCGGCGATCGACGTCGAGCGGCCGCCGGCCTCGACCCGGACGTCGAGGATGTGCCCGCGGTACCGGCGCCCATTGCAGCCCGGGCAACGCACGAAGACGTCGCTGAGGAACTGCATCTCGATCTTTTCGAAGCCCGCGCCGCGGCAGCGCTCGCACTGGCCCGAGCGGGAATTGAAGCTGAAGGCGCTCGAGTCCAACCCGCGTGCCCGTGCCCCGGGACTCGCCGCGAACATGTCCCGGATGTCGTCGAACGCCCCGATGTACACCGCCGGATTCGAGCGGGGCGTCCGTCCCAGCGCGCTTTGGTCGACCAGCACCACGGCACCGAGTCGTTCCGCGCCGGCCAAGGTCGCCGCGGCGACGCCCCCGCTTTCCGGGAGCGATTCGGCGTCGTCCGTCTCACCGGATTCCGCGCCGGGATCGGCGGGAACATTGCCGGCGAGGCGCGATTCCAGCAGCGGAAGCAACACCTCCCGCACGAGGGTGGTCTTGCCGGAGCCGCTGACGCCGCTGATGCCGACCAGACGCCCCAGCGGGAGGGTCACCGCCGCGTCCCGGAGATTGTGGCGCGTCGCCCCGCGCAACTGCAGTGCCCCGCATTCGGACGTGCCGTCCGGCGAAACCGCGCGCCGGATCGGCACGGGGATCGTGCGCCGGCCCGTCAGGTAATCGGCCGTGAGCGATCCTTGGCTCGATTCGAGGGCGGCGGGCGAACCCTGGAACACGACGTGCCCGCCGGAATCGCCGTGGCCGGGGCCGAGGTCGATCAATTGGTCGGCGGCGCGCATCACGCTGGCCTCGTGCTCGACCACGACGACGGTGTTCCCGAGGTCGCGGAGGCGATGGAGGATCGCGACGAGGCGTTGGGTGTCGCGCGGGTGGAGGCCGACGCTGGGTTCGTCGAGGACGTAGAGGGTGTTGACGAGCCGCGTGCCGAGGCAGGTGGTGAGGTTGACGCGTTCGGTCTCGCCGCCGGACAGCGTGCGGGTGGGGCGGTCGAGCGCGAGGTAGCCGAGGCCGATCTCCGCGAGATAGCCCAGACGCGCGCGCAATTCGTCGAACACGATGCCGAGCGGTTCGTGGCGGGGCGGGTTCAATTGGGCGTGGAGCGCCTCGACGACGGCGCGCGCCGCGTGGATCGGCAATGACTGGAACTCGGCGATCGTGAGGCCGGCGACGCCGGGACCCGCGGCCCCGGCCGGGATCGGCAGCCGGAACAACAACGTTTCCGGTTTGAACCGGCGTCCCCCGCACGCCGGGCACGGCCGGTACGAACGATAGCGCGAGAGCAGCACGCGGACGTGCATCTTGTAGGCCTTGCTCTCCAGCCAACGGAAGTAGCCCTTCACGCCGTACCACAGCTTCGGCCACGAACGTTCGGGATCGTCGTGGACGTACTCCGGATCCCCGTCGACCAGCCAATGCTGCCACTCGGGCGCCAGATCCCGGTACGGCACGTCGAGCGGCACTCCCCGCCGCCGCGCCGCCTTGAGCATGTCTTTCTGGCACTCCGCGCTGACGCCCGATTGCCACGGCCGCACCACGCATTCCGCCAGCGTCTTGCCGTGGTCCGGCATGGCGAGCGAGGGATCGATGCCGATGATGCGTCCGAATCCCTTGCATTGCGGGCAGGCCCCGACGGGATTGTTGAAGCTGAACAGCGCGGGGGTCGGCTCCTGGTAGTCGATGTCGCAGGGCGCGCAGTGGAACCCGGCGCTGAAGCGCCGCGGCTCGCCGGAACCGTCCCCCGCGAGCACGGCGAGCCGTCCGCGTCCGAAGTGGTAGGCTTGTTCGCACGCGTCCACGAAACGCGCCCGGTTCGCGGCGACGGGACGCACGCGGTCGACGACGACCGTCAGGACCGCCGGCGTCGGCCGCGGCGGATTGGCCTCGAGTCCGTCGAGCCGCACGATGCGTCCGTCCACGAGCGCGCGCTGGAATCCCTGGTTGCGGAGCAACGCCAGTTGCTCGGCGAAACCGAGGCGATCGGTGAAAGGGAGGTCGAAGGCGACGAGGCACTCCGCCGGTGCGTCCGGGGAAGTGGCCGCGGGGCCCGGGGCGGGCGCGGTCTTGTAGGCGGCGGGCATCTCGCGGAGTCCGGCGGCGCCGGTGTCCGCGGTCGCCGCGGCCCGGCGCGTCCCGCGGGATCGCGGTTCGGGGGAGATCACGTCCGGGTCCGTTTTGAAGGCATCCCAGACGACCTGCGGGGGTTCGCGCCGCACGATTTGGCCGCAGCCGCGGCAGTGCAGGCGGGCGAGGTGGGTCCAGAGACCCTTCAGGTGCTCGCACAGTTCGGTCATCGTGCCGACGGTGGAGCGGGTGCTGCGGACCGAATTGCGCTGCTCGATGGCGATCGCCGGGGGGATGTTCTCGATGCGGTCGACCGCGGGTTTGTCCATGCGGTCGAAGAACTGCCGGGCGTAGGGCGAAAAGGTCTCGATGTAGCGGCGTTGTCCCTCGGCATAGAGCGTCTCGAAGGCGAGGGAACTCTTGCCGGAACCGCTGAGGCCGGTGACGACGACGAGCTTGCCGTGGGGGAGATCGAGGTCGAAGCCCTTGAGATTGTTCTGGCGGACGTTGCGGAGACGGATGCAGACGGGCCCGGCAGGGGGTTGTGGCGGGGCCTTTGGCTTCGGCATTGCCGGCGCAACCTATGAACGCGGCGCGGCGTGTCAACGATCGGTACGGTTGATCTTCGCGGCGACCCGGCGATAAAGTGCGGCCCCATGCTGACGCCCGCGCGCTCCCGACGGTTCCGGAACCTGTTTTTCCCCGCGGCCCTCGCGGCCATGCTCGCGCCCTGCGTGGCGGTGGCGGAATTGCCGTCGCGGCTCGTTTTGAAGAGCCCGCGGGTCGTCGGCGAGGAACGCTCGCTTTCCTGGACCCACCCGTTCGCGGGCTGGACCTACGACGTGCAAAGCCAGGAGACGCTCGGCGCCCCCTGGTCGCCCGCGCCCGGCGGTTCCGGTCTCGGTGCCAAGGCGTGGTCGGAGACCCGTCCGGCGCCGGACGGCGGCCGGTGGTACCGGGTGGTGGCCAACCCGCCGCCGGGATCCCGCGGCCGGTTGGTGTCGGCCGCCAAAGTCACGTCGTACTCGGTCGGCACCCTGGGATTCCTGTTTGCCTTCGCGGGTGTCCCCCTGGTGCCGCAACACGACGTCGACGTGTACAAGTTGGTGTACGAGACCGTGGATCCGTTCGGTGCCCCGACGCTGGTCTCGGCGGAATTGGCGGTGCCGACCACGACGACGGTGCCGGTGCCTTCCTGGCCGTTGCTGGCATACGCGCACGGGACGGCGCTGGCGCGGTCGGACGTCCCGTCGACGCCGAACAACACGGAGGGATTGGCGGGCGTGGCGATGGCGACGAGTGGCTACGTGTCGGTCCTGCCGGACTACCTGGGCCTCGGGGATTCGGCGCTGGCCCATCCGTACCACCATGCGGCCAGCGAGGCGACGTGCATGGTCGATGGCCTGCGGGCGGCGCGGTTGGCGGCGGCGGCGAAAGGGATCCTCCTGACCGGGCAGTTGTTCCTGTGCGGGTACTCGCAGGGCGGGCACGCGGCGATGGCGACGTTGCGGGAACTGGAGCGGCACCACGCGGGGGAATTCGCGGTGACCGCGTGTGCGGCGATGGCCGGCGCGTACGATCTTTCCGGGGTGTCCCTGGACGACGCATTGACCGACCGGCAGCCGCCCAACCCCTACTATTTCGCGTACCTGATGAAGACCCTGGTGGATCTGTACCAGATCGCGCCGACGTTCGGGTCGATGCTCCGCGAACCCTACGCGACGAAGGTGCCGCCGCTGTTCGACGGGTTGCACGACGGGTCGGAAGTGAACGCGGCCATGCCGACGGTACCGAAGCTGGCGATGAAGCCGGAGATCGTCCAGGCGCTGGCATCGGACCCGAACCATCCGGTGCGGGTGGCGCTGCGGGACAACGACCTGACCGGGTTCAGGCCGGTGGCGCGCCTGCGTTTGTACCACTGCAGCGGCGATCTGGACGTGTTGCCGGCGAACTCCGCGGTGGCGTTGTCGCGGTACCGGGAGCTGGGCGCGACGCAGGTCGAGTTGCTGGACCCGATGCCGGGGGCCGGCCACGGCGATTGTTCGCAACCGTCGTTGTTGGCGGCCAAGGCGTGGTTCGACTCCTTGAGGCAGTAGTCGGCGGCCCGGGGCGCGGATTGGGAGTTGCGCGGACGGCGGAACGCCCCTAGATGCCGCGGATGGCGCGCCATTCGCGGAACGACCGGGCTGGAATCGAGCTTCCCAAGGCGCGGGTCGACCGGGAGTCCCTGCGCGAGGCGCTCGGGCTTTTCCGCTACCTGCGTCCCCGGTTCGGACGGTTTGTCGCGGCCATGGCGGCGCTGTTCGTCGGCAGCCTGCTGAGTCTTTCGTTCCCTTTCCTCGCGGGTCGGATGGTCGACGAGGCGGTGGCCCGGTCGGGCGCGGTGGACCGCACGGCGTTGTGGATGGTCGGCGTCCTCGTCGCCCAGGCCGGGGTTTCCTTCTTCCATTCGCTGTCGTTCGCGTCGGTGGGACAGCGCAGCCTCGTGGATCTCCGGCGCGACGTCTACGCGCGGCTGATCACGCTGCCGATGGCGTTCTTCGCGCGCCGGCGCGTGGGGGAGCTCGCGAGCCGGTTGTCGGCGGACCTGATCCAGATCGAGGACACGCTCATAGCGACCGTGCCCCAGTTCCTGCGCCAGACGATCCTGCTGGCGGGCGGCGTGGCCCTGATCGCGGCGACGTCGCTGCAACTGACGGCGATCATGCTGTCGAGCCTGCCGGTGCTGACGGTGCTCGCGGTCGTCTTCGGGCGGCGGACCCGGCGGATCGCGCGGGAGGCCCAGGACCGGTTGGCGGACACGGCGACCATCGTCGAGGAAACCCTGCAGGGCATCCTGAACGTGAAGGCGTTCGCGAACGAGGGGTACGAACTGGACCGCTACCACGAGGGGTTGCGACGGTTCCTGGCGGCCACCCTGCGCGGCGCGCGCCTGCGGGCCGGGTTCATCGCGTTCGTCGTCTTCGCGCTCTTCGGCTCGGTGGTGCTGGTGCTGTGGTCGGGCGCGCGATTGCTGCAAAGCGGCGGGATCACCTTCGGCCAACTGACGCGTTTCCTGCTCTACACGACGTTCGTGGCGGGCGCGATGGGTCAGTTCGCGGAATTGTACACCCAGATCCAGAAAGCGGTCGGCGCCACGCAGCGCGTGCGCGAACTCCAGCGCGAGACCGGCGAACTCGACCCGGCCTCGCTGGCCTCCGCCGCCCCGGCCCAACCGCGCTTCCGCGGCGAGGTCGCCTTCGAGGACGTCCACTTCGCGTATCCGTCCCGGCCGGAGGCGGCGGTGTTGCGCGGCGTCTCGCTGCACGCCGCGCCCGGCGAAAAGGTGGCCCTGGTCGGGCCCAGCGGCGCCGGCAAGTCCACGATCATCGCCCTCCTGCTGCGCTTGTACGAGCCGGTCTCCGGCCGGCTCCGGATCGACGGGATGGATGCGCGCGACTATCCCCTGGCGGGATTGCGGGGACAGATGGCCATGGTGCCGCAGGAGGTGCTGCTGTTCGGGGGGACGATCGCGGAGAACATCGCCTACGGTCGGCCGGGTGCGAATCGCGCCGAGATCGAGGCCGCCGCGCGCAAGGCCAACGCGCACGCCTTCATCGAATCCTTCCCCAAGGGCTACGACACGCCGGTGGGCGACCGCGGCATCCAGCTCTCGGGCGGCCAACGGCAGCGGGTGGCCATCGCCCGCGCCATCCTCAAGGACCCGGCAATCCTGATCCTCGACGAGGCGACGAGCGCGCTGGATTCGGAGAGCGAGGGACTGATCCAGGCGGCGCTGGAGACGTTGATGCAGGGCCGGACGACGTTCATCGTGGCCCATCGGTTGGCAACCGTGCGGCACGCGGACAAGATCGCGGTGGTGTCGGATGGCCGGGTGGTGGAGTCGGGAACCCACGCGGAATTGCAGGCGCTGGAGGACGGCGTGTACCGACGTTTGTCGGCCCTCCAGTTCCGGGACGGCCCGGTCCCGGTGGATTCGGCCCAAGGACCTTGAACGCGCGACCGTCGACCTTCGTCTGGATCCGCCATGGGTCTCGAGGTTCCGAAACGACAGGACGTGTGCGTGGTGGACGCGTTTGCCACGGAACGGTTCCGTGGGAATCCGGCGGCGGTGTGCGTGCTGGCGGCGCCGGCACCGGAGGAATGGATGCAGCAGGTGGCGGCGGAACTGAACCTTTCGGAGACGGCCCACGTGATTTCCCGGGCGGATGGCGGGTGGGACCTGCGGTGGTTCACGCCCGTGGCGGAAGTGGCGTTGTGCGGGCACGCGACCCTGGCCAGCGCGCACGCGTTGTGGGAAGGGGGGCATCTGGCGGCCGGCGAACCGGCACGATTCCACACGCGCAGCGGATGGCTCGAGTGCACGCTTCGGGACGGCGAGATCTCGATGGATTTCCCGGCAAAGCCCGCGGCGGCGGAACCCGCGCCGCCGGGTCTTGCCGAAGCGCTGGGAACCGACCTGCGGTGGTGCGGAAAGAGCGACCACGACTGGTTGGTGGAAGTGCCCCACGCGGCGACCGTGCGCTCGATCGACCCCGATTTCGGCGCGTTGTCCCAACTGGCGGCCCGCGGGGTGATCGTGACGGCGGCATCCGATCTCGTGGGGTTCGATTTCGTCTCGCGGTTCTTCGCGCCGGCCGTCGGGATTCCCGAGGATCCGGTGACCGGATCGGCACACTGCACCCTGGGGCCGTTCTGGGCCGCGCGACTGGGGCGGACGCGGTTGCAGGGTTTGCAGACGAGTCGACGCGGCGGGACGGTGGCGGTGGAGGTGGTGGGCTCGCGGGTGGTGCTGCGGGGGCGGGCGGTCACCGTCTGGCGGGGGGCCTTCGCCGCGTGAAGCGGGCCCCGGCGTCCGGGAAACAGATTTGCAACCGGGCGCTGGAAACGCCAGAGTCCGACCCGAAACCACTCATCAATTACATGAAACGAATCATTCTTCTCCTCGGTCTTGCCGCATTCGTGTCGTCCAGCGCCTTCGCGGGCGAGTGCTGTGCCACCAAGTGCGCCGGCAGCAAGGCGTCGGTTTGCCCCGTGTCCAAGGCGGGCCAGCAGGCCAAGGGAGCCGCGGGTTCCGTGAAGGAACGTGCGCGCGCCACGAAGGCCGCGCTGATGGTCGCCTCGCGCTGATCCCCGCGCCTCCGCACCACGGCCCCCGGTTTGTCCCGGGGGCCTTTTGTTTTCATGGATCGGCTCCGGGGCCGGCCGAAACCCCCGGCCGCGCATGGCTGGAATCGATCGCCGGGCGACCTGCCGGTGCCCGGAATTCGCCAAAGCCCGGTGGCGTTGCCCGATTTGCCCCAAGGATTCGGCCCAAAGCCCACAACCTCGTCGGTTCGGCCGGTCTGGCAGGTCCCGTGCTCTGCCGTCCGCCGACAATGAGCAAGATCGGCTATCTTATCGACATGGACGGGGTCATCTACCGCGAGAACCACCTGATCCCGGGCGCGCGGGAATTCGTCGCGGCGCTGCAGGCGACCGGCGTTCCCTTCCTGTTCCTGACGAACAATTCGGCACCCACCCAGGAAGATCTCGCCGTGCGGTTGAACCATCTGGGCATCCCGGGAATATCGCCGCGGCAATTCTACACCTCGGCCTTGAACACGGCCGATTTCCTGGGCGAGACCCATCCGGGATGCACCGTGTTCGTGATCGGCGAGGGCGGCCTGCAGACGGCATTGCACGAACGGCGCATCGCGAACGATGCGATCCGGCCGAGTTACGTGGTGGTGGGGGAGGGGTCGGCATCGATGGAGCGTCTCGCCAAGGCGCACGAATGCCTGGAACGCGGGGCGCGGTTGCTGGCCACGAACCCGGACAACTGGTGTCCCGTGGGCGCCGAGAAGACCCGGCCGGGCGCGGGAGCCACGGCCGCATTTCTCGAGGCCAGCAGCGGTCGGCGCGCGTACTACCTCGGGAAGCCGAACGGCTACATGTTCCATCGCGCCCGCCAAAAGCTCCACGAACTCGCCCGCGGCCCGCTTTCCCAGGTCGCCATGATCGGCGACACCATGGAGACCGACATCCGGGGTGCGGTGGAGGCCGGTCTCTACGGCTACCTGGTCCTGACGGGTTCCACCCAACTCGAGAACCTCGTCGACTACGTCTACCAACCCACGCGGGTCCTGCAATCGGTCGCCGACCTTACCGAGGAGATCCGGTCGGGGGTGGATTCGGACCGGATGAACAGCCCGGTGTTTGCCGGGACCGGACCGGCGACCGCCCGGTCGGGGGGGCGGCACCAGACCGATGTCCTGGCCTTCCACAAGCCCCGGCCGCGCCCCGCCATGACGAAATAGGCCTGTTTGGGGGTCGGACCCGACGGCCGGGGGGGATCGCCGGGTACCGCATCTTGTGCCCTTGTGAATAACTCACCCCCATTAGTTGTGTGTTTGCCCTTGCGGCGGGGGCGGCGTGTTTCTCCAATGCACCCGTCATGTACCTCAAGAACCTTACCGTCCTCGGGTTCAAATCGTTTGCCGACAAAACGTCGGTCAACTTCCAGCCCGGCATGACGGCCATCGTCGGGCCGAACGGTTGCGGGAAGTCCAACGTGTCGGATGCGATCCGCTGGGTGCTGGGCGAGCAATCCGCCAAGGCGCTGCGCGGCGGCGAGATGGCGGACGTGATCTTCAACGGCACGGACACCCGGAAGCCGCTGGGGATGGCCGAGGTGAGCCTGACCATCGGGGACGTCGATGCCGAACAGATCCGGGCGTTCGGGATCCCGGTGGATTTCAACGAGGTGACGCTGACGCGGCGGGTGTTCCGGGACGGGGGATCGGAATACTTCCTGAACAAGACGGCGTGCCGGTTGCGGGACATCCAGCAATTGTTCGCGGGCACGGGCATGGGCAAGACGAGTTACTCGATCATGGCCCAGGGCAACATCACGCAGATCCTTTCGAGCAAGCCGGACGACCGGCGGTTGGTGTTCGAGGAAGCGGCGGGAATCACCAAGTTCAAGCAGCAGAAGCGGGAGGCCCTGCGGAAGCTGGAAAGCACCGAGCAGAACCTGCTGCGCGTGCAGGATTTGATCCGCGAGGTGAAACGCCAGATCGGGTCGCTCCAGCGGCAGGCGGGCAAGGCGCGCCGGTTCAAGGCGCTGCAGACCGATTTGCAGCATCTCGAGACGCAGTTGGCGCGTCACCAATACGACGTGTTCCAGAAGGAGATTTCGGAGCGCCAGGCCGGTGCCGAGAAGCTCCGCTTCGAGATGGAGGCCTGCCAGGCCAGCGTGTTGCGTCTGGAGGACGAGATCATCCGCCTCCGCACGGAATGGGGCGGCCTCGAGGAGAAGATCTCGACGCTCCAGCAGCAGGGGCTGGAACTCAAGGGCGAGGGCGACCGCCACGAGAACCGCATCGGATTCAACGAGGAACGCCTCCGCGAACTCGAGACCCAGAACCAACGCGCGCTCGGCGACATCGCCCAGTCCGACGAACGCATCGGCGTGGCGCAGGCGGAACTGGCGATGGTCGGCGAGCGTCTCGAGCAGAGCGAGGCCCAGGTGGGGGCGATGCGCGCGACCCTGGAGGAACGCCGCGCGGCGTTGCAGTCGGTCGAGCGCGATGTCGCCGCGAAGCAGGAGGAGCTGCGCGTCGCGCAGTCCCACGCGTTCTCCGCCGCCCAGCAATTGTCCCGTTCGCGGAACGAGATCAACGCGCTGGATCTCCAGAAGCAGGGCAACGTGGTGCGTCTCGAGAAGCTGCGTGCCGAGCAAGTGCAACTCGAGGAGGAACGCCTCCGCCTCGAGGCGCGCCTCGCCGAATTCACCAGCGAGTTCCAGTCCGAACAACAAAGCGTCCAGTCCTGCCGCGGCACGCTCGAGGAACGCCAGGCCCGCCTGCGCGCCCTGCAGGGCGAGATCACCACCGCGGGCCAGGAACTCGACGGTTTCCTGCGGCGACAGGCCGAGAAACGCTCGCGCCTCGCCGTCCTCGAACAGCTCGACACCCAGCACGAGGGATTCGGACAGGGCGCCCTGGCCGCCCTGCGCCAAAGCGAGGGTGTGCTGGGTTCGCTGGCCGACCGCATCCGGGTTCCCTCCGACCACGTGCAGGCCGTCGAGGCCGTGTTGGGACACCACCTCCAGTTGGTGCTCGCCGAATCGCCGGGAACGGCCCGCCGCATCCTCGACGACCTCAGCGCCAACCACCGCGGCCGTGCCAGCATCGCCGCCCTCGAATTGGCCGGCGGCGGCGACCCGGTGTCCGAAGCGGACCTGGCCGCGGTCGCCGCGGCGGGGGGGCGTCCCATCGCCGGCCTGGTCGAATCCGACGAGCCGGTGCACGGGATCGTCCAGGCCCTGTTGGGCCGCGCCATGTGGGTGCCGGACCTCGGCGTCGCGGAGCATTTGGCCCGGGCAACCGGCGGCCGGCTCGATTTCGTGACTGGTACGGGCGACCTGCTGACGCGCCATGGCATCTTCACGGGCGGCGTGGCGGGGGCGACCGGCAAGGCGCCGGCGAGCATCCTCGGCCGCAAGAACCAAATCGCCGAACTGCAGGCGGAACTGGGTGAGATCGGCGTCCAGGTCGAGGCCGCGAGCCGGGCCAAGGGCACGTTGCAGAGCGAGCAGACCGCACTGCAGGCCAGC
>WBXI01000030.1 GCA_008933025.1 Verrucomicrobiota bacterium
CGTTCCCGGCGCGACCGCGGGTTCCCGCGTTCCCAACAACCCGTCGATCCTCGCGCCGTCCAAACCGAGGCGCATCCGGCCCGACAGCAACCGCGCCAGCACGCCCGCCTCCTCCCCCGTGGCCCGACGCCACAATCCCTCCAGCAACCGCCGGCGCGCCGCCGGTTGCTGGCTCGCCGCGATCCGTTCCAGCGTCCGCGCCACGTCGTCCAACGACAGCGATGCCCCGGCCGCGCCGCGTTGCCCCGCCAATTCCGCCGCGGTCTCCCCGGCGTCGGCGTGGCGCAGGTCCACGCGCACGAATTCCGTCGGCCCAATCCCCAGGGCCGCGCACAGGGAATCCCGTATGCCGGCCGGCCCCATCCGCACGCCCGGCCCCGAGAGCCAACCCGCCACCATGCCCGCGGACTCCTCCGGCAAGCCCTCGAGATAGCCCGCCAGCAACGACGCCTTCCGGTCCTTGTCGGTCTCCGCGCGAATCGCCGTGCACGCCGCCGCGAACCGGCCAAAGCCATCGGCCGCCGGAACCGTGCGCCGGGACCCCGGATCCGCCGCCGCGGCCTCGCGCGGAGGCACCGGGACGACCGCCCGGCGCGCCCCCTCGCGCCCCAACGCCAATTCCAGTTGGTCGGGTTCGCTGAGTGCCGACGCGTCGAATCCCAGGGATCGCAGGTGTGCCGCGAATTCCGCCGCGAAACCGTGCAGCGTGTACACCCGGCGCGGGCGCACCCGGGCCACGAATTCCACCAGGTCGTCGAAGCCCGCGTGGTCGCTCAACGGGAAAGCGGCGTCGGTCCCACGCCCGTGCCGTGCCGACGCGTCCATCGCCCACCCGGTCAGCATCGCCGTTCGGCTGGGGCCCAATTTCTGCACCAAGGCCGCCACGTTGCCGTTCGGCGGCGCGACCACCACGTGCCCGCGCGCCGCCGGGGGGTCCAGCGGTGCATGGCGTCCGAACCGCATCCCCAATTCCTCGTAGACCCGCGTCATCTTGACGACGGGTTCCGTCAACATGGCCGCCAGTCCCGCCGCGCCGAGCGCCGCCAGTATCTCCTGGGCTTTGCCGAGCGAGTATCCCAGCAGCACCGGCACCTCGTCGTTGTCGATCGCCTCCCGACAGAACCGGACCATCCCCGCCGCGACGTCCTCCGATGCCGGAAAGACGTATCGGGGCAGGCCGAAGGTCGTCTCCATCACCAACACGTCGGCGGGTCGCGGGTCGCAACGCTCGGCGGCAAGACTCGGCCGAAGTTTGAAATCGCCGGTGTACAACAGCGAGGTCCCGCCCGATTCGACCAACGCCATCGCGGAACCGAGGATGTGTCCCGCCGGCAACAGCGTGAGGGCGGCCCCGGCATCGCGGAGCCCCAGCATCCCGCCGTCCCCGCGAACGCCGAATTCCAGTTCCAGCCATTCGCGGCGCCCCCCGATCCGGGCGTCCATGAGGCGGCGGGTCGCCGGCGTGGCAAGCACGCGCGCATGGGGTGCCGTGTGGTCGCTGTGCGCGTGCGAGACGAAAGCCAACTCGCCCGCCCCCACGCGCTCGTGGGCATCGAGCCACAGCCCGAGTTCCGGGAAATGCAGCCCGCCGCGCACGAATCGAAAATCGAGTCCCGCCATGCAAGGCCACGTTAGCCACGAACCGCGGGACCCGCCGCGCAAAAACGACGGGGTTGACGATTGACGGGCCCTTCCCCTCGTCGCCGGCGGGGACGGGATCCGCATCATTCCATCCCGCCAGCCCTTGGCATCCGGCCCGAAAGGAACGGCAAGGCCCGACGGTCGCCACGGCCGTGGACAACCCTGTCCAGAGACGCCCGGTCGGTGGCCGGTGGCCGGCATTCGTCGCGAGTCCCGGCCAGCAGTACTGGCTCAGCGTCGTTCCCGACCAGACCTACCCGCCCCAGTGGGGCTGGGCGACGGGTTCCGGCGGCGACGCCGCCTCCGTGCAGGACTTCCAGGGATCCCGCGGCACCATCGATTCCGATCTGGCGTTCACGCTCGCGGGGGTGGTTGTTCCCGAACCGTCCGAATACGCGGCGTTGACCGGTGCCGCCATTCTGGGCTTTGCGCTCTATCGGCGGTCGAAAGCCGGCGGGAAGGCCTAGGACGCATCCTTCGGCGGCCCCCATGCCGGCGGTCCGGTAGTCACCGGCCGCCGGCATCGTCGCTTTCCCGTCCGGGTCCATCGCCACGGCCGCGGTTGACCGACCCCATTCCCGCTGCTTCCTTGGCGGCTGCGACTATGAAGTGCCTCCTGATCGCCGTTGCCGCGGTTGCCACCCTCGGCTTCCCGGCCTTCGCCCAAAAGATCCCGGTCGTCGAGAAACAGCTCCCCAACGGGTTCCGGCTTCTTCTCGTCGAGCGCCACGAGGAACCGCGCATCGCCGGCGGCTGGGTCGCCCACGTGGGCTCCGCCAACGAACGCCCGGGGATCACCGGCATGGCCCATCTCTTCGAACACATGATGTTCAAGGGGACCCCCACGCTCGGCACCAAGGACGCCAAACGCGACCTCGAGATCATCGACGAACAGGAACGCGTCCGGGACCAGATGCGCGCCGAGGAAACCCTGATGCGCGCGGCGCTGCGCCGGGGCGACGTCGAGGACATCACCCGGCCCGAGGCCCGCACCCCGCGCTACAAGGCCCTCGAGGAACAGTTCAAGAAGCTCGTCGACGAACAACGGGCCCTGCTCGTCAAAAACGAATTCGACCGCGTCTACACCACCGCCGGCGCGTCGAAGATGAACGCGTTCACCACCGAGGACATGACCGGCTACTTCATCGAGGTGCCGTCCAACAAACTCGAGCTCTGGTGCTGGATGGAGAGCGAACGCCTCCTCCACCCCGTCTTCCGCGAGTTCTACGCCGAGCGCGACGTCGTCTTCGAGGAACGCCGCATGCGCACCGAGTCCACCCCCACCGGCCGCTTCCAGGAACAGTTCAACGCGATGTTCTGGGACGCGCATCCCTACAATTGGCCGGTCCTCGGCTGGCCCAGCGACATCCCGGCGATCACCAAGAAACAGGCCGACGACTTCTACGCCCTGTACTACCAACCCCAGAACATCACCCTCGTCCTCGTCGGCGATTTCAAGCCGGACGACGCCGAGGCCATGGTCGCCCGTTATTTCGGAAGGATTCCCAAGGGCAACCAACCCCCGCCGGAAGTGCTCACCCAGGAGATCCCGTCGTACGCCGAGAAGCGCTACAACGCCGAGGCCGAGACGAATCCACAGCTCGACATCGTCTGGCATGCCGTGGCCGCCGGCCATCGCGACAGCTACGCGCTCGAGGTGCTCGAACAGTTGCTCAACGGCCGGACCGGGCGTCTCTACAAGGGCCTCGTGCTCGGACGCCAGCTCGCCACCGACGCCGGGGCCGGCAACCAGTCCCGGAAATGGGCCGGCATGTTCGAGGTCAGCGCCGAGGCGAAGGACGGCGTGTCCCTCGACGATCTCGAGCGGGCCCTCCACGAGGAACTCGACCGCCTCGCCCGCGAACCGGTCCCGGCCGAGGAACTCCAGAAGGTCAAAAACAATTTCGCCGCCGCCGAGTACCGCCGCCTGACGTCCACGTTCGGCATCCTCTACCGGCTCATCCATGCCGAAGGCGTCGCCGGTTGGCGCGAGATCAACGAGGCCGGGCCGCGCATCCAGGCCGTCGCTCCCGAGGACGTCCGGCGCGTCGCCGCCAAGTATCTCTCCAAGGAAAACCGCGCCGTCGCCCGCTACACGCGGAAAGCCGGCCCGGGAACCGCGGGCGACGACGACGAACTCGCCGGCCTCTCGCCGGAACAGAAACCCATCGCGCGCCAGATTTCCTCCTCGGTGAAACAGGAGAAAGACGCCGCCCAACTCCGGCAGATGCTCGCCCAGATGCAGGCGAAGGCCGCGCAGGGCGATCCCAAGCGCCAGCAATTGGCCAAATTCATCAAGGGAGTCGTCGAACGCCGCCTCGCCGAACTCGAACCCAAGAAGTGAACCGACGACGACCCGATCCCTCTCCCACGCCATGAAGCCGCTCGCCCTCGCCGTCCTGCTCGCGATCTCCCTTCCCGCCACCCGCCCGATCGCCGCGGAGATCCCCGATCGTCCCGAGAAACTCCGTTTCCCGAAGCTCGCCTACGATCCGCCGAATCCCGCCGACTACCGCGTCCCGCTGAAGTCGGGCCCGATCGCGTACGTCGTGCCCGACCGAACGCTGCCCCTCGTGACCGTCACCGTCCTTGTCCGCACCGGCGCCTACCTGGACCCGAGGGGCCGCGAGGGCATCGCCGATTTCGCCGGGCATCTGCTCGTGCGCGGCGGTACCCAGTCCCGGAAGGCCGAGGAACTCGAGGAACGACTCGCCTTCCTCGCCGCCGGCCTTTCGTCCGCCGTCGGCGAGGAATCCGGCACCGTCACCCTCAACCTGCTGAGCAAGGATCTCCCGGAGGGTCTCGCCCTGCTCCGCGAGGTGCTCTCCGCCCCGCGCTTCCAGGCCGACAAACTCGAGCTCTACCGCCAGCAAACGCTCCAGTCGCTCCAACAACGCAACGACGACTCCTCCTCGATCCATGCCCGCGAGGTCGAGTCGCTGGCCTACGGCACCGATTTCTGGGCCGCGCGCCAACTCACCGGATCCAGCATCGCCTCCATCGCCGTCGAGGACCTCCGCGCCTTCCACCGGAAGTGGTTCCATCCCGCGAATTTCACCGTCGCCGTCAGCGGCGACTTCGACCGCGGGGCGATCGTCCCGAAACTCGAGGCACTCTTCGCCGACTGGCCGTTCGCGGGCGAGAAACCCCCGGCGATCCCGACCGACACCCGGATGGCCCAACCGGGGGTGTACCTCGTGAACAAGGACGTGAACCAGGGCCGCGTCTCGGTGTTGTTGCCCGGGTTGAAACGCGACGATCCCGACTATCTCGCCGTCCGCGTGATGAACGACATCCTCGGCGGGGGCGGATTCACCTCGCGGATCATGAACCGGGTGCGATCCGACGAAGGCCTCGCGTACGGGGCCAGCAGCCAGTTCGGCGGCGGCACCTCGTTCGCCCGCCCGTTCGCCGCCGGCTTCGAAACCAAATCCCGCACCGTGGCCTACGCCTCGCGCATCGTCCTCGACGAGATCCAGCGCATTGCCGCCGCACCCGTCACCGACGAGGAACTCAACACCACCAAACGTTCCCTCGTCGATTCGTTCCCGGACACTTTCAGCACCAAGGGCCGCGTGGCCGGCCAGTTCGCCAACGACGAGTTCACGGGACGATTCGAAAAGGATCCCGCCTTCTGGCAGAAACTCCGCGGCCGCGTCGAGGCCATCGACAAGGACGAGGTCCAGCGCGTCGCCAGGAAGTATCTTCACCCCGAGCGCGCCGTGATCGTGGTCGTCGGCCAACGGGACGAGATCCTGAAGGGTCATCCCGACCATCCGGCGAAACTCGGGGAACTTTCGGGCGGCAAGGTGACCGAACTGCCCCTGCGCGATCCGGTCACGCTGGAGCCCCTGCCATCCGATCCTCCGAAGCGTTAGCCCCGGGGCCGCCGTCGGCGGGTCCGGCCGCGGGCCCATCCTCCGCCCCGTGACTCCGCCGGCCACATGGCGCGGCGCCCGAAGTTGGGCCTGACTTCGCGACCGGAATGCGGCAAGGTGCGGGCGACACGATGAGCTCCAGTCCCGCCCCCGTTTCGCGTTCCGGCCGGTTCGCCGGCGGCCCCGCCGCCGACGTCGCCGCGTTTTCCGAGTCGATCTCGTTCGACTGGCGTCTCTGGCGCCACGACATCCGCGGCTCGGTCGCGCATGCCACCATGCTGAAACGGATCGGCGTGATCGACTCGACCGAACTCCGCGCCATCGAGTCCGGGTTCAAGGCGATCGCGGCGGAGATCGAGGCCGGCACTTTCGAATGGAAGCCCGCGCTCGAGGACGTCCACATGAACCTCGAGGCCGAGTTGACGCGCCGCGTCCCCGCCGGCGCCCGCCTCCACACCGCGCGCTCGCGCAACGACCAGGTCGCCCTCGACATCCGTCTCTGGCTCCGCGACGAGATCGCCGCCCTGCAGTCCGAGATCCGCGGCCTGCAGAAATCGCTGGTGGAACTCGGGGCCCGGAATCCCGAGGTGGTCATCCCCGGCTACACGCACCTCCAGCGCGCGCAACCGGTGTACCTCGCCCACCATTGCCTCGCGTACGCCGAGATGATCGAGCGCGACCATGCGCGGCTCGCCGACTGCGCCGACCGCGCCAACGTGTGCCCGCTCGGCAGCGGCGCCATCGCCGGATCAACCATGCCGCTCGACCGCGCCCTCGTCGCGAAACTCCTCGGCTTCGTGGATTCCAAGGGACGGGCGCGGATCACCCAGAACTCCATGGACGGCGTGGCCGACCGCGATTTCCTCGTGGAGTTCTGCGCGGCCGGCGCCTTGCTGGCCGTCCACCTCAGCCGTTTGGCCGAGGACGTCATCCTGTGGGTCAGCAGCGAGTTCGGATTCGTGCGGATCGCCGACGCCTACACCACCGGGTCGTCGCTGATGCCGCAGAAGAAGAACCCGGACATCGCCGAACTGACGCGCGGCAAATCGGCGCGGGTGATCGGCAACCTGGTGTCGCTGCTGACCCTGATGAAGGGGTTGCCGATGACCTACAACCGGGACATGCAGGAAGACAAGGAACGCGCCTTCGACACGGCGGACACGGTGCGGGCCTGCGTGCGGTTGATGGGTGCCCTGCTCGACCACACCACGGTCGACACCGAGGCGTGCCGGAAGGCCGCGGCGGACCCGCTCCTGCTGGCGACGGATCTCGCCGACTATCTCGTGAAGAAAGGGATGCCGTTCCGGCAGGCCCACCACGTGGTGGGCGCGGTCGTCGGCTTGTCCGAGAAATGGGGAAAGCCGCTCGACCAACTGACCGTCGCGGAGTTCCGGGACATCGATCCCGCCTTCGGCCCGGATGTCGCCTCCGTGTTCAAACTCGGCAAGGCGATGGCCCGCCGCAGGATCACCGGGGCGCCCGGCACCACGGAAGTGCGCCGGCAAGTCGCCGCGTGGAAAAAGCGGCTCGGTCCCCAGCCACGCGGCTGAACGCGCCGGGTCGGTCGACCCGGCCCTTGCCCCCCGGCTCCGGCGCAAACCCAGGGCCGCGTGCCCACGCGCGGCGCCGCGCCGGGCTTTCGAGCGGGATGCCGGCCACCGTCACTTCGCGAACGCCCCGATCCACGCCGTCTGCGGCCAGGGCGTCTTGTCGTCGTAGGGTTGCGGCGCGCCGGGCGTGCTGCGGCCGCGCCGGATCGAATCCCGGAGCCATCGTCCCAACCGTTGGACCACTTCCGGGTGTTCGGCCTGGACGTTCTTCCTCTCCGCCGGATCGGCCTCCAGATCGTAGAGTTGGAATCGCGGCAAGCCTTCCGCCTCCTTGCTGTTCGGCTTCGGCGAACTCCAACCGCCCGAATCCGGACACAGCAGCAGTTTCCATTTTCCCTGCCGCACCGCGAACGAACCATTGTTGGAGTGGTGCACCAGCGCTTCGCGCCGGGGCGGGGTTTTCTCGCCCCCGCGCAACAGCGGCAGGATGCTCACGCTGTCCTCGCCCGCCGAAGCCGGAAGCCGCGCGCCGAGCAGATCCGCGCAGGTCGCCATCAGATCCAGTTGCCCCACGGTCCGGGAACACCGCGTTCCCGCGGGCACCTGGCCCGGCCATCGCGCGATGAACGGCACCCGGTGCCCGCCTTCGAACAGGTCCGCCTTGTGCCCGCGCCGACCCGCGCTGGGGTCGTGGTGGAACATTTTCAACTCCTCGAGATTCGCGACCGGCGCGCACCCATTGTCGGCCGTGAAGATCACCAGCGTGTTGCCCGCCATCCCATGACGGTCCAGTGCCGCCAGCACCTCGCCCACCGAGGCGTCCACCTGCGCCACGAAATCGCCGTAGGGCGTCGTCTTGGTTTTCCCCTGGAAGGGTTCGGTCGGGATGATCGGCGTGTGCGGCGACGCGAACGCCAGGTAGAGGAAGAACGGCTTGCGGTCGGCCGCCGCGGCGCGCTCGGCGACGAAGGCCAAGGCTTTCTCCACGAAGCGCGGATGCACTTCCTCGTGGTGGAAATCGGGACTGATCGGGCCCGCCCGCCACATCTTGGGCTTGGGACTGTCGGCGATGGTCCCGCTCGCCACGGCCGCGGCCCGATCGTCCACGAGGTAGACGTAGGGCGGCATGTCGAGCGAGGCGCTGATGCCGAAGAAGCGGTCGAAACCGTGCGCGAGCGGCCCGCCTCCGAACGGTTGGGTGTAATCCACGTCGCCCACCTTGGGTCCGGTGCGCACCCAATCCACGCCCAGATGCCATTTGCCCACCATCGCCGTCGCATAACCCTGCCCCTTCAGGAACGACGCCACCGTGACGCGGTTGGATTCGACGAGCGACCGGTCGAAGCCATGCAGCACGCTCGACTTGAGCGCGCCACGCCACGAATAGCGGCCGGTGAGCAGGGTGTAGCGACTCGGGGTGCACACCCCGGACGCCGAATGCGCGTCGGTGAATGCCCGTCCCTCCCGCGCGATCCGGTCCAGATTCGGCGTCTGCCACGCGCTGTCCGGATTGAGGCACGACACGTCGCCGACGCCCATGTCGTCGGCGAGGATGTAGAGGATGTTGGGCCGGGCCGGCGTCTTGGCCACCGCCGCGGGCGCGAGCAATGCGGCAAACAGGGCGAGCACGACAACGATCGGCGGGATTCTCATGGGATGCATTTCGGCGGGGAACGGGCCGGACGATAGCGAGTCCCCCGAGCCCGGAACAACCCCCAACCATTGACGCGAACCACCCGCCCCGTAGCCTCGCGCCATGCCGGCCGCACCCGTTCCCTCCGCTCTTCCGTGCCCGCGCACGACCCGCCGGGCAACCCGTCTCCCCGCCCGGCTCGGCCTTGGCCTCGCCCTGTTCTTCGCCGTGCCCGCCCTGCGGGCCGAAGTCGCTTCCCCGCTCCGGGTCGGCACCGCGGCGGTCACGCTCGAGGCGGACGATTCCATGGTCATCGCCGGCGGCATCACGGCCGGCAAATCCTCCGGGCAGGAAGGCCAGTTGCGTTGCGTCGCCCTGGTGCTCGAGAAGGCGCCGACCCGGATCGCCATCGTCGCGTGCGACGTCCTCATGCTCACGCGGGAGACCCTCGATCCGGTCGTCGCCGGGATCGAGAAGGCCACCGGGATCCCGGCCTCCCACGTCCTGGTCAACTGTACCCACACCCACCATGCGCCCAGCACCATGCGGGTGCACGACTACGGGCCCGTCGACGTCTTCACCCGCCGCGTGCAGGCGGGCATTGCCAAGGCGGTGACGGACGCGAACGCCCGGCTCGCGGAGGCCCGCTTTTCCTTCGCGCTCGGCGAGGAACGCACCGTCGGACAGAACAGCCGCATGCTCCTCGACGACGGTCAGGTGTTCTGGATCGGCGCACGGACCAACGTCGTGCGTCCCACCGGGCCGTTCGACGCCGAGTTGCCCGTGCTGGCGTTCCGGGCGCCGGACGACCGGTTGCTCGCCCTCCTCTTCAACCACAGCACGCACACGATCGGCGCCCGGACGCCGGGACGCCGTTCCCCGAGCATCTACGGCATGGCCGCGCAGGAACTCGAACGGCAACTCGGGGGCACCGCGCTGTTCCTCGAAGGCGCCAGCGGCTCGACCCACAACCTCGAACTCAACGGCGACGAATGCATCCGCCGCCTCAAGACCGCGGTGTTCGACACGCTGCAGCGCGCCCAATCGCGCGACGTCGCCCGCCTCGATGCCCGGCGCCGGCCCATCAGGTTCCGGGTCCGGCAATTCGACGAGGCCGCCGAGGAAGCCGCCGTCGCCCGCTATGTCCGCAAACACGCCGGGCCGCCGCACGCCGGGATCATCGAGCAGGTCTTCCGGAACATGCGGCGCGAACTCGCCCCCCGGCAGGGACAGGAACGCGAGACTTGGGTGCAGGTCCTGCGCATCGGCGACGTCGCCATCGTCGGCGTCCCCGCCGAGTACTTCACCCAACTGGGCATCGACATCAAGAACCGCTCCCCGTTCCGGCACACCTATGTCGCCGAACTCGCCAACGATTGGATCGGCTACCTCCCCAATCGCGAGGCCCACAAGCTGGGCGGCTACCAGGTTTGGACCGGGTTCCAGAGCTACGCCGAGACCGGCACCGGGGAGCGCATCGCCGACGAGGCCGTCGCGCTCCTGAAGGAACTCGCCGCGGCGGCGCCCTGATCCGCGGCCCCAATCCACCGTTTCCGCTCGATGAACTCCCTTCGCCCCGCTTCCGGCCGCGCACTGGCCGCGCTGCTTTCCCTCGTCGCGGCGACCGCGCTCGCGGCCCCCGATGGCCCGCGCCCCCCCGAGGCCGAACGCGCGTCGTTCGCCTTCGCCGATGCCTCCCTCGTCGCCGAGTTGGTCGCCGCCGAACCGATGGTCGAGAGTCCCGTGGCCATGGCATGGGACGAGCACCGCCGCCTCTATGTCGCGGAAATGCGGGATTACCCCAACGCCCGCGAGGGCGGACGGGTGCGCTTGCTGGAGGATCGCGACGGCGATGGCCTGTATGAAACCGCGTCGGTCTTCGCCGACGCCCTGCCGTTTCCGAACTCGGTCCTTCCTTTCCGGGGCGGCGTCCTCGTGACCGCCGCGCCGGGCATCTGGTTCCTGCGCGACACCGACGGCGACGGCCGCGCCGACGAACGGACGCTGGTCCTGACCGGCTTCGGCACCGGCAACCAGCAACTGCGCGCCAACGCGCTCCAGTTCGGTCCCGACGGATGGATCTACGGCGCGAACGGCCGCAGCGACGGCGAGATCCGGGCCCCGGGACAAACCAACGTGTGGTCGCTGCGCGGGCGCGACTTTCGTTTTCGTTGGGACGGCCGCGTGACCCTCGAGACCCTCGCGGGTCGCAGCCAGTTCGGGCTCGGGATCGACGACTGGGGACACCGCTTCCTCTCCTGGAACACCATTCCCCTGCGCCACGAGGTTTTCCCGGACCGATACCTGGCCCGCAATCCGGCCCTCGCGGCGACCGATGTCCTGCAGGATTGCCTGCCCGAGGGAGACTCCGGCGAGGTCTTCCCGCGCACGCCGCCCCCGTTGGTTTTCAACAACGAGTCCGGCAGCCACTTCAACGCGTTGTCGGGCCTGCACCTGTTCCGCGGCGATGCCCTCGGCGCGGACCACCGGGGCAATGCGTTCGTCGGCGAAAGCCTCCGCAATCTCGTCCACCGCCGGATGCTGGTCCCGGACGGACCCACCTTCCGCGCCGAACGCGGCGAGGCCGGGAAAGAGTTCCTCGCCAGCAGCGACCCTTGGTTTCACCCGGTAAATTTCGCCACCGGCCCGGACGGCGCCTTGTACGTCGCCGACTTTTACCGCCGCTTCGTCGAACATCCCGACTGGGTCGCCAAGGACATGCGCGGTCGGGTGGCCTGGGATGCGGGTCGCGAGCACGGACGCATCTGGCGCATCCGCAGACGCGACATCCCGCGGACGCCACCCGCCTCGGTGGTTTCCCTCGCCCGCGCGCCGCACGACGCATTGGTCCGCTGCCTCGACACCCCGAACGGTTGGCTGCGGGACACGTCGCGTCGTTTGCTGCTCGAGCAACGGGATCCGAAGGACGTCGCGGCGCTCCGACGACTCGCCCGCGGCGGCGCCTTTCCCGAGGCACGGGCGCAGGCCTTGCATCTCCTCGACGCCCTCGACGCGGCCGACGCAAAAGCCCTCGGCCACGCGTTGCGGGATCCATCGCCCCGCGTGCGGGAAACCGCCGTCGCGCTCGCGCGGGATGCCGACGCCGTGATTCCCCTCGCCGGAGACCAGGACATGGCGGTCCGACTCCGGGTCGCGCTCGCGCTGGGCACTTTGCCGAAAGAACAGGCGCGGCTGCGCGAAAGCCTGCTCGCGGACATCGCCGGGGCCACCACCAACCGTTGGCTGCTCCTTGCCGCCGCGAGCAGCACGCGATCCACCGACGCCGCGTGGCTTTCCCGTCGCGCCGAGCCCCGGCGATGGTCGCGTCCCGCGCCGGTTCCGCACGGCGCGGACCCGGATCGCGAGCGGGTGGTGGAAAGGTTCCGGCCCGCGCTCGGCATGACCGGGGACCGGGCCCGTGGAGCCGCGACCTTCGCGAAACTGTGCCTCGCCTGCCACTACGTCCAGGGCCATGGACAACGGGTCGGCCCCGATCTCTCCGGGATCGCCGCGCGACCCCTCGAAACCCTGCTCACGGACGTCCTCGATCCCAGCCGGCAGGTCGCGCCGGACTATGGCGCCTACGAAATCACGACCGTGGGCGGCGAGACGGTGACGGGCCTGATCTCCAGCGAGACGGAAACGCGCCTCACCGTCCGGCATCCCGGCTCCCCGGACGAATCCATTCCCCGCAGCCACATCCGAGCGGTTCGGGCGACCGGACGATCGCTGATGCCGGACGGGCTGGAAGGCGGTTGGTCGCCCCGGGATTTCGCCGACCTCCTGTCGTTCCTGCGCCAACCGGACGGCAATCTCCTCCCGTAGGCTAATCCCCGCGCTTCTCCCAGAACTTGAGCTCGCCGTTCTCGGATCTCCCGACGCAGGCGTAACCGGGCGGCACTTCCTCGCACGCGCCCCAAAAGGTCACGACCCGGGTTCCCGGCGGCGCCGCAGCCAAACCGGCCGCCACGATCCCGGTATAAGTCGCGTACAGCCCCGCGGACAAGGGAACGGTGGTGTCGATGGCCGGCGCTTCCCCGACGTTTTCCGCGAATGGATTGAAAATATAGAAGGCGTCGAACCGCGTGAAATCCACGTCGTCGACATTGCCTTCTTGGATCTCCGCGTTGGCGATGCCGGCCCCCGCGATGCGCTTGCGCCCGATCTCGCGCAGATGCGCGCGCCGTTCGATCCCGGTGAAAAGCCCGGCCGTGGTCAAGGCGCCCACCATGCAGAACTTTCCCGGGCCGCACCCGATGTCCAGGACCCGCGTCCCGGGTTCCCTCGCCAGAAAGCGGGCCGCACGCCGCGCGATGGCCACGGGCGACCAATGCGCCGCGGAAAGGCCGCGGATCGCCGGCGGGTAGATCCGGTCGAATCCCGCGTCGTCGGACGCCTCGATGCATCCGAGAAGGTCCGCCGCCATCATCCCGGCGGGCCCGCCGGAGTCCACGGACGGCATGGGATTCATGGATGGCTGGGCGGACGGGCCACGGACCCGGGGGCCGGTCTCACTTTCGCAGCGCCTTCACCGCCTTGACGAGGGCCTCGATGTCGGGAGCCGTAACCTTGTCGTCGAACGACGGCATGACCAGCTTGCCCGTCTTGTCCGGACGTCCCTGCTTGATCGACTTCACGATCTCCTCGTCGGACACCTTGCTGACGGTGAGGTCCTTCACCCCGAGCCGACGCGCGACGGGCGTGCGGGCGCGTCCGTCGGGCCCATGGCAGGGAGCGCAATTCTTGACGAAGATTTCCTCGGCGGCATGGAGCGACCACGAGCTGAGTACCACGACCAAGGCCAAGGTTGCGAACGGACGCGGAAACGATGGCCGCGAAAAGTGTTTCATAGGTCCAACAAGACGCCGAAAGCATTCCCAGAAGCGGGAGCTTCCCGCAAGGGGCTGGGGCCCCGGCGACCAAGGGACACCCGCATCGAACCGAGGCACGGACCCCGCCAAGATCCAGCAAGGGATGCCCATTCCCATCGGGTCTCCGTCGTGCCACCAATGGCGGCGGAGGTTGTCCGGTGAAAAACCCATTGCTGTTCGCCCTCATGATCCTTGCGCTGCTTCCGTTGGGGCCGGCCTTTTCGGCTGGCCGCACGACGGCTGCCCCGCGGCTTTCCGGTCCCGACACGGCGCTGCAATTGGAGTTGGAAAGCTACGCCGTCGCCGAGGATGCCGGATCGGTCGCGATCCGGGTGATCCGACACGACGACACGACTCCCGTGTCCGTCGACTACGCCACGGCCGACGGGACAGCGAAGGCCGGGGTGGATTACCTGGCGGCGGCGGGCACCTTGGTCTTTGGTCCCGGCGAGACGCTGAAATCGATCGCCGTCACGCTCGTCAACGACCACGCGGCGGAACCCACGAAGTCCTTCGGCATATCCCTCCGCAATCCGGCCGGCGGCGCCAGCTTGGGCCATCCGACGGCCGCGACCGTGGCCATCACCGACGACGACGAGACCATCCAATTCGGGGCCGCGACCTACCACGTCCGGGAAGACGCGGCTTTCGCGAGGATCGGATTGGTCCGTGGCGAGAACGACTCCGCGGCAACCGTGACGTTCGCGGCGACCGATGGCACGGCGACCGCCGGACTGGATTATGTGGCGGCGACGAACACGGTCCGTTTCGCCGCCGGCGAACGCCTGAAGTTCGTCGACGTGCCCCTGCTCGACGACGGCATCAAGGAAGCCGACGAGACCATCCGTCTCGCGCTCGAAAACCCGACGTCAGGGGCGCTTCTGGGAAACCGCCGCACGGCGACCATCACGATCATCGACGACGATCCGGGCATCGGGTTCGCAGAATCCACCCGGACCGCCTGGCAGAATTGGGACTCCGTCACCGTCGGCATCCTGCGTGGCAACAGTCGCTCGCTGGGGCCGGTTCGCGTGGACTATGCCACCATGGATGGCTCGGCGCGCGCCGGGATCGATTACACGGCCATCTCGGGAACCCTGGAATTCGCCGGGAACGAGACCGTCCGGAGTCTGGTCGTCCCGCTCCTGCGGACGCCGGGCGTGGGCGGGGAAAAGGTTTTTTCCATCGTCCTGACCAATCCCGCGGGCGCCATTCCGCTGGGCAATGCCGTGGCCGTCTTCACGATTCGGAATGCCGCCCCCGGAACTTCCCGACCCGTGTTGCCGCGTCTCGATGCCGACGCCCGATTGGCCGCGGAGAGCGGCGCCACCGTCCTGACACCGGCAAAGCCGGGGATGTTGCAGCGGTCCGACCATTTCGACGGGCCATGGGAAGACCTTGCCGGGGTGACGACTCCCATGGTGGGCGGAACGGTGTTGCCCGCACGTTTCTACAGGATCCAGAGCCCCCGACCGACCCGGGTCTACGTCCCGTCCGGCTACGACGGGCACACGGCCATGCCGCTGGTGGTCTTGCTGCATGCCTACCAGGGAAAAGCCGTCTGGATGGAAAGCTATTTCGCCTTCCAACCGGCGGCCGAGTCACGGGGACTTCTCCTCTGCTATCCGGAGGGAACCCCCGATATCCAGGGCCTGAATTACTGGAACGCCACGGAAGCCTGCTGCGACTTCCATGCCGGTGGGGAGGACGATTCGGGCTATCTTCGCGCCGTGATCGAGGAGATCGCGCGTCGGTTCGCGGTGGATCGCAAACGCATCTATGTCGGCGGCATTTCCAACGGGGGGTTCATGGCACACCGCATGGCCTGCGAGCACGCGGACCTCATCGCGGGAATCGCCAGCTTCGCGGGGGCCACGTATCTCGATGCCGACCGCCATCGCCCGAGCGAACCCGTGAACATCCTGCAGATCCACGGAACGTCCGACGAGATCGTTCCCTATGCCGGCGGGGCCCTCGTCGGGTTGCCCGTGCAGGCCCTTTTCCCGGGCGCGGCCCAGACCGTCGCGATCTGGGCACGGATCAACGGATGTAGCGATCCGTCGACCGACCCGGGGCCCTCGATGGATCTGGTCCTCGACGTGGCGGGCCCCGAGACCATCCGGACGCGCTACGCCGCGTGCCCGCCCGGCGGTTCCGTGGAACTCTGGACCATCAACGGGGGAATCCACTTGCCGGTCCTCTCCGGGGAGTTTCCCGGGCGGGTCGTCGACTGGCTTCTCGCGCATCCGAAGCCATAGGACGTTTCACCGGTCTTCCCGCAGGCGGATCCGTCGGTATTCCATCTGGCCGCTGTCGCCTTCCAAGCCGATCGGACCCGTGGCCGGGACCGGCAATGCGGCCTCGAGCACCTCGCCGTTGCACGTGCAGTGCGCGACGTTGTCCTTCACCACGATCACCACCTCGTTCCAGTCCTGCGCCTTGTAGCGCTTCAATTCCTTGTACGGGCCGGCCAACGGATAATCCCGGCACTGGAGCTGGGGCTTGCGGATGAAGATGCCGCTGTCGGCGTTTGGGGTCGCCCGGAATTCCAGCTTCAGGGTGAAGTTCATGGGGAACGAGCGGGTGGTCCACAACTGTTCCACGCGGCTGCCTTCGGTGGGCGTGGTCACGATCAGGCGGCCATGGCGCGCGACATAGCGCCGGTCGGTGCTCTTGGTCAACCCGGCGAACTCGTTGGTCCGGAATCCCCAGCCGGTGAGGTCGCGCCCGTTGAACAGGCTGACGAAACCGGGCTCCGGCACGAACGCATCCGGCGTGTTTTCCAGATAACCCAGGGTGGCGAGAACGGGCCGCAGCGCCGCCGCCCACTTCGCGTAACCCACCGCGTTGGGATGCAGCAGGTCGGGGAATTCCTCCGGCTTCGCGTCGCCCGCCGCGTTCGCGAACAGCTTCCAGGTCTCGATGCGCGTCACCTGCGTCTGACCCTTGGCCACCGCCGCGTACAGGGCGTTCAGCCGTTTGATCTTGTCCGCCGGCCGACTCTTGGAAGCCGCGCTCGGGAACACGTCGCACAGGATGACCGGCATGCGCGGATCATGCTGTTTGAGACGGGCGACGATGAGCCGCAGGTTGCCGGCGATGGTCTCCGGATCCGCGCCTTCCTCGAGGTCATTGGTGCCCAGGAGCAACACCACCCCGGTCGGCTGCAGGGACAGCACGTCTTCCTCGAGCCGCACCAACATCCCCCGGCTGGTATCGCCGCTGATGCCGCGATTGGCGACCTTCACGCCCGGGAAATTCCCGCCCATGGCATCGCCCCAACCCTGGGTGATGGAATCGCCCAGAAAAACCAGCGAGTGGCGGTCCAGTTCCTGCCGGGCCGCCCATCCCGCGCGGCGTTGGACCCACAGATTCCGGAACCATTCCAGGCGACGGATCGGTCCGGCGCCGGGAAGTCCCTCGTCGGTGGCCGGGATCTGGAACCTGGAATCGGGAGCGGCCGGAGCCCCGGGGGATTGGGCCAAGGTGGAACCGGCGAGCACGGCCCACACGACAAACGATCGGAATGCAGTGGCGATCTTCATGGGAAAGTCGCGGCGAGTCTGTGCCCGCCGGCCAACCGAACCAAGCCCGGATCGGCAACCGTCCGGGACGGGGGCGCCTCCCGCAGGTTCGCGCCGGATCCGTGGAGCGCGGGACCACCGGCCGTTCGGTCACCGGTAGATTGCCTGGACCCTGGTGTGGAATTCCCGGTCGCTGGACCCGTGTTCGGGCGGGCCAATTCCCGAAGCTTTCCATCCGCCAAAGGGAACATCCACCGCCGCGCCCGCGGTGGAGCGGTTGATCTTCAGGATGCCGGCACGGGCCTCGGCGAGAAAGCATCGCTGCAACTCCGGCGACCCGGAAAACAGGGCCGCCGCGAGCCCTTGTCGCACTCCGTTGCACCGCGAAATGGCCTCGGCCCAATTCGCCGCCCGTTGCACCACCAGGACCGGACCAAACGTCTCTTCCTGCACCAACTCGTCCCGCGGGTCGTCCGCCAGCACCAGCGTCGGAAAATATTCGGTGCCCGGAATTCCGCATGGATCCCCGACGCCCGACGTCCCGTGGGGCATCGTGATCCCCAAGCCCCGCGATCGCGCCCGGGCCACGCAGGCGGCGACGCGATCGCGGCTTTCCCGCGATATCAATGGGCCGACCTGGGTCCCGGGGTCCATGGAATCACCCAGGCCAAGCCGGGCGACCGCCGCGGCCAACAGGCCGAGGAATTCCCCTCGGCACCTTTCGTCCACGATGACCCGGCGGTTGGCGGTGCACCGTTGGCCGGCCATGGCGAAGGCGCCCTCGGCGATCCTTTCGGCCGCGATGGCCAAATCCGCGTCCGCCCACACGATCGCCGCGTTGTTGCCTCCCAACTCGGCCTGCAGGGGAACATGCCGCCGGGCGCAAATGTCCTGGGCCGCGTATCCGGCCGCGGTCGATCCCGTCAGCGTCACCGCGTCCACCCCGGGATCCGCCATCAGTCCTGCGGCGACCGAACGGTCGCCGAGGACGAGATTGACCGATCCATCCGGCGCGCCCCCCTCCTGCAGCAGTCGCATCAGGCGCACGGCCACCGTCGAGGCCGCCGGCGCCGGCTTCCAGACGACCGTGTTGCCGTGCAGGAGGGCGGCCCCGATTTTCCCCGCCGGGATATAGGTCGGGTTGTTCCACGGCGTGACGACCGCGATCACCCCCAAGGCACGGTGTCGGACCCACGCCGGCGCGTCCTGCCCGGGTTGCTCGTCCGGACAAACCCGCCGGGCGATCGCGCGGAGCTGGATGGCCGTCGCGGCCACCTCGTCGCGGGCATGTCGGATCGGTTTTCCGGTCTCGCGCGCGATCTCGGCCGCCAACCCCGCGTCGGCGTCGATGCGGTCCGCCCAATCGTCCAACAACCGGACCCGGGCCGCCGGATCCGAATGGGCCCAGTCCCGCGCTGCCCGCCGCGCCGACCCGGTCGCCTCGCCGATTGCCGCCGCATCGGCCACCGGAACCGTCGCCAAGGCGAAACCTTCCCGGGCCGGGGATTGCCGGGTGATCCGGCAAAGGTTGGTCCGGTGGACGTGGGCATTGCCAATGATCGCCACCGGCAAAGGCGGCGGTTCGGCATCGCCCGACGCGGCGGGTTCCCGACTTCCGCCAACACCCAGTTCCCGCAGCCAATGGTCGACGCTGTTGAATTCGGCCGCGCGCTCCTGGAGATAGCGACGGGTGATCGCCGCGTGCAAAGGGTCGTCGCTCGCCACCGCGTCGTCGGCGATCCAAACCCTGTATCCCCGCTCGTAGGCATCCAACGCGCTGGCACGGACGCAGGCGTGCAGATGGACGCCGGCAAGGAGAAGGGTGTCTGCCTCCAGGGTATTCAGCACGCGCTCCAATTCGCCGGTGCCGAAGGCTCCGAAGAAGCGCTTGTGGACGACGGCCTCGCCCGGCAGCGGTTGCAATTCCGCCGGCGGCCGGTGGCCATCGGTGCCTTCCTCGCATTGCCATTTCCCCATCCGCCGCCAGTGGGGCATCCGTTGGTCGCGACCACGATCGACGGTGGTCCAGACGTGGACGACGGGGAGCGCCAGATCGCGGAAGGACCGGAGGAGACGCGACGCCTGCGCGGTCACCAGGCCGGCCGCCGGTTCCAACCCGGGCGAACGGAGGTAATCGCGCTGCAAATCGACGAGGAGTAGGATCGGCTTCACTGGATGCCCGGCGGTCGGTGGACTCCGGGAGGACTTCCGCCGGCCGCCACCGTGGGATCAGCGCAGGATGTTCCCGAGGATGCCGACCGCCGTCCGCCGGATTTCTTCCGACTGGGCCTCGAGCGCGCGGTAGCGCTCCACCCAGCGCTCGTCGCCATGGTGACGTTCGCGCCACAGGCTCTTGAGGACCCGCTCGGCGCGCTCGACCTGTTGGATGGCCGACTCCAGCGAATCGCGCCCCTCCGGGAGGTCGGAAATGGCCCCGACGTTGAACCGGCTCATCCGTTTGTCCCCCGACACCGCGTGGAGCAGGATCACCAGGGTCTGTTCGTACGCGTACCAGCGGCGCCGCAGCACCTCGCCGAGGAACGCGTGGCGGATCGCGAAAAACTCCGAGCGCGGCCGCTCCGTGTATTGCCGGATCTCCTGGGCCTCCACCGGGAACCAATTGTACAGCAGCGCGAAGGTCCCGTAGTTGTCGATGAGTTGCTTCGAGTTGTTGTGGTCGGTGGTGATCTCCCCGATGCAGACGTCCTGTTTGAGATCGATGCAGATCTCCGGCAGGTCGTGCAGCTTTGCCAGCACCTCGTGCCCGGCCGGGGTGGCGTAGTTGAAGTCGCCCGGGATCAGCCAGTACACGTCGTCCGACCCGCCGCGTTCGTGGGCAAGTCCCATGCCCGAGTACCACATCTGGCAGGTGTCGACGCACCACGCGTCGACGATCTCGCTGCGCCGGGCCACCACCTCGTCGCGAAAAGCCAGATAGCGGGGATTCGCGGCGTTGGCGAGGTGGGTCTTTCGGTCGATCACGGTGATCGGCCGCGCGTACAGGCCCTTTTCGGAGTCGAGCCACCCGACGAGATCGAACAATTGCTCGAGGTCGGCGAGATCGTCGGGTTGCCGGTATGGGTAAATGACGACCGGATGGATCCGGGCGCCAGGGACGGCGCGAACCGGTGGTTTCGGGGCGATCTTCCGCTTGTCCTTGGTGCCTGCCGCATTGGCTTTCATGGGAGTTACGGGGGACGCTGGTGAGGAATGCCTGCCGGGATGACGCCTTCAAATTGCCGGAATCCGGGCGGCACGGGAAGCCCGCAGATTGGCACCCGCTTCCGGTGTGGCATCCGGCGGTTGCCGGGATCGACCTCGCCGGCCACCGCCGCCGACAACACGGGCGGACGCACCCGTCTTCCCGGGGAAAGGGTTGACGGGGCGGGCGGCGCGTGGAACAGACCGCACGTGCAAGCCCTGCTCGCGCTCGAGAACCTGACCAAGACGTATCGCAGCGGTGCGTCCGAACTCACCGTCCTCGCCGACGTGTCCCTCTCCGTCATGCCCGGCGAAACCTGTGCCATCGTCGGGCCCTCCGGCAGCGGCAAGACCACCTTGCTCGGTCTGGGCGCGGGGCTCGACATCCCCACCTCGGGCACCGTCCGGCTCGCGGGTCACGACTTGGGTTCGCTCGACGAGGATGCGCGGGCGCGGGTCCGGAATCAAAACGTCGGGTTCGTGTTCCAGAATTTCCAACTGCTGCCGACGCTGACGGCATTGGAGAACGTGCTGGTGCCGGTCGAACTCCGCGGCGAGACGGGCCGGCGCAGGGAAGCGACGGAAATGCTGGCGGGCGTGGGTCTCGGGGACCGGTTGCACCACTATCCGGTCCAGCTTTCCGGGGGCGAACAGCAGCGGGTGGCGCTCGCGCGCGCCTTCATCAACCGGCCGCAACTGCTGTTCGCGGACGAACCCACGGGCAATCTCGACGGCGAAACCGCGCGCCACATCGTGGACATGCTGTTCGATCTCAACCGGACCGCCGGCACCGCGCTGGTCCTGGTGACGCACGACCTCGAACTGGCGGGACGCTGCGGCCAGATCGTCAGGCTGCGCAACGGGCGTCGCGCCGAATGAACACCCGCATCCCGTCGTGAACCCGTTGACCGCATTGCTCGATCCCTGGACGTGGCGCATGGCGTGGCGCGATTCGCGCCGCAGCCGGCGACGCCTGGTGCTCTTCTCCCTCAGCATCACCCTCGGCATCGCCGCGCTCGTCGCCCTCGGATCGATGGGGCGTACCCTCCGCGGCACCATCGACGAGCAATCCAAGGCCCTGCTCGGCGCCGATCTGGTGCTCACCAGCCGCCAACCCGCGGGGCCGGAGGAAATCGCGCTCGCGGAAAAGATCGGCGGCGAAAGGGCCTCGGAGGTCAGTTTCGCCTCGATGGTGTCGTTTCCCGACCGCGACGCCGCGCGCCTCGTGAACGTGCGCGCCATCGCCGGCGGCTTCCCTTTCTACGGTCGGATCGAGACCGAACCGGCCGCGGCCGCCGACGCGTTCCGCCATGGCGACGGCGTGTTGGTCGAGGAAGGCATGGCGCAACAATTCGACCTCAGGCCCGGCGACCGCGTGAAGCTCGGGAACTGGACGACCCGCATGGCCGGGATGCTCCGTCGCGTGCCGGGTGACTCGGTGGCCTTCGCGACCTTGGCGCCGCGGGTCTACATCGCCGCCTCGGAACTCCCGCGCACCGGCCTCCTCAAGCGCGGCGCCCTCGTCCGTTACCGCGCGATGTTTAAGCTCCCGGCCCAACCGCCCGTCGCCCGGATCGTGCGCGACTACCAGGGGGACTTCCGCCGCCTCCGCCTCGACGTCGACACCGCCGAGAAGCGGCAGCAGGACCTCGGGAAAGCCCTCGAGGATCTCAATGCCTTCCTCAATCTCGTCGCGTTCGTCGCGCTCCTGCTCGGTGCGGTCGGCATCGCGAGCGCGATCCAGGTGCACGTGCAACAACGCCTCGGCCAGGTCGCGATCCTCCGCTGCCTCGGCGCGCCCATGGCATCGACGTTCGCGATCTACCTCGCCCAGGCCATCGCCCTCGGTTGCGCGGGATCCGTCGCGGGCGTCGCCGTCGGCGCCACCGTCCAACTCGCGCTGCCCGCGGTGTTCCACGGGCTGCTGCCGTTCCCGATCCACGTCGATTTCTCCGTGCCCATCGCGGCGCGTGCGGTGGCCACCGGGATCGGCATTTCCGTGGTGTTCGTCCTGCTGCCACTTCTCGCCGTGCGCCGGGTCTCGCCGCTGGTCGCCATCCGCGCCGCGTACGAGGCGCCGCGCACCGGACCCGACCTGGCCCGCATCGCGGTCCACGCGTTGGTCGGCGCCGCCGTGTTCGGGTTCGCGTTGCTGCAGACGCGGCATTGGTACCAGGGCGCCGGTTTCGCGGTCGGCCTTGGACTCGCCTTCCTGTTGCTCGCGGCCGCCGCGCGCCTGCTGGTCTGGGCGGCGCGGCGTTTTGTCCCCGCCCGCCTCCCGTTCGTCTGGAGACAGGGACTCGCCTCGCTCCACCGACCGCAAAACCGCACGACGACCCTCTTGGTTTCCCTGGGGCTCGGCACCTTCCTCCTGTTGACCCTGCAATTCACCCGCTCGACGCTGCTGCACCGCTTGTTCCCCCCCGGCGGCGAACGCCGGCCCAACGCCATCCTTTTCGACGTCCAACCCGACCAACTCGCGGGCGTCACCGCCCTGTTGGAACGACAGGGCTTCCCCATCCTCGACCAGGCCCCGATCGTCACCATGCGGATCAAGTCGGTGAACGATCGCCCGGTGCGCGAGTTGGCCACCAATCGTTCCGCCCGCGTTCCCGGCTGGATCCTCCAGCGCGAATACCGCTCCACGTGGCGCACGAACCTGACCGACTCCGAAAAGCTCGTCGCCGGGCGACTCGTCCCGCGGGTCGGCCCCGCTTCCGCCCGGATCCCGATCACGCTCGAGCAGGGCATCGCGCGCGACCTCGGCGTCGGCGTCGGGGACCGGATGGCCTTCGACGTCCAGGGCGTCGCGGTCGACTGCGAGGTGTCGGGGTTGCGCGAGGTGGACTGGCGGCAGGTGCGGCCGAACTTCTTCGTGGTGTTCCCCGCCGGCGCGCTGGAATCGGCACCCGCCATGCACGTGGTGGCCACGCGGGTCGGGAACGCCCGCGAGTCCGCGCGGTTGCAGCGGGAATTGGTCCGCGAATTCCCCAACGTGGCCGCCATCGACCTCACGCTGGTCCTCGAGACGGTGAACAATCTCGTGTCAAAGGTGGGCTTCGCGATCCGTTTCATGGCGTTGTTCACGGTCCTGACCGGGGTGGTGGTCCTGGTCGGGGCCATCGTGACCGGCCGATGGCAACGCTCCCGCGAGAGCATCCTCCTCCGCACGCTCGGCGCGTCCCGCGCGCAGGTCCGATGGATCCTGTTCGTCGAGTACGCCAGCCTCGGGATTCTCGCCGCGACCACGGGACTCCTGCTGGCGATGGCGGGTGGCTGGGCGCTCGCCCATTTCGTGTTCAAGAGCGGGTTCCAGATTCCCTGGATCGATGCGCTCGTGGCGCTGGTCGCCGTGCCCGCGTTGACGGTCGCGGTGGGGTTGGCGACCAGTCGCGGCATCGCCAATGCCCCGCCGCTCGAGATCCTGCGCCAGGAAGCGTGACGGCCCACCCGGCGCCCGGTGGCGACGGCGGAATGTCGTCCTGCTCACGAATCCCGGCGGCCTGTCTCCACCGTCCGGCGTGCCGGCGCGGTCGATTGCCATCGCGGCCCGATGCGCCCGATCGTTGGGTTTCGTGGACGATGCCTTGTTCCGCGGAGCCATTCCATTAAGCTGGGCCAACATGGACTGGCGCGATTTCGCCCTTGCAGACCCGGACGCCGTGGAACGACTCCTCGGCTCGTTCGCGCCGGAGGTGCGCGAAAAAGGCGAGGAAACCTTCCGACGCGGCGTCGTTCAATCGATCCGTTGCCTCGATGCCCACCGGGAATTCGCGGCCACCATCCCGTCCCCGAAACCAGTAGAGATCGGATTCCGAATCGACGGCGAGGTCCCGGGAGCGACGGCGCGGGTGGAATGCAACTGCCCCGCCGGTCCCGCCTGCGAGCACGCCTACGCCCTCGCCCGCCACCTGCTCACGCGGCACCACCTCGTGGGCGGCAGCCCGCCCAAGCCGGCCGCGCGCCGCGCCGCCGTCAAATCGACCGCGAAGACCGCTCCGGCCCCCCGCCCCGTGGCCGCGGCGGACGCCGGGGATTCCACTCCTTCCCGAGCCACGGCGCCGGACTCCCCGTCGGTGGCCAACCCCTCCGGAAACCCGTCGGCCCCGAAGCCCGAACCCGGGCCCGTCGAACGCCGCCTCATTGCCGCCGGGCATGAAACCACCGAGGAAGAACGCCGTTTCCTCGGCAAGATCGGCGATCTGTACCGGCGGTTCGGACGGCGGCCATCGATTCCACGGCCGGAACTGGAGCGTCTCGGAATTGCCAAGCCGTCGGCCGGGGGTTCGTCGTTCGACGGCGTCCAACTGTGGCGCTCGTTGCCGGAGGACGAACACGAGTTCTGGCTCTACCTCGCGCAGTACGCGGAGGAGAAAGGAACCGGCATCCCCGGATTCCTGCGACCCGTGTCGCCGCTCGAGCCCCTGCGCCAAAAGCTCGCCATCGAAAGGCGGCGCCACGAGATCGGGCATTGGCGCCAATTGCTCGGACAGTGGGGAACCGCGGCCGAGGTGGAATCGGCCGAGAACGCGCCGACCGACCTCCGGGCGCGGTTCACCGAGAACGAAGTGGTGCTCGAATGGCGCCGCGGGACGTCCGACGAACACGAACCCATCAAGGCCCACCAGTTCGAACGTTTTGCCCAGACGCATCTGGAGCGTGGCCTCGTGGACACCGCGGCCACGTTGATCTGGCAGTGCTTCCAGCAGGGCCTGAGCGTCACCGGCTACCGCAAACCGGCGCTGAGCCCCACCGAACCCACCGCGCGCCGGGTCATCGGATTCCTCCTCCGGCAACCCACCCTGGTCACGCGCCTCGTGAATGCCGAGGGCGAACCCCTCGCCCGGCCCGCCGAACCGCTGCGCTGGCAACTCGAGGATCCCGACCAACCCCAGGGCGACTACATCCTGCGACTGGTCCAGGCCGACGGCACCGCCGTCCCCGAGATCCGCGCGACGTTCCCGGGCGAACCCACCCTGTACCTCACCGCCGACGCGGTCTTCGAGGGGCCCTCCGTGGACGACCGCGTGCTGGCGATCAATCGGCCCACGCCGATCCCCGCCGCCGCGATCGAATCCCATGGCGGCGTCCGCTTCCTGCGCAACCTCGGCGCACCGTTGCCCGGGTTGCTCGCCGACCGCGTCCAACTGATCCCGCTGCACCCGGTGTTCCGCCTCGAGTTGCGCAAACTCACCCATGGCTTGGAGATCGAGCATTGCGTGCTCGACGCTCTCGGGGCCTCGGACGACGGGGAGATGGTCGAGCGTTGGAACGGATTGCAATGGCAGGTCCCCTCGCGCCCGGATGCACCCGCCCCCGCGGCCCCCATCGCCCCGGACGCGCCCCTGGACCCGAACGAACGCATCGTGTCGGTCGACCGCGGTCCCCTCGCCGGGCTCGCCGACGTCGTGGACGCCGGCGGTTTCCGCTGGGATTACGCGCGGTTGCAATGGTCGTTGCGTGTCACCCGCGGGTTCCCGGAAAAGTTCGTGCCTTGGTTGAAATCGATCCCGCCCACGGTGCG
This sequence comes from Verrucomicrobiota bacterium, assembly GCA_008933025.1. Taxonomy (GTDB): domain Bacteria; phylum Verrucomicrobiota; class Verrucomicrobiia; order Limisphaerales; family UBA9464; genus UBA6176. The sequence goes on from WBXI01000030.1 coordinate 25,823, forward strand.
GGTCGAGCTCCGCGGCGAATTGGCGTCGTTCCTCAACGCCGAGGTGGCGGGCCGGGTCCGTCTCTCGGTGGAACCGTCGGAAGCGATCGATTGGTTCGACCTGCGGGTGGTGCTCGACGTCGACGACACCACGCTGAACAAGGACGAACTCAAGGCGCTGCTGGAAGCGCGCGGACGCTGGGTGCGCCTGGCCGGCAAGGGCTGGCGCCGGCTCAACTTCCAGCTCACCAAGGAAGAGGACGAGCAACTGGCCCGGCTCGGCCTCAGCCCGCACGAACTCAGCGCCGAACCGCAACGGATGCACGTGCTCCAGCTCGCCGACGACGCCGCGCGGGGAATGCTTCCCGAGGACGCCGTGCTCCGGATCCGCGCCCGCGCCGGCGAACTGAAGGCCCGCGTGACCCCGGCACTTCCCTCGACCGTCCACGCCGAGTTGCGCCCCTACCAGCTCGAGGGATTCCATTTCCTGGCCTATCTCAGCACGAACGGCTTTGGCGGGGTGTTGGCCGACGACATGGGTCTGGGCAAGACGCTCCAGACGCTCACGTGGCTCCAATGGGTCCGCTCGGAGACCGCCGCCGGAAAACTCGGCACTTTGTCCGTCGGATCGTCCGTTCCCGTCCTGACCACGGGCCGTTCCCGGAAAAAGGCCACCGATGCGTCGGACTCCCTGGTCCCGCCGTCGCTGGTGGTCTGTCCGAAGTCCGTCGCCGACAACTGGCGCGCGGAGTCCGCGCGGTTCACGCCGACGCTGAAGGTCCGGGTCTGGGGTTCGAACGAAATCGAACGCCTTCCCAAGGAACTCGATACGGCCGAGCTCCACATCCTCAATTACAACCAGCTCCGGGCCGTCGGCGAGGCGTTGGCGAACCGCCCCCTGCTGTGCGTCATCCTCGACGAGGGCCAGTACATCAAGAACCCGGCCAGCGTCACCGCGATGATCGCGCGGACCCTGAAGGCACGGCACCGCCTCTTGCTGAGCGGCACGCCGATCGAGAACCGCCTGCTCGACCTGTGGAGTCTCATGGCGTTCGCCATGCCCGGCGTCCTCGGTTCGCGCGCGGGATTCCAAAAGCTGTTCGACACCAAGGACGACCCGTTCGCGCGCCGTCGGTTGACCGCCCGCGTGCGGCCGTTCCTTCTGCGCCGCACCAAATCGCAGGTCGCGCGCGACCTGCCGGACCGGATCGAGGAGGACCTGTATTGCGAGCTCGAGGGCGAGCAATTGGTGCTGTACCGGGCCGAACTCAAGCGCGCGCAGCAGGTGCTGTTGCGCGTGGGGACGCCGAAGCAGCTCAACCAGGAACGGTTCAACCTGCTCACCTCGCTGCTGCGCCTGCGGCAGATTTGCTGCCATCCGCGCCTCGTGCAGCCCGCCTCCACCCAGCCCGGCGCGAAACTCGAGGCGCTCCTCGAGCAACTCGAACCGCTCATGGAGGAAGGACAGAAGGTCCTCGTATTCTCCCAGTTCGTCTCCCTGCTCGACCTGTTGCGCGACGAACTCCGCACCCGCGGCTGGCCCGTGTTCTTCCTCGCCGGCGAAACCGAGGACCGCGGCGCGCTGGTCCGGGATTTCCAGTCGGCCGAGGGCAACGCGGTGTTCCTCATCTCGCTCAAGGCCGGCGGCTTCGGCCTCAACCTCACCGCCGCCAGCTACGCGATTCTCTACGACCCGTGGTGGAATCCGGCCGTGGAAGCGCAGGCGATCGACCGCACGCACCGCATCGGCCAGACACAGCCCGTCGTCGCCTACCGCCTCATCGCCGCGGAAA